>CASBRD010000469.1 GCA_949128025.1 Oscillatoriales cyanobacterium PMM_0008 | reverse complement strand
TCAATTTGTTCCAGTTTATAGATTGGGTAATGAGCCTCCCACAAGAGTTAGAGCAAGAGTTTTGGCAGGAAGTCATTCATTTAGAAGAGGAAAGCCGTATGCCATACATTACGAGTGTTGAGAGAATCGGAATTCAAAAGGGGATTGAGCAAAGCCAGCAGCAGATGAGACAGATACTGCTAGAAAGCATTGAACTGGGGTTGGAGTTAAAATTTGGCAGTGAGGGATTAAGTTTATTGCCAGAAATTTCCCTTCTAGAAGATGTGGAGCAGTTGAGAGCAATTCAAGCGGGACTGAGAACGGTGAATACGGTGGAGGAGTTGCGTCGAATTTATCAGCCTACGACACAGGAGTAAACTTGGGCCAAGCGGGAAGCTGGGGTGAGATCGTATCTTCACCCTCTACATTATTTTTGAGTGTACTCAGCACTAAAGCCGAAGCACTTTGCTGTATTTGGGATGCACTAGGAACCGTAGCTGTATATAATCTGTCGAAACAGCAAGCAATCTTTTTTAACAGGTGAGGGGGCATTAGATGATCGATCGTAAGTTTTTCCGTAGAATTGCTGCAAGCGTAGCGATCGCAGGGATGATGGTAATAGCGATCGGCGACATCGCTGGTGCAGCAGAGAGACTCAATGACGGTGATAGCGTTGATGGAGTCATCCGTACTAACTCTCCCACCTTCCGCTTTAGAAACCAATCGAGAACAGGTTCTCCCATTCAGACATCAGCCGGTCAAGAATACATTTTTAACGCCCAGCAAGGCGACACCATAAATATCTCCGTCGATGTTGCAGAAGGCAACCTTGCGCCAGTATTAGTTTTAATTTCATCACAAAACGAACGACAAGTTGCCTACGACGATACGGGTAATTCACTGCGGTATCGAGTACCGGCTACTGGAGAATACAGGCTTCTAGTATTAGGTCAGAATAACACGCGGGGAAGATACACACTTTCCGTTTCAGGAATTTCCAATGATTCAGTTGCCCAAAATCCATCTTCTGGAAACACAGATCAAAGGCGACAACTTCTGGTAAAGGACTTTGGATTGCGAGTTTTGGATAACTGTCCTCCCGCAACGGGTTCTTTAGTCGTCGTATCCTTCCCCGAAGCTACTCAAACTTATCGGTATTGCGCTAATGCTAACCGCGTTTATCCAGCCGGAGAGTATACCTATGATGCTGTCAGTCGAGATCTAAAATCGGGAACGTCTTTAGCCCAAGGTTCATCTTCTCAAACCAACGATTCAAGACGACAAGTTTTACAAAATGACTTTGGATTGCGCGTGCTGGATAACTGTCCTCCCGCAACAGGTTCTTTGGTGGTCGTTTCCTTTCCTGAATCTACTCAAACTTACAGATACTGCGCCAATCCCAACCGCGTGTACCCAGCAGGAGAGTATAGCTATGATGCTGTGGGCGGCGATTTAAAACGGGGAACTTCTGTAGCCCAAGGGTCATCTTCTCAACTCAACGATCAAAGGCGACAAATGCTACAAAATGACTTTGGATTGAGGGTTTTGGATACTTGTCCAGCGGCTACAACTTCTTTAGTTGTAGTCTCTTTTAACGAATCAGGTCAAGTTTACAGGTATTGCGCCAATCCTAACCGCAATTACCAAGCAGGAGAATACAGCTATAACACCAGCACCCGCGACTTACAAGCTGCTACCCCTGGTAGAAACACTGAGCGATGCGCTGTATCATTTGGTGGAGTTTGCGTAGTTAAATAGCTAAGGGCTAGAACACCAACTCCCTAATTCCAGAAACCGGGTTTCTTTGACTGTGGTAGTAGCACGACATTAATAAAATTATTCTCCCGGCCAATAATCTTATTAATGCCGTGCTACTACGAAATATCGACTTTTATAAGCAAAGAAACCCAAAGGGTTAGTGGGTGTAGGGGAAATTATTAACTCAAAACTCAAAACTAATCCCTAGCTCTAGTTGGCATCAATAAAATTCGCGATCGCGTCTTTTACTAAAGGCCCTTCAGTGTCTCTCGTATAATAAGTGTGGCCATTCTCGATGAAGGATTCTGTAGCTATTAGCAGCGAATCGATCGAATCAGCATTATCTATGTCTTCAGGTATGTGTTTACCTGTAAATCTGTTCGTTCGTTCATTTTCGGGTACTAATTCGCGAGTGTCTCTCCAAGTCTCACCAGCCTTGGGCTTATATCGATCGTTAAGTTCAAATTGCAGGCGCAAATAACGCTTAGAATCCGATCCTCCCATCAGCTGTTCGCAAATTCGGCTGTCAATCTCAGATTTAGGCTCCATAAAAATATCAACTATCTTCTCTGCCCAATTGGCAAGTCTCCAGCGCCTTATTTCTTCGTATTTAATAGGATTGCCACTGCGACCCGTGCCAATAGAAAGGACAGAGATATCTTCAAATTTGAGATTCTCAAGGTTAAATTCCCTCTTTATTTCTGGAGAAACTTCTTGTAATTGACTGACCTTCATTACTAAACTAATCGCGGCGAGAGAGGGATTGTTTGCCGATACTCCCCCATCGATGTGCGGAAATTCCCAATCGTCTCCAAATTTATTGTTTGCTATCAATTTATGAGGCGGAAAGTAAGTCGGAGCGGCGGAGGAGGAGATACATATCTCCGACAAAGGTATATCGTCGAACCACCGAAGTCCAAGTTCGGGATGGCAATTTGTGAAAAACGTTGTATTGCGATAAAGTACGTCGTAGGCGAGAATCAATATTATTGGGCGTTTAACTTCGCCGATCGAAACCCGTCCCAATTCCCTTTCCAGAGCGTCCCGCAATCCCTCATTGGAATATTTCGGGCCTGATAGCATCTCAATCCCCTTTTGTACAATACTCAAAATTTCCAGCCTTTTATGGGGCGGAAAGATAGACTT
>CASBRD010000468.1 GCA_949128025.1 Oscillatoriales cyanobacterium PMM_0008 | reverse complement strand
GCCCCTAGCCCCTAGCCCCTAGCCATTTTCTTAGATAGGTTAAAATAAATTAACATAAGTTAACTAGAAAAATTCCTCAGATCTAAAACCCAGGAGGATAGACCAAGAGTGAATAAACAATGGAGAAATGCAGGGCTGTACGCACTGTTAGCCTTGGTAGTGGTTGCATTGGCGACCGCATTTTTTGACAACAAGCAACCTCAGAGAGAAACGTGGCGCTACAGTGAGTTCCTCCAGAAAGTCGAAAGCAAACAGGTAGGGAAAGTCAGTATTAGTGCAGATCGGTCTATGGCCCGCGTGCAAGCCCCAAACGGCAACAGGGTGATAGTCAATCTTCCCCCCGACCCGGACCTGTTTAACTTTCTAACTAAAAACAAGGTTGACATTTCAGTTTTACCACCAAACGATGATGCCTTCTGGGTGAAGGCGATGAGCAGTCTGTTCTTCCCCATCCTGCTTTTGGTGGGGCTGTTCTTTTTGCTGCGACGGGCCCAAAATGGCCCTGGCTCTCAGGCGATGAACTTTGGTAAGTCGAAAGCCAGAGTGCAAATGGAGCCGCAAACCCAAGTAACTTTTGGGGATGTCGCTGGGATTGACCAAGCAAAGCTGGAACTCAACGAAGTTGTTGATTTCTTGAAAAATGCCGATCGCTTCACGGCTATTGGCGCAAAAATTCCCAAAGGCGTGCTGCTGGTTGGGCCTCCCGGAACGGGTAAGACACTGCTGGCGCGTGCTGTAGCAGGGGAAGCGGGTGTTCCTTTCTTCTCGATCTCCGGTTCTGAGTTCGTGGAAATGTTTGTGGGTGTTGGTGCTTCCCGCGTCCGCGACTTGTTTGAACAAGCCAAAACAAATGCGCCCTGCATCGTCTTCATTGATGAAATTGATGCTGTCGGTCGTCAACGGGGTGCTGGTTTAGGCGGCGGTAACGATGAGCGTGAACAAACTCTCAACCAGTTGCTGACTGAAATGGACGGTTTTGAGGGGAATAACGGCATCATTATTATTGCAGCAACGAACCGCCCAGATGTACTGGATGCGGCACTGCTGCGTCCGGGTCGTTTCGATCGCCAAGTAGTTGTGGATCGACCTGACTTTGCTGGGCGTCTGGAAATTCTCAATGTCCACTCCCGTGGTAAGACTTTAGCTCAGGATGTGGATTTGGAGAAGATTGCCCGTCGGACTCCTGGTTTTACTGGGGCGGATCTGTCTAATTTGCTCAATGAAGCGGCTATTTTGGCGGCGCGTCGCAATTTGACGGAAATCTCGATGGATGAAGTCAATGATGCGATCGATCGCGTGCTGGCTGGCCCAGAGAAGAAAGACCGGGTAATTAGCGAGAAGCGCAAGGCTGTGGTAGCTTATCACGAAGCTGGACACGCCGTTGTCGGTGCGTTAATGCCAGATTTTGACCCGGTGCAGAAGATTAGCATTATTCCTCGCGGTCAAGCTGGCGGGATCACTTGGTTTACGCCTAGCGAAGATCGGTTGGATTCTGGTCTTGTGAGTCGTTCTTATCTGCAAAATCGGATGGCGATGCTGCTAGGCGGTCGTCTTGCTGAGGAGATTGTCTTCGGTGAGGAAGAGGTGACGACTGGTGCTTCTAGTGACTTGCAGCAAGTGGCGCGGGTGGCGCGTCAGATGGTGATGCGGTTTGGGATGAGCGATCGCATCGGACAAGTTGCTTTGGGTCGTCAGCAAGGTAATATGTTCTTGGGTCGCGATATCATGGCAGAGCGGGATTTCTCGGAAGAAACTGCTGCTACTGTTGATGATGAAGTCCGCATTTTGGTAGACCAAGCCTACAAGCGGGCGAAAGAGGTCTTGACAAATAACCGTAGTGTGCTTAATCAGTTAGCAGCAATGTTGATTGAGAAGGAAACTGTGGACGCCGATGAATTGCAAGAGTTATTGGCAAATAGCGATGTGCGGATGGCGACTGTAGCGTAATTGATTTTAGGTTTAATTTAAGATTGGGGTAATTCGGGAGTTGTCCTGGATTACCCTGATTTTTTTTAAACCGCAGAGGCGCAGAGAACAAGAGGAAAAGGAGGAGGTGCGATCCTCGTTGTTGAAAAAGTGCGATCGCGTCTTTTACCTTTCGTATACGTCCCCTCGGTGTCCCACTTCCATAATTTTGATAGTAAAAGTTTCGTCATCAATGCTGTAAATTACCCGATAGTTCCCAATCCGAATTCGCCATTGGTTTTGCCTACCTTTTAACTTGACGCAACCAGATGGACGTGGGTTATTTGCTAAAGCATTAATTTCGGGATCGATCCGACTGCTGATTTGAATAGAAAGAGAATCGAGTTCTTTCCGAGCAGATCGCGCAAAAGTGATGATATAATCAGACACTCAATTTCCTCTTTGCCTCAAGTTCTCGTTTAACTTCTTCCCAAGGTACAGTAGGTTCATTTTCCCGTTCATCACAAATTATGCCATCATAGACATCTTCCCAAAGTTCGCCGTGTTTCTCGAAGTCAAGGACTACTGCAATTTTTTCACCTTGGTCATTGATTAAGAATTGAAAGTCTAATGGTTCGCCGCATTCTTCTAAAACATCTGCCCAAAATGCACTATGTTCTTTTAAATCAACAAGTGCAGCAGTTTTATTCCCTTGATGGTCGGTTAAAAATTGAACTCCCCTCATAGTTCCACGCATAGTCGGTTATCTCCGATGTTAGTTAGGTGTATCTATATTTTAGGCGATCGCATTTTAAATTTGCCTCATGTTTATAGGATAGATTGGTTTTGTGTTCAAAGCCCGCCAGCGATTCAAATCCCAGACTAATAGCAAAAATCAGTTAAAACAGACTGGTCGATCGGAAACCGGGTTTCTTTTCTTAGGTACGTTGTTGCGCTTTAGCGCTAAATGGCTATGACGGTAGAAACCCGGCTTCTCCAAGAAACCGGGTTTCTAAAACCAAACTGTTGCCAGAAACCGGGTTTCTGAGGTATACAATAAGAATATCTCAAAATCCATCCGCCCCTTTCCTCCGATGACAGAATCAACCCAGAAACGCCAAGTTCGCCGAGGTCGCATTTTTCCCGAACACCAGAGTAAGTGAGGGTTAATAAAATTATGACATATTTGAAACAAAAGATAACGGAAAATTTAGAACGACTACCGGAAGGTGAACTTCAGGAAGTTTTGGATTTTGTTGGTTTTTTGGTATGGCGAAACAGCAAACGAAAGGAAACAATATCACCTGAGAAAGATTCTAATTGGAAATCGTCAGCGATCGATGATTCTATCGTACATTATGTTGAGGGAGTGTTAGTAGTGAAAGCTGTATCAAAGGAGACGGAAGAAAAAGTAAATTGGGAAAATCTTGTCCAAGAAATGCGAGAAGAAAGAATTAGGAATTTTATCCCGTGAGCAGAGTTTTGTTTGATACATCTATTTGTGTAGATATAGCAGTAGCCAAGTCATTTAGGACATTAACAATAGACGTAAGCAACTTATCTCAAACTATATTTTGTCCTAATCAGGATGTCTACTGCTATAACAACTAATAGCCGTTATTATGCCGGAAGGTGAACTCCAGAAAGTTTTGGATTTTGTTGATTTTTTGGTAACTGTGAGTTATTATAGAATCAGGCTGAGTTAAAGTAGTAGATTACAAACAAGTAGAAAACTTATGGATAACAACAATAAACAAATTTACAATTACACAGTTATTCTGGAAAAAGAATCAGATGGAGGTTATCACGCTTTTTGTCCTATCCTAAAAGGTTGTCATTCTCAAGGAGATTCTTTTGAAGAAGCTATCGATAATATTACAGAAGCTATTGAATTATATATTGAAAGTTTAAGGGCTGATAATCAGTTAATTCCTACAGAAGATTTAATTGTTAAGCCCTTAAGGATATTGGCATGAGTAATTTTCCCAGTGTCAAGGCTAAAGACTTTATCAAAGTCATCGAAAATTTAGGTTTTTATCTTGACCGTCAAAAGGGGAGTCATGCTATTTACAAGGATAGTCAAGGATTAAGAGTTGTTGTTCCAATTCATTCAGGAAAAGATATAAAACCAGGGACTCTCATGGGCATGATTCAGGATATTGGTATTGACAAGAAAACTTTCTTTGAGTTATTGGGAAAATAAATTAGGTGTAATGTTGGGTTTCGTTCCTCAACCCAACCTACAAGATATAAGCTTGAAAAACTTTTTTTAGGTACGTTGTTGCGCTTTAGCGCTAAAGCGCAACAACATACCTAAGAAACCGTGTTTCTCAAACCAAATTCTACGTTCAAGGTAGAAACTGTTGCCAGAAACAAAGGTGATGACCCTGGTGCAAAACCTGAGTTTACCGAGTTGGCGGTGAACTTGAACGCGACACCCGCCAAATTTTGATCGTTTTGTCACGACTACCGCTAACCAAAGTCTGCCCATCTCGACTGATGGCGACAGAACGAACCCAGTCGGAATGACCCGACAAGGTGCGGATTAAATTGCCTGTTGCCAAATTCCAAATTTTGATCGTTTTGTCACTACTACCGCTAACCAAAGTCTGCCCATCAGTCCAGATGGCGACAGAATTAACATCGTTGGAATGACCGGACAAAGTGCGGGTTAAATCGCCTGTTGCCAAATTCCAAATTTTGATGGTTTTGTCAACACTACTGCTAACCAAAGTCTTCCCATCTGGACTGATGGCGACAGAAATAACCAAGTCGGAATGACCCG
>CASBRD010000467.1 GCA_949128025.1 Oscillatoriales cyanobacterium PMM_0008 | reverse complement strand
GTTGTCAGTTGTCAGTTGTCAGTTGTCAGTTGTCAGTTGTCAGTTGTCAGTTGTCAGTTGTCAGTTGTCAGTTGTCATTGGTCAGTTGTCATTGGTCAGTTGTCATTGGTCATTAGTCAGCGGTCAAGAAAATTGCTCCCCCACTCCCCCACTCCCCTTCCTGGTAAGATGAACCATCAGGCGATCGATTGCAAAGGAGTTATTCGTGTTCGTATTTCCAGAGCCCCCCTATTTCTTCCTGCTGGCTGGTCTGCTGGCTGGGATAACATCCGGTTTGGCTTTTGAAGGTGCCCTTAAAGAACTGGTAAAGGAATGGTCTATAAGTCGCTCGACCCGATCGCTAGCATATTTGCAAGGGATACAGCTAAAGCTTCCTTTCTTGGGAATTTGTATAGGGATTTGTATTTTTCTAGCGTCTGGTCTAGAAGTGTTTGGTTTTCCTACTTCCCTTTCTTACGGGGTAGCGATAATTCTCACACTTTTTACTGGGATACTTATTTGGTCGCAACTCAGCAAACTTTTAGTTCAGTTAGAGCGGGGAGGTTCGCGAGCCATAGATTTAGATTTTTTAGGCTAGAGTTGAAAATTTTACGCCTAAAAGCAAGTTGGCCAAGAGAGTGTTGGAAACAACCAAGATACTACTGGAAAATTAGTCATTTCCCTACTTTTGTGTAGGGTGTGACTTTTTGTAGTAGAAGTCAATTTAGCAAAAGGATAGTCAGCTGACAAATTCTCGGAAACCATCACAATATGAAAAAATATGGCTTCAGCCAAAAGCCCCTACTATGAGATTTCCTCACTTAGCAGCTCTCAGACCCCGCCAGTGGACAAAAAATCTGATTGTTTTTGCCGCACCTTTATTTGCTTTCAGCATAAATGTTGAATCATTGTTGGGTAGCTTGCTGGCTTTTGTGCTATTTTGCTGTACTTCCAGCTGTTTCTACTTACTCAATGACATCGCAGATGTAGAAGCCGATCGCAAACATCCCATCAAGTGCCAGCGTCCCATAGCAGCGGGATTGGTGAGCGTTCCCGTGGCGATCGGCATGGCAGTAGCTTTATTGAGTCTAGCTTTGATTATCGGTTGGCTGCGATCGCCTTGGTTGGGAGCAACCATCCTTGGCTACGCTTTCTTGCAAATAGCCTATAACTTGCAGCTGAAGCGTGCGGTGATTTTAGACATTATTGCGATCGCCACTGGATTTGTCCTGCGAGCCTATGCCGGTGCAGCAGCAACCAATATTTCCCTCTCTCCCTGGTTCTTGCTTTGTACCGCTATGATGGCTCTATTTTTAGGTGTCGAAAAGCGCAAAGCAGAACTGCGATTATCGCAAATCAAAGGCGGTAAAACCCGTGCAGTTCTTAAACGATACTCCTTAGCCCTACTAACTCGCATGGAAAGCGTTGTTACAAATGGCACCATATTAACCTATGCAATATGGAGTTCTGGGCCGCAAGTTGGAGGCGCTTCCACACCCTGGATGCTGCTAACATTGCCATTTGTATTGTATGGCATCTTTCGCTATCAGCTTCTGGGCGACCCCCAAGAAATTGCACGCAAAAGCAAGATAGGCAGCGAATTAGGAGGACAAAGCGAGCGACCTGAAGAAGTTTTATTAACGGATTTGCCAATTTTACTGACGGTTTTGTATTGGATTATCACAACCTTTGTGATTCTCTTGCTCAAACATGATGGTGTTATCAAATAAGTTTGAGATCGGAGCGGTGTAAAAGTGAGAAAATCCAACCTTCCCACAGAAGCCTATAGGCTTGCTTCCATAGAAATTGAATTGCTGAAAATCGCTGGAATTCAGGGGGTAATCCTGGATTTAGATAATACCATCGTTTCAGAAGACGATCGCTACCTATCCCCCGGTGCTGAAGCTTGGATCGAGCAAGCAAAATCAGCCGATATTAAATTTTACATTCTTTCTAATGGCAAACGTCGGTATCGGGTAAAGTATTGGTCGCACCGTCTCGATATTCCAGCTATCAATCCCGCGAAAAAACCATTCCCTTGTGCATTTCGCAAAGCCATAAAACATCTGCGGCTTAAACCAAAACAAGTTGTTGTGATTGGTGATAGCCGCCATACAGATATGCTGGGAGCATGGTTTGTAGGTTGTCCTTTTATCCAAGTTGCCACTCTTCCTCATCCTTTTCGCTGGTGGGAAAAGCTATTCGGAAAAAGAGTCCAAACACCTTACCCTACCGATGGCGAGTTGTGGGATTTTAATAATTCAGAAAAGTATGAGCTATAATATGGCTAAATTGGTTGAGATTTCTTTGTCATTTATAAATAATATCGCAGGAGTTTACAATGCAAACTAAATTATTATTTAGCCTTTTGATATTGCTCTCGGTTGGACTGAATACTAGCGGTCAAATACTCCTGAAACAAGGTTCAGGTCAAAATCCACTAAACATTTATCTACTTGGTGGTCTTTTTGCCTACGCCTTAAGTACGGTTTTCTATATTTTGGTTTTGGGTAAGTTTAATTTATCAGTAGCTTATCCAATGGTAATTGGACTAACAGTGATTGGTACTACTATCGCAGGGTCAGTTATTTTTGGTGAAAAAGTTACTTTTGTGAATTGGTTAGGAGTGGGATTACTAATTGCGGGAATTTCGGCTATCGCCTTTGGTAAATCATCATAAACAATCATCAAATCATCAGCTATAAATCTACCCCTAAGCCTTAAATTTTTGTAAATATGATTGAGGGCAATTATTATGAATCAAGACCAGCTATCAGATGAAGAAAAATTTGCTTCAAATCCTAACCTCAGCCTTGGCTCTCCTTTGGCAAAAGTTTGGCTAATTGACTTACCAATACCGACTCAGGTATATACCTTAATTTTCTTTATATCCTCCTTACTAATCACAGGATATGTCATTTATTCCAGCAACCAATCCCTGCAAATTCCCCTAGTTTATAAACTCAACGATCCGGCTCTATATCCCAACGATCCATTTGGTGATACTCTACCATACTACGCATCTATGCTCTGGCGAGTAATTGCCTTACTTGTGCGTGCTATTTCACTAGAACCACTACTGCTTACTTTATTTTTAGCTGAGAGACTTTTTGTAATTTACGCTGCTGGGAAACTGGCTCAAACTTTTGCCCCAAAGTCTCAACTAGCTTGTGTAGGTGCAATGGCGTTATTCGCCTTAGTTATCGATCCAATTCTGGGGTCAGGTACAATCGTTTCATCTTCCTTTGAACAAACAGGTTTATCAATCCCATTTTGGCTACTAGCAACCGCATCATTTTATAACCAGCGTCCTATCTTAACTGCTGTTTGGTTAGGAGTGGCATTTAACCTAAACAGTATGTACGGAGTCTATGCCATTACTTACTTAGGCGCAGTATTTTTACTCGACTCTACTTATCGCCAAGCCTGGAAAAAATGGTTGCTTTGCTTCGGTTTGTTCCTCCTAATCGCTTCGCCAGCGATATTCTTAACTTTATCTGCATTCGGGCGAAATGCTGCTGATAATAATTTGTGGCTGATCGCCAGTCAAGTTCGTTTTCCCTATCATCTTTTTCCCCTGACTTGGGACAAAGCAGCCTTTGGTAGATTCGGCATTTTGATTTTTTTAGTAATTGCCGTCCTGCATCAGAACAGACGCAAAATGGCACAACTATTCAAACATGGCGCGATTTGGGCTGGTGTGAGCTTGCTGTGGCTGCTTTATGCTTTTGTAGCTGCCTACATCGCCAAATCGCCTTCTATGCTGGTGATGCACCCAGGGCGAGGAACCGATCTGTGGTATTGCTTTGCGGCAATTGCACTTGTCTCGGTTTTTGCCGTTCAATTGGAGCAAGCTAGGGGTTGGCAAAAGCGATCGCTTTCCGTAGCAATTTTTAGTGCCAGCATATTGATTTAGAATCCCTTTATTGGCCCCTACATTTTAGTAGTTTGTTTAATTATCCTTACTCTGAAACCAGTCTGGTATTACTTATTAGGTAATGGCAGTCCCAACCGAATTGCTCTGCTATTAGCGCTTTGGTTTTTTTTGGTGGGGGTACAAAATTTTCATAGTCGCCTATCAGAAGCAAAGAGCCTCCAGGGTGCTTTAATGTATCGTCCTACACCTTCAATTGAGCAGGTTGCTGACTGGACAAAAGCTAATACTTCCCAAGATGCAGTATTCTTAGTTGATTTAGCCTTGGATGAGTTTCGGAGTCTTACAAAACGCCCTGTTTTTGTCACTTGGAAAGATGGTTCTGCGATTCTTTGGGATCGAAGTTACGTACAGGCGTGGGCAGAACGTCTGAAGGAAATCGGTCTTGATATCACCCAAAAAGGACTGACTGAGAAGACAGCGAGAAAGAAATTGGGTAGTCTGTACAAAAAACTTCAGGATGAGGATGTCAGTCAGATTAAGTCGCGCTTTCCAATCAACTATTGGGTTGTTCCGGCAACTAAAACTTCTAGGTTTCCTACAGTATTTGAAAATAAGTCTTACAAAGTTTTGGAGGTTAAATAAGTAGGTGGGCGTAAATAAGCTGAACTCCCCGAAACCCGGTTTCTAATCCTAATAATTTGGCATACTAGCAACAAAAGAGCCAAATTTGGCAATTTGCAGGTATAATTCGGAAGAAAAGACTGACGCGACTGACATCTGCTGCAATTTGGATCGACGCTTTAGCCCAGTTTCGGTCTGACATCCAGGCTAAAAGCGATCGCATTCAGCAATAGATCGGATCGATAGGTAAACCAAAGTTGTCCTAACTAGAAAAGCCAAATTAATTGGAGATCGATAGTAAAATGCCAAAAAAGTTGATTATATCTACCTTAGTAGCAGTAGCTTTGGCAATATCTGGACTGCTGGCTGCGGCGTCTCCATTCACGCTTCGGAGCGCACAGTTCTCCGAGGGTAAAAACCTCCCGCTATCAATGGTTTATCGGGGATATGGTTGCACCGGCAACAACATATCCCCAGAACTGACTTGGAGCGGCGAACCAGCAGGAACAAAAAGTTACGCCATCACCTTCTTCGATCCTGATGCCTCCACAGGTGTTGGTTGGTGGCACTGGACAATCTTCAATATTCCCGGCAACGTTCACAAACTAGCAGCGAATGCTGGTAAACCGGGCACCAACGTAGCACCGAGTGGCAGCAAACAAGGTTACACCGATTACGGTAACAGCGAATATGGCGGCCCTTGTCCTCCCGCAGGTGATAGTCACGGCTACGTTTTTACGATATATGCCCTTAATGTCAATAGCTTGCCAATCGGTTCCGAGGCAACTGGTGCAATGCTAAACGTTTCGATCAAAGAACACATCTTGGCAAAGGCTACACTCAAGGGTAGATATGGGCGATAGGTTATACCATGTAAACTGAGTAAAGAACCACAAAGCAGAGGCAAATATGCCCAATACAGACCAAGTGATGGCAACAGGAGATATTGAGAGCAATAAGGTGCCTGTAAATATCTTCTACGAAGCCTTTAATACAAGGAATTTGTCTCTGCTTGACAAAGCCCTAGCCGAGAACTGGGATGACATTCCACTAGCACCAGGGCAGGCACCAGGTCTGGCGGGCGCAAAGCCTGTGTTCGAGCATTTGTTCGGAACGATGCCTGACTTTAAAGCCGAGCTACAGGAACTTATTGCCGAAGGGGATAAGGTTGTCGCTCGATCGATTCTCACTGGAACGCATAACGCCAAATTATTGGGCGTCGAAGCAACCGGACGCACGATCCGAATTCAGGCGATTGACATTCATCAAGTGCAGGATGGAAAGATTGTGCGAACGTGGCACGTCGAAGATTGGGCGACAGCGCTCGGCCAAATGGGAGCGCTGTCGGGCGACTAGAAACTCGCCCGGTGTAGAGACAATTATCACCAATTAGCAATCCTTCGCTATTTAATCTCAAAGGAAACTGACTATGCCATTTAGAAAAAAAGCTCCCCAAATCAATCCTTCGCGAAGAACGCTTCTAAAAGCTAGTGCCGCCGGTGTAGGGGGATTTTTGCTGAGTCTTTTTCTGCCCAAAGTAAATCACAAAGCAGAGGCGAATATGCTTAATACAGAGATGGAATCTTTTGATGGCTCCTACACTATGGAGCGTGTCACGTTTAATAGCAATGGCGTAGAACTGGTTGGCAATCTCTACTTACCCAAGGGACTTGCTAACCCAGGCCCCGCTGTGACGATTCTGGGTCCGGTGGCGTTTGTGAAAGAACAATCGCCTGTTCAGTATGCTACCCGAATGGCAAAAGCGGGTTTTGTAACGTTGGCATTTGACCCGTGTTTTCACGGTGAAAGCGGTGGCGAACCACGTCGTTATGAAAGTCCGCAGGCAAAAGTTGCTGACTTTAAATCCGCAGTTAGTTATTTGCTAGGCCGCAAAGAAGTCGATCAGGATAAAATTTACGCACTTGGTATATGTCAAGGTGTCAATTGGACAATTCAGGCAACAACTGAAGATCCTCGAATTAAGGCATTAGCGATTGTGGCGGGACATTATTTAACCAAAGAAACTATCGATGAATACAACGGCGGTGAGTCCAAAACTCTTGCTCGTATTGAACGAGGAAAGCAAGCCAAGGCTAAATTTGAAAAAACAGGTGAAGTTGATTATATACCTATTGTAAGCTTGACAGATCCTAATGCTTTGCTGTTGTCCAAACCGATATATGAGTGGTATATCCGTTGGGCCGATCGCGGCCCGGCTTGGAATTTTCACGGTCTTTGGGAAAATCGAGTTGCCGCTATGAGCGAAGCAGAATTATGGAGTTATCGTGTAGATGAAACATTCAGAAAGCTTACCACACCGACGTTAATGGTTCACGCTGACAGGGCGGCGAGCGGTCCTGTTATTCCTAAAAAATTGTTTGAATTAATTGCAGCCAAAGACAAACGTATGGTTTGGTTGGGTGACAATATTCAGTTTCAATTTTATGAAGAACCTGAAACGATCGATAAAGCTGTAGGCAACGTGGCTTTATGGTTCAATAGCCATAAATAGGAAAAAACGCCCTAGAACAAATCGCTCGATCGTTCTGGCCCGATCGAGCTTTTTTCAAATTTCTGTGGTGTCGTCAAGTTCAGTCAGGCAATCAAAATAAATTTTTGGCTTTATTTATCATCTGCTGCCAAAAACTTTTTGTCTGAACAGTCGATGTTTCAGTTGGTTTGGGTTCGTTGAGATAGCGGTAGTACTCCCACAATTCTCGATATGGCGCACCTGGTTTCATTGGTGTTCCCGCCCAATGAATATACTGTAACCGTTTCTCCCCATCATAGAGTACGCGGTCTCTTTCTTGGAAGTGTTTTGAACCTGCCCAACTCCCTGGGCCTCCCCCCGGAATTTTGACGAGATTCAAGCGTTTTGGAATAGACTTTAGCACTATGTAATTTAATATGGGCTGATCTGTTACCTGGCTAGAAAAGTCAAAATATTCACGATGCTGCGAACATTCCCGCAGCAGTTCGTACATCTCCTCTAATGAAATTGTGCCTTTTTTAGATGCCCAAAAGCCGCTATTAAAGACATCGCTTAACTGTTCTTCCGTAAATATTTTTTGTTCTCTTATTAAAGGTGAAAAAATGTCTTGCAAACCTCTACCTGCGTGATGATAATCATTGCAAATAAAGCCAAATTGTGATAATGAATCTAAAACATCGGCAATTTTCTCAAATACAATAATGTCTGTATCAATATACAGAAATTCATCTAAAGGGCCAAACCAGGCTACTAGCTTTCGCATCTTATTGGGAAGCGCTAGGAAGTCACGGTCAAAAATTTCGGCAATTTTTTGAGTGAATTGGTTTAGAAAATCTAGATCGGGAAAGATTTGGACATTATGTTTCTCGCTGAGAATAGCGGCAAGATTTTGATAATTATCATTGAAGGGAATTAAAAAGACTGACACATCGGGATCGTAGGAACGAATGCTATTCAGGAGTGCGATCGC
>CASBRD010000466.1 GCA_949128025.1 Oscillatoriales cyanobacterium PMM_0008 | reverse complement strand
AGGCTGGATTGAGTCCACCTAAATGTTTGCTACAAATGTAGAGACGTTTCATGAAACGTCTCTACATTTGTAGCCGAAATAAATCCAAACGATATAATACCGTTGTATCGCTTTTCAGCTAAAAAACTTTTTCTTCAGCTTGCCTAATATTCTTTGAGTTGAAAGTTGAGCAACACGCATTCTCGTCAAACTCTGGATATTGGGAGAGTAATGTTTTTTACTATCGAAAAAATCATTGATATCTTGTAAAATAACCTCTAACCGTTTAATAATATTTTCAGCCCGATACTCTGCAAGAACCTGTTCCGACAATGTGAGTGATGCTGAATTTTTAACCACTTTTAAAATGCGTTGAACATCATACTCTTTTGAGTATCCAGCAATTTTATAGCAATTAAATCCAGGATCTAAATAATCCGATAATCCACCATTGACACTAGAAAAAACCTGACAACCACAGGCTAGAGCTTCCATTGGTTGCAGACCAAATCCTTCGCTGACTCCCTGTTGCGCCCAGTACTCAGCGGAGTCATACAGATAAACCTTGGCTCGATTAAAAAGTCCTGTTAAATCTTTCACATAGGAATCAACAACGAATACATTACACTGCTTCTGCAATACTGGAATCAAATCCTCAATTAAATACTCAGAAGATTTTCGAGCTTGCACTAAAACATCAATATCCCGTTTTTGGTTAAGGTTTTCAAATTCATCAGAAATCTGATTGGGCAAATAATAAATGAGTGAATTAGGAGAATTTTGTCCCCAATATCCCATTGTATTTCGGCTCACAGTCATGATGGGAATACTTGAAGGCAAACTGAATTTGTATCCCGCACTGTGAGCATGGTAAATAACGTTATATGATTTTAACTTGGCAGCAAGTTTGGGAATATGAAATCCCCAGCTAATCACAAAAATTACATCATCTAAGTTTTTCTGCTTTAGTAAGTCATCTAAGAAAAGTGTGTTGTTTTCCCGTTGGCGGTAAGTGACAACCTCAGCATTGCAAACCTGCTTGGCAAGATTGAATGTTTTTAACTCTGCCCAAAGACCGCCACAGGCAAACTTGCCACCTGTCCCAGGAACTAAGAAATACAATTTCCTCATTACACCACTTTCCCAAAATGCGTTAGCGTATTGCGTTAATATTAGCTGAGTATTGGCTAAGAGCAAAGATGGACAGCGATTTTTTGGCTTTTCTCACTGGAATTGGGTTGCTTATCCTGTATCTGATATTCTCAGCGCTGACCGAAATGGGTACAAAACTGCCTTGGAAGAAATAGTTGTTGGTTATTGGTACGTTGTTGCGCTAAAGCGCTAAAGCGCAACAACGTACCAATAACACAAAACGATCGCTCTTTTCTCCCCTTACCCATTCACGTAATAATCTCTAGTCCCTTTAGTATTAATCGCTTCACCCAAACGATTCAGCGCATGAATGTAAGCTGCTGTTCGCATGGAAACCGATAATTCCTGAGCAATCTTCCAAATATTCTCTGTTTCCTCAATCATTTTGTCCTTCAATCTTTGATTTACTTCTGCCAGTGTCCAATAAAGTCCGCTGCGATTTTGTACCCACTCAAAATAGCTAACTGTCACGCCACCTGCATTCACCAAAATGTCTGGAACGATATAAATTCCTTTTTCTTCTAAAATTCGATCGGCAGCAGATGTAACCGGCCCATTGGCAACTTCAAAGATAAACTTTGCTTTGATATCATTGGCATTTTCTTCTGTAATTTGGTTTTCCAAAGCTGCTGGAACGAGTACATCCACATCTAAAGCTAAAAGTTCTGCATTCGTCAAAATCTCATGTTCGATGACGCTACAAACTGTGCCTTCACAATAGACGGCGTGCATACCTTTGATAAATTCTTTGCAGCGTCGGATGCTGCGAATATCTAAACCTTGTTTGGCATAAATTCCGCCTTGAGAATCGCTTACCGCCACTACTTTATAACCATTTATCGCTAGTAATTCTGCCAGCACACCACCCGCATTGCCAAATCCTTGCACTGCTACCGTGGTTTCTCTGGGTAGCTTGTCAAATTTGGACATAATGGTTTCAATAACAAAAAAAGCTCCGGTTGCTGTTGCGGTATCTCGACCTAAACTTCCGCCTATTGTAACTGGTTTTCCGGTGACAACTGCTGGGGTAATTTGCCTCTTGATAATATTATATTGATCCATCATCCAACCCATGATTGTCGGGTTGGTATAAACATCGGGTGCTAGAATATCAACATCGGGGCCAATAAAGTCTGCGATCGCATCTATATAACCGCGACTCAAACGTTCCAACTCCAGTCTCGATAACGTTTTGGGGTTCAGCGTCACCCCACCTTTAGCACCGCCAAAAGGCAGATTTAACACAGCACATTTAAACGTCATCCAGAACGCTAAAGATGTGACTTCATCCATTGAAACGTTTGGATGATAGCGGACGCCTCCCTTGGTTGGCCCTCTGGTATCGTCATACCGAACGCGATAACCCTGAAAAATCTTCAAAGAACCATCATCCATCCGCACGGGAATAGACACTCTTAAACTTGCTTTAGGAAATTTTAAATGTTCGATCGCATCATCTGAAATTGAGACATATTTCAGTGCCTTTTCTAGCCTTTGACTAGCATCAGCAAATAGGGAATTTTTCATAGCATGGTTTTTAATTACTGTAAGTATATTTAAGCACATCTTTATAAAATTTATCGTAACAATTTAATAAGGTTGTCAGCAAGTCTAGCTCTTATGCTTGTTAAGCAGTGCAACCTCCAGGCCAAAATAGTTAAACTTAAGAAACATTAAGTAAGTTGGAGCCCGCCTGTTTTTTCGAGCATAGCCGTTAACTACAGGCAGAAGAGTAAGTATGATCGAACTCCTAGCCGCACTCTCTGCTGCTGCTGCGGTAGGAGTGGGAAGAATTGCCCTGCCCCTCCTATTGATTGGCCTTTTGCAGGGAAATAATCTTTGGTCTCGCGTACCGATTCTATCTTTGATTCATCCACAGGTAGTGGTGGGAATCCTCACCAGCTGGTCGTTATTTGAGTTGTTTGCTTCCAAAAAGCTATTAGGGCAGCGCGTACTGCAAATTATCCATCTCTTGTTTAGCCCCATTGTCGGGGCGATTATGGGGGTTGCGGTGGCTGAAGCCGCCGACGTTGCCCCTTGGTTAATTATGTTAGTTAGTATAGTCGGCGGGTTGTTAGCCCTGGTACTCCAACTCGTCCAAGTCGGGTGGTTCTTTCGATTGCGAGGTTTACCCTTGTGGGCTGTTTTTGCCCAAGATATCTTGTGCGTAGCGCTGGTACTTTTAGCCTTTGATGCACCCAGACAGGGAGGCTTAATTGCCATGATCCTGCTGTGGTTAGCAATTCGCAGTTCTGGTGAATGGTATCGCTGGTATAAACAAAATAAGCGTCTACCGGAATCGCGACACAAACAACCCTGAGTAATTTTAGATTGCAGATTGCAGATTTCAAATTTTACTTTTCAATCCAAAATCCAAAATCTAAAATCCAAAATTGCTAGAGTAGTCCGACTAGGTGTAGAGGCCCATAACCGCTGAGCAGTTCCAACACTAGGTCAATACAGATAATCATTGCTATACGACCGTTCCAAACTTCAGCAGATGGAGTTATGCCCCATTCCCAACGCTCTTGCGGGTACATCTTGACTTGCTTCTTGAGTTGTGTTACTTCGGAAAGCTTTACACTGGGAGAGTTGAGGGCTTCGACGACTAGATCTGCTAGGGCATCAATAAATACAGGATTGGTATCGAGGGCGGGTACGCGGCGGAAGTTGTGAATGCCAGATTCCTCAGCTAGTTCGCGGTACTCCATATCAATTTCTTGCAGGGTTTCGATATGCTCGGAGACAAAGCTGATGGGCACTACTAGCAAATCTTTGACTTCTTGGGCGGCGAGTTCTTTAATGGCATCTTCGGTGTAGGGTTTGAGCCATTCTACTGGGCCGACCCGACTTTGGTAAGCCAGAGTGTGGGGATTGGGTCGATTCAGCGTTTTGAGAATTTGGACTGTGCAATCCTCTATTTCTTCCTGGTAGGGGTCGCCAGCTTCTTCTACATAGCTGACGGGGACGCCGTGGGCGCTAAAGAAGAGGGTAACTCGATCGGGATTCTCAAAGCGATCGAGTTCTTGGGCGATTAGCTGGGCCATTGCTTGCAGATAACCGGGTTGCTGATACCAGGAACGAATGACGGTGTAGTCGATCGGGCCTACGGAGGGGTCCTCTTGCCAGATTTTTTCCAAAAGGCGGAAGCTGGAACCGCTGGTGCTGATGGAGAATTGGGGATAGAGGGGGAGGATAACCAGACGATCGATGCGATCGCGTTTCATGCGTGCGATCGCTTCTTCCGTGAAAGGATGCCAATACCGCATCCCTATGTAGACACTTGCTGGTTGTCCTTTTTGCTCCAAATGTTCTTCCAGGGCATGAGCCTGGGCTTCTGTAACGCGGCGTAGAGGAGATCCACCGCCAATTTGGCTATAGTTTTCTTGGGATTTCTTAGCTCGCAGTGTAGAGATGAGCCATGCCAGCGGTTTTTGTAACCAGGGAAACGGCAGCCGAATGATTTCCGGGTCGGAAAATAGGTTAAACAGAAAGGGACGGACATCCTCCAGTTGATCCGGTCCGCCCAAGTTAAGTAGTAAAACCCCAGTACGCCCCATAGCTATTACAGTTTCCCAATATTTTCAGATTCGTTACCGATTTTAACAATATATCGTGTTAATGGTTTCAATTAGCAGCAAGGAATACACAATTTCAGGAGGGATTAAGCAGTGGCAACTATTTTAAGGGACTGGAGCTATCGATATCAGTGGTTGTACGATGGGATTTCTCGTCTTGCTGCCATTAGCGTTGGTGGAGAAGGGCGATTCCGCCAGTTAGCTTTGCAAGGTTTGACCATCCTTCCAGATACCAAGGTACTAGACCTTTGTTGCGGTAGCGGTCAGGCAACCCAATTTCTAGTGCAATACTCCCAGAATGTGACGGGATTGGATGCCTCACCTTTATCGCTGAAGCGGGCGCGGCAGAATGTGCCTCAAGCTCAGTATACCGAAGCTTTTGCCGAAGATATGCCGTTTGCAGACAATTCTTTCGACCTTGTGCATACCAGCGTGGCGATGCACGAAATGCAAGCTGAGCAATTGCGACAAATTATCAAAGAGGTTTATCGGGTGCTGAAACCGGGTGGGGTGTTTGCGCTGGTGGATTTTCACGCGCCGACGAATCCCTTATTTTGGCCGCCGATATCGTTATTTTTGTTATTGTTTGAGACAGAAACGGCATGGAACTTGCTGAAAACGGATTTGCCTGGGTTGTTGGCGGAGATTGGGTTTCGGGAGAAGGAGCAGATTTTGTATGCGGGTGGGAGTTTGCAGGTGATAAAGGCAAGGAAATGAACCGCACAGGAGGAAGAAGATCCCCCCAACCCCCCTTAAAAAGGGGGGCTAATAGAGAGGTAGAGGTAGACTGTCTAGGCTTTGAGATTGGATAGCCAATTTTGTGTAGCTTGTGGCGATCGCAAATGCACAATTTTAAGATGGGAATATTCGGGTCGATCAAATAGAATGGGATATTCTTTTCGCCTTTTGCGATAAGTTTGAAGCGCCCACAGTAGAATAGAATCGCGGCTGAATGTTATTCGCCATGTTTCGCGGTTACCACTCCACAGTTCTTCTTGCATTACTACCCGCCGAAATGACCGCCGCACCAGTCTTCCCATAATCACCGCTAGAGAGTAGTCCAACCAGACAACAGTGTCGGCTTTTCCCCAAACGATATCGCGTACTGGGCTGTAATTGCCATCAACAATCCAGCTGTCGTCAGTCAGCGCTTGTGCTACCCTTTCTCGGAAAATAGTAGTAGGGGTTTCTGTCCAGTTGGGTTCCCAGTAGAGTGCATCTAATTCTATGTGGGGAATGGCAAGGCGCTGGGAAATTTGACGCGCTAAAGTTGTTTTACCAGAACCACTGGTGCCAACTACGGAAATGCGTCTACTCTGTGGCACAACATATCCTTTCATTGTACAGTTATTCCTACCTTCCGCTTTGTTGTCTCTTCAATTGTGCAACTTGTGCTTCTAGTGTTTTTACTCGTTCCTTCAGTTCTATCACAAGGGTGGCGAGTCTAGAGAACATTGGGTCTTGAGATGTAGTTTGCCTGTTTACTCTAGGGGTAGCGCGTGGCGGTACGGGTGCTGGTGTTGGTCTGGCTATTTCCACTCTGGGAAAGTCTGCGCGACTGGTGAGTCGATTTAGCTGGGACTCGATGCGATCGATTTGCGATCGCAATTGAAAGTTATCTGATTCTACTCTAGAAAGACGGGATTCTAGGTATCCTGTCGATTGAGCCAGTGTAAGACGGGGTAGGATGGCGATTCCCAAAATAAAGGCGAGGCAAAGGATCGCGATTTTCTTGAGCATTTTGGATGCTCCCAGTTAAGATAAGTAGCGTTTTACTAATTCAAATTTTGATATGTATTTCTAGATTAACGCAGTTATTCAAACGCAGGGCTAATACTGGCGGCATATTGGGCAATCTGTCTGCGGTAGGATATACAACAGCTTATCTTAGCTCAACTTTAATTATTAGGACAAAAAGTGCGATTCGCTTACGCGATAGCTTCGCTTCACGTGCAGATTGCCGTAGGCATATCGAGCCTCCCGCTTCTGAATGGTATAATTTACTTACAAGTGGTGGCGATAATTATGACTCAAGAACTCATCGATTTAAGAAAAAGCATTATGGAAGGACGCTACACCGATGCTTTAGTAATAGTGGATGAATTAGAAGGAATGAGCAAACAGGCAATTCTGCGTAATATTCAATCCTATTTAAGGATTTTGTTAATTCACTTGATTAAGAATCAAGTTGAGCAACGATTAACCAGTTCGTGGGCTGCTTCTATTCGTAATCCACTTGTGGAAATTAAAAAACTGAATCTCAAGGAAAATAAAACATCCCACCACATCAATTCGGATGAATGGTATACTTGGCTCGAAGAGGAAATCGAGTCAGCAATTCGCGACGCGAGTTCGGAAGTGCTGGATGGGATATATAATGAGTTTCAACTTACTGAAATAGTGGATAGAACCCAGGTAATTCAGAACGCTGACAAATTGTTGACTCTGACATATTACCATTCGGCTAAGGATTTACCCGCAGTGGTAGCTGAAAATTTAACTCAGTTACCTGGCGGGGAAGATTGGAAATTGAATCGGCAAAAATAATAGTGAAATAAACAGTGCGAAACTTATGACTCAAGAACTAATCGATTTAAGAAAAAGCATTTTGGAGGGACGTTACGCAGATGCTTTAGTAATTGTGGATGAATTAGAGGGAATGAGTAAACAGGCAATTTTACGTCAGATCAAATCCTTCTTGAGAGTTTTGGTGATTCATTTGATTAAAAATCAAGTAGAGAGGCGATTAACTGGTTCGTGGGCTAATTCAATTCGCTTTTCCATTCGAGAAATTAAAGAACTGAATCTTAAGGATAATAAAACATCCTATTACATTAAGCTAGATGAATGGGAGAGTATGCTAGAAGAAGAAATTATTGAAGATGCGATCGCTTTAGCAAGTGAAGAAGTATTGAATGGAGCATACAGCCAATTACAACTTTCAGAAATAGTCGATCGAACTCAAATAATCCATATTTCTCAGAAATTATTAGCCTTAACATATTCCCATTCAGCCAAGAAATTACCCACATTTTTAGCGGACAATTTAATTCAGTTACCAGGTGGTCAAGATTGGATAAATAGGTGAAAATAAGATAGCCAAGGAGGAATCACAAAAGTTATGACTCAAGAACTAATCGATTTAAGAAAAAGCATTTTGGAGGGACGTTACGCAGATGCTTTGACAATAGTTGATGAATTAGAGGGAATGAGTAAACAGGCGATACTGCGAAATATCCAATCTTATCTCAAAATCTTGTTAATTCACTTGATTAAAAACCAACTTGAGCAACGATTAACTAATTCATGGGCTAATTCAATTCGCAATTCAGTTAGAGAAATTAAGAAGCTGAATTTGCAAGATAACAAAACGTCTTACTATGTTAAGATAGATGAGTGGGAATCAATGCTTGACGATGAATTTGAGGAAGCAATTCGCGACGCGAGTGAGGAAGTGTTGAATGGTGCTTACAGTCCATTTCAACTTGCTGAAATGGTAGATAGAAGTTTGGTAATTAGTCAGTCTCAAAGCTTGATGAAATTGATGTATAATTATTCGATTAAGCAGTTACCTGGAGTTATTGATGATTATTTGACTCAGCTTCCGGGTGGGGAAGATTGGAAAGCTGGGAGACGATGATACGACTCTTGACAGTAGGGGCGTTCGCGTAGCGTGCCGGAGGCATTAGCATTCGGGTAGTAAATCTTCGGTTTTAACCAATAAATTATATGCCGGAATGCTTCGCCCCTACCCAGATTTATGGCTTAACCGCCTTGGCGGTTGCTATACTACAATTTGCATGATTTTTCGTTTATATAGCCATTATATCTGCTAACAGACCCGCCTGGGAATCAATTCCCAGGCTAATAGCGAAAGTCCTCTGAAGAGGACTGAATATTTCTATTTGGAGTTTAGACTATTAGACTTAAGAAACCGGGTTTTTTAGCAAAGATTTCGGTTTTGGGGTAGGGTTAATTGCGAAAAACCCGGTTTCTGACTTTGGGCAAGATTTGGATATTTTTAACCACAGATGAACACAGATGAACACAGATGTGGATGTAGATTTTTTGCTATGCAGATGATGACTGTTTTTGATTGGTTTTTGGGATAGTCTTTCAGTCCTCTTCAGAGGACTTTTGCTATTAGCCTTGAAATTGATTTCAAGGCGGGTGAATGCGTTGGTGCAATATCTCAATAATTGGTATTAGAAAAGCGAAACCTATCGCATTTGTTGGGTTTCGTACTCAACCCAACCTACATTGCTGTGTTCATCTGCGGTTAATTTTTCCAATCTTGTTGGCGTAGGGAAGATGATATAAAATGTTGCCAACCTCAACGAAGGGTAGTGCAATCTTATCGAATTATCATATATATCTGATACGCCAACCATCCTAAACCCACTCCTAACCAAGAAGTTGCAAGCAAGATTAGAAATGTCTGAAAAATGCTAAAGGACTTGAAACCCTGATCTCTATTACCAGCCAACCCAAGAGACAAAACCAAAGTCAAAGCCAAAGTCAAAGCCCAACCTTCAGCTAAAGTCGAAGGTAATGATAAGAAGAATCCTAAAACTGCATAGATTAACAACCATATTGTTAGCCAACCCCAAGGAATATTTCTTCGTTTCTTCGGCGGTAAACTAACCTCGACAGTGCGATTCGCCACTTCCAACAACTTTAACCATTCCCGCATCGACTGAGGACGGTTTTTCGCCTCCAACTCCATCCCCTTGAGAATCGCCCGATTTAACTCATCGCTAATATCAGCCTGTTGCTTAGGTTTAATCAATCGGACATTATTCAACTTCCGATCCAAAGAAGATGTCGGACATTGACCAGTTACCGCATAATATAAAGAAGCTGCCAAACAGTACACATCAACCGTTAGTTCCCGACTTCCCATCATCTGTTCGTAAGGCGCAAAGGCGAGATTGCCAAAATGCTTGGAACTTTCGACAGTTTGCAGAATTTCCCCAGCAATGCCAAAATCAATCAAAATTGCTTTACCATCTCTCTGTACCATAATATTGCCTGGGTGAGCATCCCTATGCACCAGTCTCGCTTGATGTACCACCGTCAAAGCTT
>CASBRD010000465.1 GCA_949128025.1 Oscillatoriales cyanobacterium PMM_0008 | reverse complement strand
CTCATACCTATACAGTAGCACTGTATAGGTATGAGCGTGTGTGGGGATGCTTACCTGCTCCACTGCTCGTAGTTTGTTCCGTCGCCGCTAGTTTTTTTTTTCCAGTTCTTGATTCTCTGTAGAAACCGATCGTTGAGCTAAATCCCGATCGGCATCTGAGGCGATCGTGTTGGCAATTTTTTCGAGTGATTCTCCAAAAAGATCGTCAAATTCAGCCAAAATTTCGTCTGGGATCGTACAAGGAATTTCTTCTCCCCTCACAGCATTGTCTGGATTTAAGTCTATTTCCGGTTCTAGTTGCTCGATATTTTGCTCTTTGCTCGTAGGAGGATGAGACTCGATCTGTAGCTCAGATCTCGTTTGAGCAGATGCTGTTTCTGCTTGCTGTTCAACGCTCAATGGTGATTCTTCGATTTCTTCATCAGTTTTTCCATCACCAGAAAAGTTCTTGTCTCCCTCTTCAGATGTGGGGAGATAAGCTGAGGCTGTCGAAATCCGCGCCTGATTCAGATCGATTTCTGTATTTTCAGTAAAGCTACGCTCTGAATCATCCCTTGCCTGCAAAATATCCCCTTGTTCTTTTATATATAGCGAATCAACACCCTCAAGGGTAGAAAGATCTTCGCTCAACTGCTCTAGCATATTCTTAGCGAGCCAAATATCTATATTGGACTTACTCTCTAGCTCACTTGTTGGCAGCAAATCTTCATCTGGCGATGCTGGTAGGAAACTTCCTGCTTCCAGACTGGGGCTATAGCCAACTCCAAGTTCGGCCCTTTCTGGTGCGATCGGCCCTTCATCTGCCAGAAAATCAGCTTCCTCCAGGGGTGTAGCCTCTATTAAATCAGTCAGGGCTGCTATTGTTTCAAAGTTTTCTAGGTTCCTGGTATTATCCAGAGAGTATTGAGTAGAAGAAAGAATTTCTCCCGATCCCAAGGAAAGAAGTTTCTCACTGTTTTCAAAGCTTTGGTCACTTCGATCGCTTGCAAGCTGTAGCCCAAAATCTACTTCATTTTCTGGATCTGCCGTTCCATAATAAGCTGCCTTCAACTGCGGTGCATCTTCCAGACGGCACGCTGGCGGAGCGCTTTGAGCAATGTCCAGAAGGTTAAACCCTTGGTCTGCACGATGATCGATCGGGCTTTCTTGATTAAGATCTTCGGCAGGATAGCTTTCATCACTGGCAGGATTACTATTATCGCCTATAGCCCCAACTTCTTGTTTGGCGGGAAGTTGATCCCACATCATTGAGGGAACTATTAGTTCAGCGCCAGCATAAGGTAACGGTAACTCCGAAGTAGCGATCGCGTTTTGCGTTTGAGCCGATACTACCTGCCTTGGCGCTAAATCTACTTCCTCCCCAGGCAAAGCTTTATCCTCCTGGGACGAACTATTTTCCGTTGTTTGCTGGCTAATTTCCGTCTGTAACCTAGATTCCCAAGCTTTTTGCTTTAGCTGGGCTTGTAATTGCGTAGCATAATTTTGTCGCTGTTGCTCCAGTTGCTGAATTTCTGCCACCAAAACTTGCCGCTGCTGCTGTAAAGCTTCTAAATCTGCTTGGCATTGCTCCGTCAGCTGCGTCAACGTCGTAGCCTTTTCGTAGAACGTTCGCAGATACCCCATCTCCTCCACAACAGCTCGCAAAATCTGCTGAGGCGTCTTTTGTCGATTCAAGTCAGATTCAACTGACTGAAATTGGAGCGCTGATGGAGCCTGCACAAATGGCATTTCACCCAACAGTTGCGCCCCATGCGTTTGGGCTACCTCAACTTCGCCTCTGGAAGCCAACTGTTGCTGGAGAGTCTGAAGACTGCTGCGAACTCGTTCTAAAACCCGACGCTGTTTGGCATTATCTCCTGAATTAAACCAACCCAGGCTAAATTTTCGGCTTTTGCCAAGTGCGTCGTCAATCTCTGCGATCGCTGCCTGAATTTTATCCGTCTGAAACGTCACGATGAAACCCCTGCCTAAAATTGACTTAATTACCCTTTACCAAACTGTCAATTTATGTCTGTCAGAAGTATATATAAAAAACTTGGCTCTTAACTAAGTACGACCCTATCATTTTTATGGTACTTAAGTATACTCAAAGCTTACGGGACTTCTCACCATCATCCAACCACGGTATAGCAGGAGACACAAAAAAAAGTAAAAATTGGACTCCTGAGCAAAATAGAACTCCTAAAGTAGTGGGCTGCCGAAAGGATAGGGCATTCTTGCGCCAGTATTGTAAGGATATCGCAAAGTCGATCGTCACGTGATGCTAGACAAAGTGTATGCTAGGAACAGCAAGAATAGACAGCATAATCAAAATTAACGAGTGCTTGCTATTCCATAAGGTTATACAATACCTTCCAGTCACGCTCAGTTAAGCTTAGTATGGCAACAAGATTGAACGTTTTGGGTGCCACCCTTGTAAATCCAAGGTGAGTCTGCCTTATAAAAGTTGATAACGACCTGCGGAAGGCGGGTTGCTGCCTGTGGACGCTGTGTAAGACCATCATCGGGTTTAGTCCCGAACACTCGCAAGAGAGTTACTACCGTGGCAACAGCGGATGAGACGGGAAATTCCAAAGACGAATAAAACCGTCCTAAGTTCTTGTTCTAGTTGGAAGCCCCAACTATAGCAAAGCTTAGTTGGGCTACTTCACTAGATACTGTTAACGACAGAATGGCCTCATGCAAGACCGAGTACCTCCTCGCGAAACGAATACAAATGTGAATACACTGATTCGCACTACTCCTTTTTTTACAGGTTTACCAGAGTCGGCTGTGGACAAAGCTACAGCCCACCTAGTCAGTCGCAGCCATCCGGCAAATCAGGTGATTTTGCTGGAGAATGATTGGGGTAGTTCGGTGTACTTTATATTAGAGGGTTGGGTGAAGATTCGCACCTATAACCTGGATGGTAAAGAAGTAACGCTGAACATCTTGGGAAAGGGAGAGATTTTTGGCGAAATGGCGGCACTAGATGAGGTGCCCCGCTCTACGGACGTGATTACTCTGGCTCCCACGATCATCGGCAACCTACCCGCGCAGGATTTTGTGAATTTGATTTACACTGAACCGATGGCGGGAGTCCGTCTGGCACAGTTGATGGGGCGACGCTTGCGTCAAGTGAATCGCCGACTCCGCTTGCGGGAATCCGATAGTATGTCGCGGGTGGCAGATACTTTACTATTTTTGGCCGATGGGCAGGGTAAGCAGACTACAGAGGGTACTGAAATTCCGAATTTACCGCACCGGGAATTGAGCAGTCTGAGCGGATTGGCACGGGAGACGGTGACGCGAGTGCTGACGAAGATGGAGAAAAAGAGCTTGATCAAGCGGGAACCGGATATGCTTCGCATTCCCGATGTGAATGCTCTAGAACGTCTGATAATTTAACGTAATCCAATGAAAGCAAAGCAGAAGTTCTTCGTTGAGCTAATTTGAAAGTGGGAAGATTTTGGAGGTCTAGATGGGTTTTCAGAAAATCCTTGTTGCGCTAGACTACTCGCCTTTAAGCAAGGCTGTTTTCGATCGGGCTTTGGATTTAGCCAAAGCAAATGGTGCCAGTCTAAGGCTTCTACATTGCCTGACAAACGAGACGCTCGGCGAGCCGATGGGCCCGATGCCTGTGGAGATGGGTTTTTATCCAGAGTTTGCAGGTTATACCTATCGATCGCAACCTCTGCTGACGGAAAAACGGCTGGAAGAGGCGCAGGCTATGCTGCGAAGCTACTGCGAAACAGCGAACAAAAGGGGAGTGGCGACGGACTTTGATTGCCAGGTTGGTGAAGCTAGCCTGTGTATATGTGAAGCAGCTCAAAACTGGGGAGCGGATTTGCTGGCGCTAGGACGGCGGGGTAGGACGGGATTAACAGAAGCTTTAATGGGCAGTGTAAGTAATTATCGAAAAATTGGGTTTAAAACCCCGTCCTTCCAGGACTGCTTTATATTTACTAGCATTGCATCTGCCACTAAATACGTTAAAATAGTGGAATGCTAACCATGAATTACCGCTATCGAATCTATCCCAACATCACTCAAGAGCAGTCACTCAAAGAGTGGATGGATGTTTGTCGCGTTGCCTATAACTATGGGCTGCGAGAAATTAAGGATTGGTGCAATAGTCGGAAATGCATGGTTGACAGATGCTCGATTGTCCATGAATACATCATAGCTGCTGAGAGTCCTTTCCCTAGCGAAGTGAAGCAGCTTAATGCCTTGCCAAACGCTAAAAAGGTATTTCCCCGATTGGGCGAAGTACCAAGCCAAGTTTTGCAGCAAGCCATTAAACAATTGCACCG
>CASBRD010000464.1 GCA_949128025.1 Oscillatoriales cyanobacterium PMM_0008 | reverse complement strand
TCAATTGAAATTAATGACCAATGACTAATGACTAATGACATCACATCAAAAACACGAATGGACACAAAAGCCTTCAAACGATCGCTCCAACAATCGGAGAATTATCATCGCAAAGGATTTGGTCACCAAGAGGAAGTCGCTGGTGTTCTCAAATCTGAATATCAAAGCAATCTGATTCAGCAAATCCGCGAAAACAGCTACACCCTACAACGGGGCGATGTTACCATCCGCCTAGCAGAGGCGTTTGGTTTTTGCTGGGGCGTGGAACGAGCTGTAGCGATGGCTTACGAAACTCGCCAGCACTTCCCAGGCGATCGCATTTGGGTGACAAACGAGATTATTCACAACCCTTCTGTAAATGAGCGGTTGCGGGATATGCAGGTAGAGTTCGTTCCCGTTAACCAAGGTAATAAGGACTTTTCCAGCGTTAGTGCTGGTGATGTGGTGATCTTACCTGCCTTCGGTGCCAGCGTTCAAGAAATGCAGTTGCTTAACGACAAAGGTTGCAAAATTGTCGATACGACCTGTCCTTGGGTTTCTAAAGTTTGGAATACAGTCGAGAAACACAAGAAAAAAAGCTACACCTCGATTATCCACGGGAAGTACAAACACGAAGAAACGATCGCCACCAGCTCTTTTGCCGATAAGTATCTGATCGTGCTGAATATGACAGAGGCTGAGTACGTTAGCAATTACATCCTTAACGGTGGCAATCGCGGCGAATTCATGACGAAATTCAGCCGCGCTTACTCAGATGGATTCGACCCGGACAAGGATTTAGATCGTGTTGGCATTGCCAACCAAACCACCATGCTCAAAAGCGAAACCGAGCAAATCGGCAAACTCTTTGAGCTAACCATGATGAAAAAGTATGGCCCTGGTGAATTAAATCAGCATTTCCAAAGCTTTAACACCATCTGCGACGCCACCCAAGAACGTCAAGACGCGATGTTGAATTTAGTGGAAGAAAAACTGGATTTAATGATAGTGATTGGGGGATTTAATTCTTCTAATACTACGCAATTACAACAAATTGCGATCGATCGGCAAATTCCTTCTTATCACATTGATTGTGCCGAGCGAATAGGCCCAGGCAATCGCATTCAACATAAAGTATTGCAAGGCAATTTAGAAGTAGAAGAAAATTGGTTGTCCGATGGAAAAATTGTAGTGGGGATTACTTCTGGTGCTTCGACGCCGGATAAGGTTGTAGAGGATGCAATTGAAAAGATTTTTGAATTGAAGGTTGCTGCGATGGTTTGATATTGTACTCCTTCTCTAACTTAAAGAAACCCGGTTTCTCCAATAAACCGGGTTTCTGGCTTTATGTAGAAAAGCACTGTATTAAAGAAACCGGGTTTCTGGCTTTATGCAGAAAACCGCTGTATTAAACAATACCTTCGCCAACAACCTAAAATGCTTAATTTGTAGGTTGGGTTGAGGCACTCAACTCAACAATTGCGTTGGGTTTCGCTTCACTCAACCCAACCTACAAAGAAATGGCTGTATTAAAGAAACCCGGTTTCTGGCTTTATGCAGAAAACCACTGTATTACTTTCAAACGCTAGGATAAAATAAGTAAAATTAAATAATACCAAACCGATGACTATTTACATCATCCGCCCAAAGGCAATGTCAGTAGCACGCTACCTAGATCTTATCTCCAAAAAATTCACAGTTGAAAAGCGTCAGGAGCAAGTTCAGTCAGTTGCATGGTTGCAAATGGAAGATCCCGTTCAGCAAGAAATTAGCGATTGGATTAAAGACGCTCAAAATCGAGGAGTCATCGAAATATTAAACAGTAAAAATGCGCCCAAAATCACCGGAACGACGATCGCGGAAATGAGCGATCGCGAAGCAGAACAAATGCGCCAAGACCTGCCTAATGTCCAAATTTTGCGCGACCAGCTAATAGATTTGATCCAACCCCGACGAGCTGTTACGCCGACAAAGCAGGAAATTGCCACATCTGACTTATGGCATTTGCAGGCTATAGGATTAGAAGCAGCACGCCGGAAAGGGTTTGAAAGGTCTGGTAAAAACGTCACCATTGCTCTTTTCGATACAGGCATAGACTCAACTCACCCAGAACTGCATGGTAAAATAGTTGAATCCTATAGTTTTGATATCAAACATTGGGAAGCTTTACCAACATCACCCCAAGATACTGATGGTCATGGGACGCACGTAGCAGGATTAATTTGTGGCAAAAATGTTGGCGTTGCACCAGAAGCAAAACTGATCAGCAGTCTAATTTTACCACGGGGAGTTGGTAATCTTTCCAATTTTATTCAGGCACTAGAATGGGCAGCCACAAGACCAGACGTGCAAATTGTGAATATTTCCGCTAGTATTCGCGGATGTTTGAATCAAATGAGCGATTTGGTTGAAGACCTATTAACTGTCGGTTTACTGCCTGTTTGTGCGGTGGGAAATGATGGACGCAACATCACCTGTAGTCCCGGAAACTATAAGAGTGTTGTATCTGTGGGAGCGATAAATCGTAACGATCGCATTGCCAGTTTCAGCAGTAGTGGCACGCTGGTTATTGATAACCATCAGTATCAAGTTCCCTACCTTGTCGCTCCAGGTGAGGCAGTTTATTCTTCAGTCATCGGCGGCGGTTATGAAGCTTGGAATGGCACATCAATAGCAACATCGATTGTTTCGGGTATAGCGGCGCTTATTATAGAAAAGTATCCAGATATCACAGTACCAGAACTCAGGGAACAACTCTTTTCTAGCTGTAAGGATTTAGGCGAATTGAAAGAGCGTCAAGGTCAAGGACTCGTGCAAGTGACAGCGGCATTATGAGGCTGAAGGAAAGGAAAACATATTGCCAATATTAAAATCTCATAGACGTACCTACGTTCCAATAAACAAGACAAATTGCCGTGAAAACAGACTCTATCTTCTATCGTCTATTTCAAACTCGATCGCGCATCTTTTTTGAAACGCTCGGTCTGCCAAACACTGATGTTACCACTTATAAATTCGTATCTGTTGAACTCAAGCAAACAGCCTTCCGAATTGATGGTGTATTTGTGCCGTTGTCCCGCTCCAACAATTTCTTGTGGGATGGGCGTCTCGCCGGTCTTACCTAAGTGGCAGGCGAGACGCCTTGCCGCCTCCCTACAAGAAGGCATATACTCTTTGAGCGCGATCGGATAGTTCCGAGTAAACTGATAAGGAAATTATCCCCATAGCCGCGATCGCAGTTATGTTACCACTGTCTAAAGCATCTACTCGAATTGGTATTGCAGCCGTTATCGTAGCTATCCTCGGTGCTGGCGTCGCCGCTTATTTATTTTTCACTCGCTCATTCCCATCCTCAAAAGGGATGCCCGTCGCTATAATCGAGGATTGTGGTGGGTTTCTTGTCAACGATCCACAGTCACATTCTCTCAAAAAAACCGCTCTCAACGACCAGGAAAAGGCCGCCCTTGAGAAAAAAATTGAGTGCTACCGCTTTCAGGCTAGCCAAGAACCCAATTTTGCAGACGCTTACACCAATTTAGGAGAAGCGTACCGCCGCCTGGGAGACTTGGAAAAAGCACGCGAATTTAACCAAAAAGCTTTAAAATTGAATCCCAGGTTGCAAGAGGCAAGACTGGGAATGGCCTTGGTAGAGCAAGAGTCGGGAAACTTTAAAGCAGCTATCGGAGCGATTCAAGAAGTCATAGCTCACAAGGAAAGTGCGATCGCTTACTTTTATCAAGGGATTACTTTCTATAAACAGGGAAACCTCAAAGATGCACAAGTAGCTTTTGGCAAAGCGATCGATCTAGATCCCAACTATGCCGAGGCTCATGCCAACTTGGGCCTAACTCTCAACCAACAGGGCAAATTGCCGGAAGCGATCGAGCAAACTAGGCAAGCACTTCGCATTCACCCCGACTTGGCAGAGGCCCAGTATAACTTGGGAGTAGCCCTACAAGCGCAGGGTCAGCTAAAGGAAGCTATTGCAGCCTACAAAGAAGTGATTAGCATCAATCCTAATCATGCAGAAGCTAATTATAACTTGGGAATAGCTCTCAAAAACCAAGGCCAAACATCGGAAGCGATTGCAGCTTACAGAGAAGTCATTCGCATCGATCCCAAAAGCTCAACAGCTCACATTAACTTGGGAACCAATCTAACGGATGAGGGCAAGCTAGAGGAAGCGATCGCAGAATTGAAAAAAGGATTGAGCCTCAATCCACAAGATGCAGAAGCTTACAATAACTTGGGAGTTGCTCTTTACAAACAAAACGCTCTACCAAAGGCTATGTCCATGTGGGAAGAAGCCATTCGCATCAATCCCTACTACGCAGAAGCTCACCATAATTTAGGCGTTGCTTTAGCAAGTCAGGTTAAGGTAGAAGAATCGATCGCTACCTTAAAACAAGCTAGCGACTTATATAGAGCCCAAGGGAATACACAGAAAGCTGACAAAATCGATCGCGTTTTGCAAAACGTAGGAGTGCAGTGATAACTGAGTTACCTTCAACATCTAAAGCTTGGGCAAAAGCCCTTTCCCAACCAGCCCAAGAATTTCCTCTCACTCCTCTGCCACTTCTAGGCGGTAGAATCCCAGAAGGCTTGCGCGGCAGCCTTTATCGCAATGGCCCAGGACGCCTGGAACGTGGCTGCGAATCGGTAGGACACTGGTTTGATGGCGATGGTGCCATCCTCGCCGTACACTTCAGCGATAGGGGTGCAACAGGCGTCTATCGCTACGTGCAAACAGCCGGTTATTTAGCCGAATCCCAAGCAGGTAAATACCTCTACAGCAACTATGGAATGAGCGCACCTGGGCTATTCTGGACTAAATGGCTCAAACCAACAAAAAATGCTGCGAATACCTCTGTGTTGGCGTTACCAGATAAACTGTTGGCACTGTGGGAAGCTGGGAAACCCCACGCGATCGATCTGCAAACTCTGGAAACTGAGGGATTAGATGATTTATCTGGACTGAGTAAAGGAATGTCCTACTCGGCTCATCCCAAATGCGACGCGCAAACTGGAGAAATCTTCAACTTTGGCATTACCCCTGGAATTAATGCGACACTCAATATTTATAAGTGCGATCGCGCTGGCAAGATCCTCCAAAAGGCGTCAGTTACCCTAGATGGACTTCCCTTAATACATGATTTTGTCATGGCTGGGCAATATCTTGTGTTTTTCGTGCCTCCAGTGCGAGTAAATCTACTTCCAGCTGCGATAGGTTTGAGCAGCTTCAGCGATGCAATGGAGTGGAAACCACAGCTAGGAACTCAGATTTTAATCTTCGATCGCGAAACTCTATCTTTAATTAGTCGCAGCGAAACCGAACCTTGGTATCAGTGGCATTTTGCCAACGGTTATATGGATGGTAACGGTTCAGTTGCGATCGATTTTGCCCGCTATCGAGACTTTCAAACCAACCAGCGTCTCAAGGAAGTACCAACAGGACAGATTCAAACCCCCGCCAAAGCGACTCTATGGCAAGTGCGTCTCGATCCTCAAACTGGTAAAATACAGAAAACTGAGGAATTATTAGACAGAGATTGTGAATTTCCAGTTGTCCCGCAGTCGCAAATCGGGAAATCTTCGTGCTATACCTATCTGTCATTGCAACGACAAGGGGTTGATACAACCAAAGAAATCTATGGTGCGATCGCAAGTTTTGACAATCGGACTGGCACTCTCAACGAAGCAGATTTGGGCGAAAATCGCTATCCTACAGAACCCATATATGCTCCAGATGCCATCAATCCTGAGCGGGGTTGGGTACTGACAGTTGTGTTTGATGGCAACACAAACAGCAGCGAAGTTTGGATATTTGATAGTGAAAGACTGGATGAGGAACCTGTGTGTAAACTGGGATTACCCAGCGTTGTTCCAATGGGGTTTCATGGAACTTGGAAACCAGTAATTTTTTAAGAGGTTGGGAATTAAAAATCAAAATTTGCAGAGTATTTTCGCGAGATTTTTAATTCTTAAATTTCTCCTGGATTCAACCATTATTTAGATTGGTATCTGTCATGAACTGTCCGTTGCCAAAGGTTTTTCGGTTCGGTGGTCTCTTCGCAGTAGCCACTAAGTTGGGATTTCGCTCGATCGTTAAACGTCCGCTACCGCGACCGGCGGGACTGTCATCATCATCTGGATTTTTGCCATCAGCCACTAAATTCAGATTTTGATTAGTCGTGAAACGTCCGCTACCGCGACTGTCATCATCATCCGGGTTTTTGCCATCAGCCACAAAATTCAGATTTTGATTAGTCGTAAAACGTCCGCTACCGCGACTGTCATCGTCCGGATTTGGAACATCAGCTACTAAATGTCGTAGGTTTGCATCAATTTTTGGCAACATTTCAGAGTTGCGATGCTCAAAGCTTTTGCAATTAGCGGCAATACCAGAAAGTAGCAAACCAGATAATAGAATAGATTTGTAGAGGCGCATTGTAGATGTCCTTGATTAATGCTTCTACGGCTTTATTCCTGCCGCCAGATACGCCATCAGGACAAAAACAAAAAACTTTTCAATAATTAATCAACAACGAATTTAATCGACTCAAATAAGTATTTATCACCCGAATGTGTGATGCGAAGTGCAAAAAAAAG
>CASBRD010000463.1 GCA_949128025.1 Oscillatoriales cyanobacterium PMM_0008 | reverse complement strand
TAATACCAAATCCGCAACGATTACCCCCCTTTATGTCTCTAGGCTGTAGAGACGTTTCATGAAACGTCTCTACAATCATGAAACGTCTCTACATTCTTTTTTGGAGATGTCTAATACCCATTCAGAGATAATTGTGTTCACCTGTTCCGGTACTTCGTCATGAGGACAATGCCCAGCTTGCAGATAATGTTCTGTCAGTTGGGGATAATATTGACGAAACTTAGCGCCCCGTTCTTTAGCATTCATCCAAGGGTCACCTTCTCCCCAAATTAGTAATAGAGGAGAAGGTAATTCTTTCAACAAAACGTCAACTTTTTCGCCTTGGGGTGTACTAAATACAGAGGCAAAGTCAATTTAATGAAATTCTTGTGGGATGGGCATCTTGCCCGTCCCTAACTACAATTTAGATGCGTGAGAGCTTATTTGACACAGGGGTTATCTGCTAAACCCGCCCCTACAATCCGTGTTCGTTTGTATCGGTATTGTATGGTAGGGGCGGGTTTTGTTGAAAGATTGTTTATTTGACACAGGGGTTATCTGCTAAACCCGCCCCTACAATCAGACAATATACACAACCGATGCTAACGGACATGATATGACTTTTGACTTTTGCGTAGCAGCCCTAGTCCCTTTGAAGTGGCTGGTTTGCCTGCTGTAGCAAGGTAGAAGCAACTTCGAGTTCAACTTGGGAAAATTCCCCGTAAAAGCGACTGACGCTAAAGAAATGATAAGGCGTTGCTAGCACAATAAAGCGATCGCACAACTGCTCTAAAAATTTTCTCAATCCCAAGGGTGCCACGGGCGTCCCAATCCAAACCTGTGCCGGTTTTTGCAGTTGCAAGGCAGAAATCGCCACAGCTACAGTCATCCCAGTCGCAATGCCATCGTCAATCAAAATCGCGATCGCACCTTCTGGGCTAATCTGAGGACAATTAGGAGCTAAGCGATCGAATTGATCTTGGGCTTTTTCTTGAGCTTGACGAAGAGCTTCCTGTAATTTCGGATGATCTTGCGGTAAGGGCAGTCTATTTGACCAAATAGCCTGCCCATCCGACGTTACAGCACCGATGGCTAGTTCCGGATCTTCTGGCTGAGCGATCTTTTTTGCCACGACAATATCCAAAGGGCAACCCAACTTAAGAGCTACTGGTACAGCAACCGGCAAGCCACCGCGAGGCAGCGCATAGACGATCGGCTTTGCCAAAACTCCCTGAGCCGCAATCAGGTTCATTTGGTCTTCAATCGCTTGGGCTAGCTGCTCACCGGCACTGTTGCGGTCTTGAAATAGTACATAAGGTGACATAGCTTTTTCCAGCAAATTGTAGCGCTATTGCCTCGGTAGTTCATACGCTCCAGTTTAGGGCCTTTGCTAACTGAGTTGCCAGCGTCATCGGATCGAAAGGTTTAGCAATCACAGCCTTGACCCCCAACTGTACAAATCTGCGCTGTTCGGCTGGCTGCACTCTAGCCGTCAATAAAATCACGGGGATGTGCTGGGTGGCTATATTCGCCTGTAGCTTTTCAAAGAGCGAGGGACCATCCATATCTGGCATCATTACATCTAGGAGAATGGCGTCAGGTGCTTGGGTTAAGGCTAAAGCCAATCCTTCGCTGCCTCCAGCAGCCGTTATTACCTCCCAGCCTCCCATAGTTTCGAGGGAAAATTGAGCTATTTCCCGCATATCCTCTTCATCATCAATAACTAAAATTCGCTTTGGTCTCATCTGGATTTTAGCTTTTAGATTAATCTAAGCAGGTTATAGCGATTTGCGCTCGGATGAGGTAAACTGCTTTTTCCCCACTCCCCCACTCCTCACTGAGCAGAAAACTGCTGTATGCGATCGCCTCCAGCTACCTTAGCCTCATAAAGTGCTTTACGAGCATTGTGATATAGAGATTGTAAATCAGCACCATCATCGGGATACTGAGCCACACCAGCGCTAAAAGTTACTTGAATCTGTCTGCCTTCTTGGCTAGATAACTTTGCTTGGCGCAGGGAATCCTGTAACTGCTCCAACCGTTGCATGGCAGCTGGTTTAGTAATACCATACATCCCGATCGCAAACTCGTCGCCACCCCAACGTGCCACCACATCTTCAGTGCGAAAACCTTGTAACAGAAGTTTACCAAATTCGTGCAACACCACGTTCCCAACAGCATCGCCATATTCTTCATTGACTCGCTGAAAATAATCAAAATCCAATACAGCAAAGCACAAGGTTTGCTTATAACGACTAGACATACGTATAAACCGCTCTAAATCTTGCATTGACTTGCGCCGATTGACTACTCCAGTCATAATGTCGGTTTCCGAAATATTTCGCAGCACCCGTACTCGCTGCAAGCGGTTGAAAATGCGCGTTATTAGTTCTTTTCCTGCAATTGGCTTCTGTACGTAGTCATCAGCCCCCACACCAAACACCCGCTGTATAGTTTCGGCATCCGTGTGGCTAGAAAGGAAAAGCACAGGCAAATAGTTCCACTTTGGGTCGTTACGTATGACTTTACAAAGTTCAATACCATTCACATAAGGCATATCTATATCTAGAACCAAAAAATCCGGTGCAGTGGCTTCGAGTACTTCCCACAGTCGTCGCGAGTCTTGGAGGGTAATCAACTCGAGTCCCTCTGGCTGCAATAAAGTTTCTAGGGTGGTTAGGATCTCCGGGTCGTCGTCCACAGCCATCACCTTAAAGTTAGCGCTGTGTCCCTGTTGTAGCACTTGCTTATTCGCTAATAATCGAGGTGACGCAGCAGATGTAAACGGGACATAAGTGTTTGTAGCTGAAGCTATCTCTAGTTCCTGGCGCAATGCTTTTACCAGTTTAGAAAATAGCACAACTGTAGTAGGATAATTTAGCATTTCAACTTTAAAATTTAAAATAGTAAATTGATTATTTTCACTATTTTTAATGTCTAATACTCCCTGTTCTCCTAGCAATAATTCTTCTATTTGCCGCGCTAGAGATGAGCCTTCAGCAAAACCAAAAGTACCCAATGAACCCGCTAATTTGTGAGCTTCGTCTACTGCTTTCCTGTGTAATTCATCGTTTAGCGTTCCAGCAAGTAAAGCCGTGTTCGCTTGCTCTATAGCAGCAAATCGGTTAATAATCTTGTCTTTAAATTTTTCCCAGACCCCTGCTACTGACGAATGTATAGACGCTACATGGTCAGATTCATTAATGATTTTACCTTCTGTAATGGGTAAGAGGATATTACTATTATTTGACTCTCGATCGTTAACTGTAATTGTTTGGGGTTCGACAATTCGCTCTTTTGGCTCCCCAGCCAAAGTCCTTTCTTCTTGCCTATAAATATCAACTTTTAGATTGTGAATTTCAGATTGTGCTTTCTCTTCTTCAATTTGCGCTTTTGAATTTGAAGTTAGCAATCTCGTGGCGGGGGGTAAAGACAATCCGATACTTTCTGCCACGATGCCAGCTAGTTTTTCCCAGTCCAAAGGATGAAATAGAATTTGACCGGTAAGTTTGCTTGGTAAATTGTTGCTTAAGTTCTTGTCCAGACAATAGATTATTGACTGTTTCCCTTGCTTGAGTCGGCAATATGCTTCCTCTAGCAGTTTGGCTACAGATTGGTCGATCGCACTCTGGTCGATTAGCAACAATGACCAGTTACCTTGGTCTAGTTCATCAAGTGTTTTTTCGCTGTTTGAAGTTGTTTGGATGGGCTTTGCCAATCGCTTCTGTAACCATAATATCAGTTCATTAGGCAACCCAGCGGCTAGAATCTGGGGAATATTCTGCTCCTGTACTTCGCTAGATAGTGGTTTGAGACGATAACCCATGCCGTAAACTGTCTCAATCAAATCAGATGGTACTCCTGCTAATTTGAATTTTTGCCGCAAACCTTTAATGTGAGCTTTGACTGTATCTTCTCCAGGAGTGTCTTCCCAAGACCACAGATGTTCTAAAATAGCGCTGCGGCTAAATACACGACGACTGTTGCGTAAAAAAAGCTCTAGTAAAGAATATTCTTTGGGACTTATATGCAGAATTCGATCTTCATAAATTACTTCGCAGGTGCTGGGGTCAAGGTGTAAATTCCCCCATTGCAAAACTGGAGCTACGGCAGAATTTCCCCGACGCAGCAAGGCTCGAATGCGTGCTACTAATTCTTTTAAATCAAAGGGTTTGACGACATAATCATCTGCTCCCACATCTAAACCCATCACTTTATCTGTGCTATTTTGACGAGCAGTCAGGAGCAACACAGGCATACGATATCCATGAGAGCGTATGCGACGACACAGAGTCATGCCATCCATCTTGGGAAGCATGACATCAAGCACAATTAGGTCATAGGTGTAAGCTTCTATGAATCCCCAACCAGCTTCTCCATCGTGAGCAATGTCGAGAACGTAATGTTGTTTAGTAAGAAAGTCTGTAACGACCGCTGCCATTGCTTCGTCATCTTCTACTAGCAAAATTCTCATATAACAATCTCCCTAAGCATTGGTTTGGTCGCCCCCGCATTCATCCGTAGGGTTAATCAAAAATCAAAAATCGATCGATTGACTAAAATATTAGGTTTGGCGTGTTTCACTCGCGCTCCTCATTGAAACTGCAATGCAATTAAATCTGCTGCTGCTTGAGCATCTACTGGCTTGGAGTAAAAATATCCCTGCCCTTGCTTGCATCCCAGTCTCTTAAGTTCTGCGACTTCCTCTGCTGTTTCTATGCCTTCGGCAATTACTTCTAGTCCTAGACTGGAAGCCAATATCATAATTGCCCGGATAATATCCCATTTTTTCTGGCTGACAAAGGAGCGATCGATTTTCATGAGGTCAATAGGTAGTTCGTGCAAACGGCTCAATGACGAGTAACCTGTCCCAAAGTCATCCATATATAACTGAATTCCTAGCGCTTTGAGTTGGTGTAGGGTTGCGATCGCATTTGTCTGATTTTCCATTATCGCACTTTCTGTGATTTCCAGCCTTAAGCTGCTAGTCGCTAGGTTAGTTTTCTCCAAAATTGCTTGGACTTGCTCAACCAAATTAGGTTGCGATAATTGTAAACTGGAAAGATTGACGCTCATCGTTAGGGATGGGTTGCAGGCAAATTCCTGCTGCCAAGAATACAGTTGACGGCAAGCGTTATCCAGCACCCAAGTTCCCAAGGGTTCGATCAATCCGGTCTTTTCTGCTAGTGGGATGAATTCTGCTGGCGAAACCAATCCCCGACGAGGATGCTGCCATCTTACCAGTGCCTCGAACCCACTAATTTTGTTAGTTTCCAGCGATATTATTGGTTGGTAGTGCAGCTGAAACTGTTGGCGTTCTAACGCTAATTGCAGCTCTTTTTCCAGCTGGTAGCGTGCCATAGCGGCAGCGCTAATAATATTTACCTGGATCTCTCGATCGCTCTCAATAGCTGCGGTCAGTCTTACTAAGCGATCGGTGTTCTTGACGGCCAATTCCAGCAGTCTCTTACCCCGATCGCTTATGGTGCCAAGCTTACCGCTCAGCAAAAGGCTTAATGCACCCCGAATTGAGGTCAGAGGTGTACGAAGTTCGTGACTCACCAGGGCGGCAAAGGCATCGGCTTCGCCAGCAATTGAGGTGTCAAAATGGTTATTTTCCCTGGGCCTAATTTTGTTAAGAGTGCTGGTATTTGTCATATTGCTTACTTTTTCTGGGTAAAGGCAACCAAAAGTTCTTGTTATTAAACTTAATACTTAAAAGTGAAAAATACGGGAAGGAACTTTGTGCAATCCTGGGTCATGTTAGGTTATGAGAGCTTTTGATACTAAGTAACCTTGAATTAACTAACTCTCTCCCTATCTCTCATCCCCCCATTTTTGAATGTCGCGGCTACTAAATTACACTTGTAAACCCAACTCGATCCGATCGCTCACACCGGCATTTTCCCATATAAGCTGTGAAGCGATCGCTACTTATGTAACAATTTGTTAAAACAGTGAAAGTAAGCGATTCACTTTCAGGCGTATTCAGATTATGACAACAGTAGCAGTCAATCCCTATTTAGAGGGAAATTTTGCCCCAGTGCGATCGGAAATCACAGCAGATGACCTCCCGATAATAGGCGAACTACCACCCAACCTAAACGGGATGTTTGTCCGTAACGGCCCAAATCCCCAGTTTGCCCCAAAAGGCCGCTACCATTGGTTCGACGGCGATGGAATGTTACATGGGGTACAGATTAGCAACGGCAGGGCGACCTATCGCAACCGCTACGTGCGAACACGGGGATGGAAAATTGAAAACGATGCCTCTAGTGCCATCTGGACAGGCATATTTGAACCAGTCCAGGTAGACAATCCCTATGGCCCATCTAAGAATACCGCAAACACGGCCTTAGTGTGGCATTGCGATCGCCTCTTAGCACTTTGGGAAGGCGGAGAACCCCACGCGATCGAAGTCCCCGCACTAGAAACAGTCGGCCCTTACACCTACGGAAACCAGCTAAAAAGCGCCTTCACCGCCCATCCCAAAATCGATGCCGTAACAGGCGAAATGATGTTTTTCGGCTACTCAGTCGCCCAGCCACCCTATCTGCAATACAGTGTAGTCTCTGCCGAAGGAAAGCTGTTGCAGACAGTGCCGATTGACTTGCCAGTAGGAGTGATGATGCACGATTTTGCCATCACCGAAAACTACACCATATTTATGGATTTGCCCATAACATTCCGATTAGAACGGATGAAACGAGGCGAACCGGCATTAATGTTTGAATCAGATACTCCCAGTCGTTTCGGCATTCTTCCCCGTCACGGCAATAACAGCAACATCCGCTGGTTTGAAGCGCCACCTTGTTATGTTTTTCACACACTCAACGCCTATGAAGAAGGAGATGAAATCGTACTTATTGCTTGCCGCATGGAAAGCACCAGCATCCTTGATGCCACACCTACATCCACAAATGGACAAGGCGATATTCCCCGTCTGCATCGGTGGAGATTTAATCTCATTACTAGCGGGATGAAAGAAGAACAAATAGATGATATTCCTTCAGAATTTCCCCGTGTAAACGAGCAACTGATGGGACGCCCAACTCGCTACGGTTACACTTCGCGGCTAGCACCAACTTCAATGCCTTTGTTTGATGGTTTAATTAAATATGACCTAATTAGTGGAACTTCCCAAAGTCACGAATTTGGCAGAGGACGTTATGGCAGTGAGGCAGTATTTGTTCCTCAACCTGGTGCTACTAATGAAGATGATGGCTGGTTGCTTACCTTCGTCTACAATGAGGTGGAAGAAACTTCTGAATTAGTGGTGGTAAGTGCTAAGGACATCACGGCTGAACCTATTGCCCGGATTCTGATTCCTACTCGCGTTCCTTACGGATTCCACGGCATTTGGATTGATGGGTTAAGATGAACCCCACCCCCAGCCCCTCCCCGTCCACAGGGAGGGGGGCTGGAAGTATTTCTCCTTCCTCTTTTTCCACAGAGGGGGGGAGGAGAGTATTTCTCGCT
>CASBRD010000462.1 GCA_949128025.1 Oscillatoriales cyanobacterium PMM_0008 | reverse complement strand
GAACTATAGCCAACCAAGCGCGTTCAGCCATTGCCTGTCTTGCCATTGAGTTAAGTTTTTTAACCCAAGGGAACTCAGGATTGTCAGCCAAAACTTTGCAATATTTATTTAGATCCATGCCGTTTACGCCGGGATTATCCATCCAGTATCGCAACGCTTTATTGCGGACAAAAAGCCCAGTCCGCAACATCTCATCAATGATGCGGTACTGGGCTTCTGTTCCTTTTAGCTTGGCTTCGTAAACTAACATTTTATAGAAAATGCAGATTACAATACAGTAGCATGATTTGTCCTCATTGGGTACATCAAGTACCCAATTTTAACCCGCCTTTCATCCCAACACCAAGCAGAAGCTGCTATGGTGTGGGTCTTCCCGGCGGGGTAGATAAAAGTAATCAAAAGGCATTCTGTAATGAATTTAAAGCCAGACAGCAAAGTCTTAATCCAAGGCATCACCGAACCACTTGCTTCTATCCACGTCGCTAGGATGAAAGCCTATGGCACCAACGTCGTTGCAGGAGTAAGTCCCGGACAGGGGGGACAGACGGTACATGATATCCCCGTGTTCGACTTGGTAGAACAAGCACTGCCGACCACTGGCTCGATCGATACTACCATAATCTTCAAGTCGCCTTATCTGGCATTGGATGCGGCGCTAGAAGCGATCGCAGCCAATATCCGCCAAATTATTATAGTTACCAGCGGCATTCCACCCTTGGATATGGTCTACCTGCTGAGAATTGCCGATGCCCACAAAACTTTAATCGTCGGCCCCAACAGTATGGGGATTATAATACCGGGAAAGCTTTTGCTGGGAACTCATCCGATCGAATTCTATACTCCAGGGCCTGTGGGGCTGATTAGTCGCTGCGGCAGTTTGACTTCGGAAGTAGCCCTGGAACTGACACAAGCTGGATTTGGTCAATCGATGGGCGTTAGTATTGGCAGCGATGCGATCGTTGGTTCTTCATTTCGCCAATGGCTGCAAACTTTAAATAAAGATGATAATACCAAAGCGATCGTTTTACTCGGAAAGACTGAAGGCGGTAACGAAGAAACAGTCGTCGAATATATTACAGAGGAGATTAATAAGCCTGTAGTTGTCTATATTGCCGGACGATACGCACCTGAAGTAAAACGTCAGCGCCACGCTAGCGACTTAATCGTTTCGCAGCCAGCTATAGAGGATGAAGTTAGTACCGCAGAAACCAAAATTGGAGCCTTTGAGAAAGCAAAAATACCTGTAGCCCAGCGCCCTTCTCAAATTCCTGATTTGGTGAAAAAGGCGCTCAAAAAATAGTCATTGGTGATTGGTCATTAGTCATCAGGTTTCTTCTGTAGGGTGCGTTAACGAAGTGTAATATTGTGTCCGGTTGCATCGTTAGTACATGAGTGAGATCGTCAAATTGTCTGTTGTCATCGTTGGTTAAATTTTTACCGCAGATGAAGACAGATAAACGCAGATAAACGCAGATCAGAATAATCACACGATTTTTTTAGGTAACCGATGCGTAAGGACATGATATAATACGGAATCCGCTTGCATAACCCCTTTTTGACCCGACGACTAAAGTCGCGGCTACACAAACAAAGCCCGCCTGCGCGGGCTTCAAGAAAAAGGGGGTAGTTAACCCGGATTTGGTATAACGCACCAAAACTATGGTGCGTTACAACAAAAGCTTCTAGTGCAGCGCGGCAGAAATAACCACCAGTTCATAAGTAGTTAAATGCCTTACACTCAAAGGATTTTTAACTTTTGACTTTTGACTTTTGACTTCCGCGTAGCGGCACCTACTGAGTTGGTAAAGACCGACGTTCGGAAAACAGCGCTTTGGAGGCAGATTCGCCTGCTTGCCGCAATTTTTTCGTCATCTGTACGCTTAACAATCCCAGTAGGCTCCATTGCCCCAGCAGGCTCATAAAAATGGCCGTTGCACTAGCGTGTTCCATCGCAAACCACGGGAAAACTGAAAACAGCAACAAACCAGGACTTTCTTGAACTGCTAACAAGGGAAGGAGAATTAATCCGCTTACCACAATGGCAGCCAATATACCCCGTTTGGGACTTTTCATTAACAGGATCATTTGAGCGATCGCAGCATAGATCAAAATCAAGTTGGCGCTCAAAATCAAAACTGCGATCGTTTGGATTTTGTAAGGATTTTGGGTGGCAAATATAACCCAAGCAGCCCAAATTACTGTTTTAATGACTAGATTTAGCGCGATCGCCACTACCGCTGGACTTTTTTCTGCCCAAACCAAATCCTGTACTAAAGAGCGATTCCAGAAACTCTTGCGCCCAGAAACCCCATCCCATCGGCGGTAACGAACCCAATCCTGCAATTCCTGACGATGAGGCGACAAAGCAGGGATTAAAAACACAAACGCCAACAGGTTTATAATTTCCAGAAATGCTATCAACCCAAACCAATGCCAATAACTGTCATAATTTACCAACTCTGAGTTGTAGTTTCCTACAAAAAATCCTAAAATCAAAACTTCAAAATAAGCTACTAACCAGTAGCTTTGTTTTTTGCTAATCAGAGTTGCATTTGGTTGACGAAAGCGGCGATTTAACGATCGCCACACTACATAATTACACAAGCCGCAATTCAGTAGTAAAAAAGCCTCTAATACCAATAAATTGCTACCAATTGGTAAATAAAACCACTGCAAATTGCCATTATAAACATCTTCCTTTGTTCCAGTATACATAACAAAGTTGATAATTTGCAGGCAAGGCGAGCCAAATATCAAGGTTAAAAAGCTGCACAACCAAGCATGAAATCCAACCTGAAACGAATAGAGAAGCATGATGTTCCCGAAGAAGAGGGAACATCCCCAAACGAGCAGATAAAAGCTTAGTAGCAAGCCCAAAGGAACACCCGCTCCGATCGCTGAGGCCAAATGTAATGGAATAAATAGGAGGATACCTGCGTAGAGCAAAATAGGAGCGCCTAGTATTTTACCAATCAAAATATTTTCGCTAGACTCAGGACTCAATTTAATAAAGTTAAGAGTGCCTCTATGCTGTTCTTTGCCAACATCGCTGATGAGCATATACACAGCACCCAGCAACAGGATGAATGGCAAAATCCAGCTGAGAATAGTAAACAATTCCATCCACCAGCTATGCCAGTCAACGACAATGTAACCAGCAGCATTTACAAGGCATTCTGATTGCTGATTTTTTACGCAATAATTGCTATATCTACTTTTTTCAGAAATCTGAAAGTAAAAATTCATTACTACTAGCAACTGAGTTAGCAGAGCAACGGTAGTTACTACTACTAAATTGCGTAATTTTAAACGCCCTTTCAGTTCGCGGAATAGTTGCGGATTCCAGTCGCCCAGTCGGTCTAACCAAAGGAGATTCATGGTGGTTTTTGTGAATTTAATTTGTTTTCAACTCTGACCTTGGGGAGAGTTGGGTTTCGCTTGCGCTTAACCCAACCTACAATTTTTTACTTGGGGAGAGTTGGGTTTCGCTTGCGCTTAACCCAACCTACAATTCCTAAACAGTATTGCCGCACCCTACACTGCGTCGATTAAGCCTTATGAGCGGCTAGCAGGGCTTTGGAGGCAGATTCACCAGCTTGTCGCAGTTGCAGTGACAATCGTGCGTTCAAGACCGCTAGGAGGGTGAATTGGCCTATAATTGTCATAAAAACGGTTGTAGCCGCTGTATGTTGCGTGAGGGCAACCCAAGGGAAAGCTGAAAACAGCCAGATTGCATAGGGGTCTGTTCCCGATCCAAGGGAGAGGACAGCAAATATCAGCGGTGGGAGTACAATTGCGGCACCCAATGCGCCTGCTACCCACACAGCTTGTTTCTGAGTTTTCATCAACAGCATTAGTTGCGCGATCGCAGCATAGATGGCAATTACGGTCACTGTCAGTGCCAAACTCAAGAAAGCGTCAACTTTTTCTGTATTGTTGGGCCAAACTAGAATCCAACAGATGAGCGGCAGTGAGGTAATGAACAGATTAAGTGCGATCGCCATGATGTTCGGGCTTTTTTCACCCCACATCAAATCGCGCACCAAGGAACCGTTCCAGACACGCTGGCGATTTGTCACTTTTTCCCGCCGGTATCGCGCCCAATCTTGCAACGCTTGTCGCTGAGGCGACAAAGATGCGATTAGACACAAAAACAGGAAAAGGTTAAAGAAAAGTAGGTAATTCAAGTTAAAAGACAACCCTTGTGACCCAGACCGCCCTTTTTCCATATTTTGCATGGCGAATCCCAGAACTATTACTTCAAAACTGGCTGTTAGCAAATAACTCTGGCCTTTGCTCAACATAGTATTGCTGGGATTGGGAAAGCGCCGCATCATAGATTGCCAGAACCAATAAATCCACAAGCCAGAATTTAATACAGCAAAGGCAACAGCGCTCACAAAACTTGCACCTAGCGGGATGTAAAACCATTGCCAGATTTCTATGTGCAGGTAGGAGAATGGAGATTTGTAACCAAAGGAAGTCGCAGAAACTAGATACGAAATCATCCAAGATGGGGAGAACAACTTCACCCAATCTGTGGGGTCGTGGGCGATCGTTTTGAAACTACCAACCCACAGGAAAATCAAGACTAAGCCACTACCCAACCAAGGTTGAAACCCGCTAAACGCAGAACTAAATAAGCCGAATAATAATGCCCCACTGTAGAATAACAGGCAGCTGAGGGCGAGAACTCCGTAGAAGGTGAGAATTAAAGGTAAAGGAATTGAAGCGGAAATACCAGCACACAAATGCAGAGGGATAGCCAGAACGCCTACCACATACAGCAAAACGGGAACTCCCAGCAGTTTGCCACCCAAAATGCTTTGGGTAGACTGGGGACTGAGGCGGATAAAGTTAAGCGTGCTGCGACGATCTTCCTGCGCTAAGTCAGCGATCAGCATATAGGTGCCAACCACTGACATAACGAAGATGCTAATCAAACTGAGCCATACGAATACGTCTAGCCACCAGTACTGCCAGTTAATCACAAAATTACCGGCGATATCCTTCAGGCACTCGTTTCCTCGATAATACTGTTCCGGGCCAGGGCAATATTTGCTAAATGTCTGGGACTCAACTTTTTCTACAGGAAGTTGGCCGTAGTAAGACATCACCAATAGCAGCTGACCCAGGAGGGAGATGGCTGATGCGATCGCTACATTCCGAGTTTTCAGGCGACCTTTGAGTTCCCGCAATAGTTGCGGGTTCCAGTCGCCTATTCGGTTTATCAAACTGAGTGTCATACTCAAAACTCTCCAAATAAATTTCAAATTTGAGATTTCGGATTGCAGATGCAATTTTTTAACTAAAAATGGGCAATTTTCAGGTAAATTCCCACAATAGGTTTAAAATGCACGTCCTGCTAGTAGCGCTTTGAATGCGGACTGACCAGCTTGCCGCAACTGGAGCGTTAATTGCCAGTTTAACAATTTAAAATTTCAGATTTGAGATTGAATAGGAGTTACGCAATATTTCTTGTTTCGCCCCCCTACCCCCAAATCTGGGGGGAGTAAGGAGGGAAGCCCCCAGATTTGGGGGCGGCATAAGTCCTGTTGAAAATAAAATCCAAAATCCAAAATCCAAAATCCAAAATTCTACGAGGCTTGTTTGTGACCCAGTTTGAGGAAGATGGTTTCCAAATCTTCTTGGGTGCAGTGGAATTCGTTCATGGGAATGCCAGCTTCGATGAGACTTCGCAACAACTTAGCACAATCTTCCTGGGAGCCGGAAAAGTTAACCCGTATCTGTCCGGTTGCTGACATCACTTCCCACTCTTCCACCTGGGGATAGTTTTTCAGTTCTGCTAAAAGTGCGTCTTGGTTACCCAAAGCCGACATGACTATTTGCTGACGGCTGAGGCGGCGGTAAAGTTCTTTGAGGGACTCACTTTCCACTAGATAACCCAGTTCCATAATGCCGACTGAGGTGCAGAGTTCCGCCAAGTCGCTGAGGACGTGGGAGGAAATCAGGATTGTCATCCCAGCTTCCCGCAATGTTTTGATGATTTCCCTAAACTGCATTCTGGCGATCGGATCTAATCCGGACACAGGTTCGTCCAGCAGTAGTACGATCGGTTCGTGGATAATCGTTCTGGCAAGGCTGAGGCGCTGTTTCATCCCCCGCGATAGGGTTGCGATCTGGCTGTTGCGCTTGTTGGTTAGCTGCACAAGTTCCAAAACTTCGTACAGGCGTTGGCTGCGACGGGGTTCTCGCAAGCGATAAAGCCGTGCAAAGTAATCTAGGTAGTCCCAGACGTTGAGGTCATCGTACAGGGGGAAGTCATCCGGGAGATAGCCAAGCCGACGTTTCAGGTTTGGGTTGCTGCGATCGCGCAAGAGGCGATCGCCATTAATATAAATTTCCCCTATCGTTGGTTCCTCAGCTGCCGCCAACATCCGGATCAGCGTCGTTTTCCCCGCTCCGTTTGGCCCGATCAGTCCGTAGACTTCTCCCGCTTCTACCTGTAAATCGACATCGTTAACGGCAATGTAGCGGTCAAATTGCTTGGTCAGTCCACGGGTAGAAATCGCCATTTCCTTTGCCATAGTTTCTCCATAACTAAAGTTTCTGCTTTGTCAAGTGTAGAAATACTCAGATCTTGCACTATTCTCAATTTTGGCTGAAGAAACCGGGTTTCTAAACCAAAAATCTAGGCTGTAAGCCGATCGCGGACTGAAATAAATAGATAGAAATTGCTAATAGCAGTGATTACCGATAACTTAGCCTTTACCTACACCTTTTGGCAGGCTCGTTCCTAAAATTGAAACAAATAGCTTTATCCTGATGGCTGAAATTATTTCCTGGTAAGGCTGTTCGGCAATCACCCTCAAAGACCGCTCGACTCTGCACAATCTGTCTTAGGTATTAGGCCATCCCAGTAGCATACTTTGCTATGGTTAAGCAACGGATTGCTGAGTTATTCACATTTTGTTAGAAAGGATGAAGACTTTCTATAGACACAAAACTTTATGTTAGGTGGCCTGACTGGTTTTACTAATTCTGGTGGTAGCGATTGGGGAGAGCGAATGCTCAACACGGTTGCTAGCCAATCCATCCGCCACTTGTTCAGTAAGAGCGAGTCTGTGGAGGTCTCTGTACGCTGCTCGCCGTCCAGCAAATTGTTGCAGGGGAGCATCGACAGCTTTAAAATGAGCGGTCGTGGCTTGGTGATTCGCAAGGATTTTCCCGTTGAGGAGATGTCCTTTGAGACAGATGCGGTATCCATTGACTTCAGCTCGATTTTGAGCGGTAAGATAACGCTGAAGCAACCCACGCAAGCGATCGCTCTAGTCACCTTGTCGGAAGAGGGTATTAATGAAGCGTTTAACGCAGAATTGGTAAGAAAGCGCCTGCAAAATCTTTCTTTGGAATCCTTGAGCGACTTGACTGAGGGTGAACCAATTTCCTTCACAGACGTTAACCTGCAACTGGAGAGTGGTAACCGGATTCGGCTTTTTGCCAAGGCGGAGCTACCCGATCGCGGTACAGTACCCATTAGCATGACGATGACGCTAGCAGTTGAGCGCCGTCGTCGCATTGCTTTTAAAGACCCTCAGTTTTATGCAGACGCCGTACCGGAATCGCTGCGTGAAATTTCTCAAACCCTATCAAAGGCGCTGGCTGAGGTATTGGATAATATGGTGGATCTCGATCGCTTCGATCTCGACGGCGTGACGATGCGGATCAATCGCTTGGAAACTCAAGGGAAAAAGTTACTCTTCAGCGGCTACGCTCAAATTGAGCATTTTCCCGGTGGTCAATAGTCAGTTGTCAGTGGTCAGTTGTCAGTGGTCAGTTGTCAGTTGTCATTATGTCCGGTAGCATCGATTGTCTAAAAAATTCCCCCTCTGCATCTGCGTTCATCTGCGTTCATCTGTCTTCATCTGCGGTTAAATTTAACCAATGATGCCTATTACAATGCCGGTAACCGGACATAATATGACCAATGACCAATGACCAAAATGTTAGCCAGTTAAGCGATCTGGCAAAACTATTTTTCAAACTAGGTGCGATCGGCTTTGGTGGGCCTGCCGCTCACATCGCCATGATGGAAGATGAAGTTGTCAATCGACGACAGTGGATCGATCGATCGCATTTCCTGGATCTGGTAGGCGCAACAAATCTGATTCCAGGGCCAAATTCGACAGAAATGGCGATCCACATAGGATATATCCGCGCTGGCTGGCTGGGTTTGATTGTTGCAGGCGTTTGCTTTATTTTTCCGGCTGTTATTATCACTGGAGGCTTGGCCTGGATTTATGTGGAATTTGGAACATTGCCCCAGGTTGCCCCCTTGCTGTATGGAATTAAACCAGCTGTCCTGGGAGTCATTCTGAATGCGATCTGGCGACTGGGAAAAACGGCACTGAAGGCTCGAAAACTGCTTATTATCGCCTTATTCGTATCGCTGACATTATTTTTGGGGTTAAATGAGGTTGTTGCCCTTCTGCTGGGGGGATTGTTGGGAATGATTTGGCTGGGTGGATCTGACCCAGGCAATCCCCCTCAAGGTGGACAGACAATAACGATCGCAGCCGGTTTGACTAGCGCTGGGACGCTGAAACTAGCGGCGACAACTGGAACGGCTGTTGCAGGGGGTGTCCCCTTGTGGCAATTGGGTTTATTTTTTCTCAAAGTGGGAAGTGTCTTATTTGGCAGCGGTTATGTGCTGGTGGCGTTTCTAGAAGGGGGACTGGTTCAGGAATATGGTTGGCTAACTCAACAGCAGTTGCTGGATGCGATCGCGATCGGTCAATTTACCCCTGGCCCAGTACTTTCCACCGCTACCTTCATCGGCTACATCATTGCTGGTTTCCCAGGCGCAATTGTGGCGACAGTAGGGATTTTCTTGCCCTCTTTTTTCTTCGTCGCCGCCTTAAATCCGCTCATTCCTCGCTTGCGTTCTTCCAAATGGTCGGCAGCTTTTTTAGATGCGGTGAATGTGAGTTCAATAGCACTAATGGCAGTTGTTACCGCCAAACTTGCTGCCGCTACTCTCACAGATTGGCTAGCGATTTCGATCGCTTTAATTGCAGCAGTTTTAGCTATTCGCTTGCGGATAAATGCAGCGTGGTTAGTTTTAGGTGGTGCTTTAATTGGTTGGGTGGCTAATTTTATTATATTTTAGAAAGAGCGATCGCATCTTAATTTTTATAGCCTAGTAGATAATTTATCTGTCAAAATCAACGGTAGGGGCGAAGCATTCGGGTAGATAATTTATCGGTCAAAACCAAAGATTTACTGCCCGAATGCTAATGCCTCCGGCACGCTACGCGAACGCCCCTACATAATCTTGTGACTCTCTACTTCTTGCTGTACCCAAGCACGGAAAGACTTCTCAGCCAGCACTTCGTCCAAGTTCGCCTCTTCCAAAAATTGGTAAAGCCTCTCTTTAATTGCCAAAGAAAATGTTGGACTGTTTTCAACTTCAATATACTCAGAATCTTGAAGTTGATAGATTCGCAGGATTTGACCGTTATAGCGCCAAAATTCGGGTACTCCCATACTGGCATACAAATTCAGTTTATTAATATCAGTATGAGTAATATCTACTTCTGCAATCAAGTCGGGTGGGGGATCTGTGTTTAGGTCAACCTTTTTTCCAGCGACTTTGGGTTGATTTTGGATGTAGTAGCAGTTGTCAGGTTCAGCACCTTTTTTTAAATCGGGACGGTTTAAGGTCGTTGAACCCATTGTTTTGACTTTTAACCCAAACTCTACTACCAAAATGCGGATGAATAGTTCAATTAATCTAATAGCACTTTCATGTTCTTCTAAAGGCATGGTAATTTCTAATGTGCCTTCGTTATATGTGAGTCGAGAAGAACGACTTTCACCAAGTGCTGCTAAAATTTGCTCGTAAGCTTGCCAACTAATGTTGTAGAAAACGACTCGCTGTTCTGCTAGGGTAGTTTCTGGGGGAATAGTGGTTGGTTTCGCGGCTGTACTAACCATATTTGCCTCCGAGTTTAGCTAAAAGTTATTATAATATAAAATCTCCCTGCTGGCGTCTATTCCCAGACAGCGATCGCATTTGCCCTTACAAACATTCGGGTAGATAGTAGATAATTTATCGGTCATAATTAACGCTAGGGGCGAAGCATTCGGGTAGATAATTTATCGGTCAAAACCAAAGATTTACTGCCCGAATGCTAATGCCTACGGCACGCTAGCGCGAACGCCCCTACTCTTGATGGGTACGTTCTTGCAATGCCGCGCTTTAGCGCAACAACGTACTAATTATGGCTAAAATCGGGGAATGGAAAAAATCTTACCCACTCCCCGATCGTCCTTAGCGACCGATACCTACGTAGCGGAAACCGGCGGCTTCCAAAGTTTTGCGATCGAGAAAATTCCGACCGTCGATCATGACCGGACTATTCATCAATTTAGCCATTTTGGCATAGTCTAGAGTTTGGAACTGTGCCCAGTCTGTCACAAGCACCAGGGCATCGCAGCCATCTGCTAGCCGTTCGGGATCGGTTTCTACAATTACGCCGCTTAAACCGTGACGCATACCTGTTTGGGAAACCAGGGGATCGTAGGCTTTTACTTTCGTACCGAGGCGATTAAGCTGTTCGATCAGATTGAGGGCTGGTGCATCGCGCATATCATCAGTATCGGGCTTGAAGGTTAAACCCAACAGACCAACTGTTTTACCTTTGAGGATTTTCAGTTCGTGCTGTAATTTTTCGATCGCAATCACACGCTGGCGTTGGTTGACGCTGACAGCTGCTTTGAGTAGTTGCGTTTCGTAGCCGTAGTCATCGGCGGTGTGGATGAGGGCGGAGACATCTTTGGGGAAGCAGGAACCGCCCCAACCAATACCAGCTTGCAAGAATTTGTTGCCGATGCGGGAGTCTAAACCGATACCTTTAGCTACTTGGGTTACGTCTGCACCGACGCGATCGCAAATATTGGCAACTTCGTTGATAAAGCTGATCTTAGTCGCCAAGAACGCATTGGCGGCATACTTAATCATTTCTGCCGAGTTGATGTCAGTAGCTACCACCGGGACTGGCGGTAAAGAGGTGTCTTCGCCAAACTTACGCTCAATGATAGGAGTGTAGAGTTCCTTCATCAACCCGATTGCTTTCGGACTATTGCTGCCCAGCACAATCCGATCTGGGTTAAAGGTATCGTAAACTGCCGAACCTTCGCGCAAAAACTCAGGATTGCTGACTACATCAAATTCAGCCGCAATCTTTTCTACAGCTTCTTCAACGCCACCAGCGCCTACCAGCACTTTCTGGCGTTCGGCAATTCCATCCATCACAATCATCCGCACCCAGTCGCCCGATCCGATCGGCACGGTAGATTTATTTACAATCACCTTATAGCCGTCGTTGAGATTGGCACCAATTCCACGGGCAACTGCCTCGACATACCTTGTATCGCTTTCACCCGTAGGCAATGGCGGCGTTCCCACAGCGATGAATAAAATTTCGCCGTGCGTGACCCCTGCGGCTATATCCGTAGAAAACTCCAGCCGTCCGCTTTGATAGGAAGACTGCATCAATTCCGACAATCCCGGCTCAAATATCGGTGACTGTCCGGCCTTCATTAACTTAACTTTTTCTTCGTTGTTATCTACGCAGATAACGTCATGGCCGATATGTGCCAAACATACACCAGTAACCAAGCCAACGTATCCTGTACCTATAACGCAAACACGCATATCGTGCAAATCCTCAAAGTGAATGATTAAACAAAAAATACCAGCGTTCAGCTAATATGGGTTTTTACGTTTTGGGTAAAGAATGTAGGGTATGTTAATTCTTGATTGTTAATGGTTAACGATCCATTGCCACAAACCATTAACCCTTAACTTTACCTCAGACAATTTCCCCTGCTGTATAGTACCCAAAACTCGATCGGGAATTGCTAGAGCCGCGAACCAAATACCCTACACCTACAGATTAGCTAACCGCTGACGGTTGAGAGATGTTGACGCGAGCCTGAAAATCGTCTATTGTCAGCTTCAAACCTTCTTGCAGAGGGATCGTCGGCTGCCATCCCAGCCATGTTTTAGCTTTGGTAATATCTGGTTGTCGCTGGCGGGGGTCGTCTTGGGGTAGCGGTTCGTATTTAATCTCCGCATCTGGATTCACCATTTGCTGAATTTTTTGAGCGAGTTCTAAAATAGTGTATTCATCGGGATTACCCAAATTTATGGGGCCAGTATGCTCACCATTCATCAATCGCATCAATCCTTCTACTAGGTCAGAAACGTAGCAAAAACTGCGTGTCTGGGAACCATTCCCGTAAACCGTCAGCGGTACGCCCCGCAAAGCCTGAACCACAAAGTTGCTGACGACGCGACCGTCATTTTCCAGCATTCTGGGGCCATAGGTGTTAAAAATCCGGGCAACCCGAATATCCACATTATTTTCCCGGTGATAGTCAAACGTCAATGTTTCAGCAATCCGCTTCCCTTCGTCGTAGCATGACCGAATGCCGATCGGATTGACATTACCTCTATACTCTTCTGTCTGGGGATGCACGTCTGGGTCGCCATAGACTTCGGATGTAGAAGCAATCAGGAATCTGGCTTTCACCCGCTTCGCCAATCCCAGCATATTCATCGTTCCCATGACGTTGGTTTTGACGGTCTTGATGGGATTGTACTGATAGTGGACGGGAGAGGCGGGACAGGCGAGGTGATAAACTTGATCTACCTCCAACTTGATCGGTTCGGTGATGTCATGGCGAATTAACTCAAAGTAAGGATTATCAAACCATTTGAGGATGTTTCGCTTGTGACCTGTGTAAAAGTTATCTAAGCAGATGACTTCGTGTTCTTGTGCCATCAAGCGATCGATCAAATGGGAACCAATGAACCCAGCACCACCCGTAACCAAAATTCGCATAAGTATTAAACAACTGATAGGTTATTTCCAGCGGTAAAACCGCCGTTATTAATATAACTGCCTTGCAGCCATCGCGGTTAGATGCTATTCTGTTGCCGTCGGGAGGCGTCTGTGGCAATTGCCGTTCGATCGGATTTTTGACTTAGACGCGATCGCAATTTGCTATCTTTGTTACACAAAAGGTTAGCTCCACAATTAGCAAGTTAGCAAAGAATGCCTAAAAAGACGACTTCTGGTTGCTGAATTCATCAAATCTTTACCATAAAGCGGTCATATTAATTAATTTCTTTACATTTATTAATTAATTTTATTTTGCCAAACACCAAGAATCTGCCCAAAGGGAAATCCTTTGCGACTGTCGGTAGGTGTTTTTCCAATCATCCGAAAATTTTTGCCTGAAACCCTCTCTGGACAAAGCTTTGGCTGTCTTCATGCCTGAAGGGAGGTAGTCGCGATCGCTGAAAAGCTTGTCAATACTGGCTTTCTGGCTAAAAACTTTGGTAAGTTCTTTACAAGTTGATGCCCGAAATGCTATATTCAATCTCGGTAGTCGCAAAAGCACCTTGAAAAGTAAATATAACAAGCATTCCAGCCTGTTGCCGTTTCAAAGCTTATTAATCCCTTTCAGGGATTGAAACCTTATGTTCAAATTTAGGCAATTCATCCATGCCGGAATCACGTTTCAAAGCTTATTAATCCCTTTCAGGGATTGAAACAATCGCGCAGACACTTGGTTTGACCCTCCACAAAGTTTCAAAGCTTATTAATCCCTTTCAGGGATTGAAACAGGAGCTATGTAAGATTTCCATGATTCAAATGGTTTCAAAGCTTATTAATCCCTTTCAGGGATTGAAACCTCTT
>CASBRD010000461.1 GCA_949128025.1 Oscillatoriales cyanobacterium PMM_0008 | reverse complement strand
GGTTCCTTAGACGAACAACTAGCGGCAATTATTCCCTCAATATTAGCATTGCCGCCAGAGGAATTTACTCCCATGTTATTGCAGTTATCCCGTGAGGAATTATTGGCTAGATTTGGAGAAGGTGTGTAGTGGGGGGTAGGGATAGGGTAATACCCTGTCCCTACTAACTCAATTCCAAATATTTCTCCAAAAAGGTCTAGATTCACTTTGACTAACAGGCTGTTTTTTGCGAATATCATTAATGTTCCAGCCTGTCAATTTAGCTAAATTCTGCGCTTCTCGTTCAAATCGTTCGGCTAAAGACCTTTTATATTGTTGACCTGCTTGACAATTTGCTTCTCCTTCAAAAGGATGTCGCAGAATATATCGACCTTGGAAGTTTTGCTGGTTTGAGGTTTCTTGAAACATCAAATCTTCGGGAAATTTATCTCGTGTATAGCGAACGTGAAGGCGAGTGATGAATACATTACCTGGTGTGGATGAATTTATCCAAAATACTCCGGCCCCTTTGAGTTCTTCTTGATTGAGTGGTTCGGCGGAACAAGGGTCGCAGTTACTAATATCCCAAGCATATTCGAGAAAGGCTACTTTTTGATCTTCTTGAGTGTACGCTTTGGCAAACATGGCTTTGTAGAAATCCCCAAATTCTTTCTTGACAAAGACTGGTATTTCTGAATCTGAAGGTACTTTGACTGTTCTGTAATTGGTTACTTCTGTTTGTCCTTTGGGGGATAAGATATAGATAATCAAATCTTGTGCGGCGCTAGCGTTAATCATGCCTAACCGAATTGGTAACATGAATCGGGGGGATTCGTAGGCCATTTGTAGCGGTCGTAAAAGTTGATATCCTGATTTTTGAAATTCTCCTAAATTGACTTTGGCTACGAAGAATTTCATGTTTTGGCGGATATAGGTTTGGAGTAATTGTGCTGCGCCTGTGGGAATTTTATAACCGTTGCGGATAAGCCATGTTTGCAAACCGTTGGATTCGGTGGCGCTGAGAATTAATATGTCATATTCTCCAACTGAAAAACGTGCTTCTATGGTGACGCCAAAGGAGTTTTGCTCATTCCTATTTCTTGATTCACTTGCTGCTGGTGCGCCTCTAGTTCCAGCGCCTTGCCTCCTGCTCATATCGTAATCTTCTGCACAAGGGTCTTCATCAAAATATTCTACCAATCGAGGTGCGCTAAAAGCATCTAATCTTTCGATAATTTTGGGGTCGCCAACGCGCACTTGTTCTTTCTGCAAAACTACGGGAACGGGGACAACTAAGGCAAAGTCTTTGACATCGCCTTGATAGTCATTTGCCATTGTTAAAATAGTGCGGTTACCATCATGGGCGATAATTACTTGGGAGGCTTTGTTGTAAAGTTTGGTATCTGCTTTGGCAACATAGAAACCGCAAAATGCCCAGGCTGTAGGGGCAAAGCAAATAACAGCTACGAAAGTTAGCAGTAAACTTATTAAAATCCGAAATGGCTTCATGGTAGGTTCCTTTTTTCTGTTAGTTATAGCTAGGTGAAGAAGGTTATAGAGAATTGTAGGTTGGGTTGAGGAACGAAACCCAACCTACTAGATGTCTTAAGTTATTAATTCTTGTCGGCGGGGGAAAGATAAACGACCGTTGACAAATGACCAGGAAAATCTGGGTGCTGACCAAAGGTAATCGAACAGAAGAGTTGAGGGTGCAAGGGCAAATAATGCCCAAAATATTGATGTGGAAATGAAGAATTGATTACGCAGGATAAAGGCTAGTAGGGCGATGCACGCTGCCCATACGAAGCGACTTATTCTGGCATTTGGGATTGAGCGGGGGTCGGTAATCATAAATAGGGCAAACAGCAATAATGACCCGCTCATTAAACGATGAAAGTAAACGTCCCACGTCCAACCGAGCCAAATGTTGCGAATAGCTTCCAGGAATGCGTATGAACCTAAAAAAGCAGCGGTTGTGTCCCATCGACCTACCCGTTTCAATACCATGCCGCCAGTGCCTGCGAATAAAAGTGCATACCACCAATCTTCTCCCCATTGTCCGGGGGAAACCCAGGCATCTTTGGTGAGGATGAGAGCTGCGATGATGCCAAAGTTGGCGGGATTAAAGAAATGTTTTTGCCCAATTTGAAAGATAAATTTGCTTAAAATTGCGAGGGATGCTGCTACAATCATTGTGGTGTAATGCTCTGCACGCAATAGCAGACAAAGGCTTAGGGCTGTGATGGCGGCGCTGCGAAGTGAATTCGTTTTTTGAGGTTTTAGTAGGTCGAAATTGAGTTTGGGTGAAGAATTTTTTGACTGTGCGAATAGGTTTTGGATGTTTGGTTTGAGGTGGGGCCAGATGGATGCTGCACGCTCTGCTAGCAATTGGGTTATGAGGCAGGTGCCGATCGCAACTACAATTAAGTCAGGTCGTAGTGTCCAGTCCCTTGTCCCGATGCCCAATACTAGGAATAGGGATAAAAACAGAATTTGGTAGTCTCGGATATCTTTGAGGAGCATTGCGTGTTAAGGGAAGAATTGCTTTGTTCTAAATTTAGATAATGCCGAGACTAAAATAGTTGCTATGCAACAAAATCGTTACAGATATCGGCCTCTTAGCCGGTTTTTTGAGAAAATGCTGCTTTGCGGTGCTGTGCTGCTGTAACGAAGGTGCGGAAAATTCGCTGCTGGCGGGTGTCGTTGAGGGCGAGTTCTGGATGCCATTGGAGTGCTATGGCCCAAGGATGGTATTCATGCTCTAATGCTTCTATGACGCCATCAGGTGCTTGTGCTGCAAGACGCCAAGCTGTTGGGATGGTGCTGGCTGCTTGATGGTGCCAAGAGATAATTTTTGCTTCTCCTGGGCTGATGATGCTGGCAAGGCGAGTGCCTGTGGTAATTTGAATGCTATGCTCGCAAGGGCGAGTTTGTTGTGCGCGGTGCGCTATTGTTTCGCCAAATTCGTCGGGTAGATGAGTTACCAATTTGCCGCCGCTTGCGACTACGAGTATTTCTAAACCGCGACAGATGCCTAAGATGGGGATGTCTGAGTGAAGGGCGAGCTGGGCTAGGGATAGCTCGAAGCGATCGCGCTCTGCGTTTACATTATAGATCGTCGGATGCGATGCGCCGTTATAAATGGCTGGGTCAATATCGCCCCCACCTGAAAAAAGAATACCATCTACCCATTCCAGTACGGTAGCTAGGTTAGGTTCTCCTGGGGGTAGCAGCATGGGTAAACCACCTGCGAGGCGCACTGCGTCTATATATTCGCGCCGCACACAAAAGCTGCCTGTCTGATTTTGACCGGAGGTAGTTATGCCAATTAGCGGTGGATAAAATTTCATGCGATCGTCTCAGTTTATGATCTTGGCTGGGCAACGAAAACCCAACCCCTAAGATAGTATTCCCTGCTGATCGGAAATGTACTCAGTTTTATTCCCCAAGATTAACAGTTGTTTTCTGGCTGTAATTCCCAAAGCGAAACCTTAGCTTACTCACAGATGTTGGGGCACGTTTGTATCGGCAGATACTGAGATCATAGAAATAATCAACCGTCGATTATAGATATATCAATTCTTATGCTCAAACTCATTACTTTGTTGATGGAGAGCAGTATGAATGTGGCTATAAATCCGTTCTTCCATCAGGGCATTTTTTGGCCTTATATGAATTTGGCAGTGGAGAAGACTACAAAATCTAAAATTTGCTTGCTATGATCGTAGTTTAACATTTACTATCACCAGTAAGATATTACTCTAGGAAAGTTATGGAAAACCAAAAACCAGTATCTAAGCAAAAGCATATTGTTTTGACATCCCATCCCAACAGATCGGGTCAAAATCCACTTCCAATCCGTTGGGGAGAAAGCGATCCAATCAAACGTGGGCCTATTATTGGTACTTTAACTAACGCGACTCAGCGGAATGCGATCGGCACTCATTCAGGTTCTTATGCAGTATATCGCGCTTTGGCGATCGCTTCTGGCGCACTTCAGGCAAATCATCGTCCCGACTTCACAAATACATCTCCCGTTGTCCGCATTGGGCCGCATCCCAGTTGGGCCGATCCCGATCAAATTATTGCTCTCGACCCTTTTGGTGCCATTGTAGGTGAAGTTTACACACAATTTTATGAGCAGGGATACGATCTTCGCCCGACTATTGCCATTACAAAAGCTCACATAAATATGCCAGAATTGCAAGAAGTGGTAGCAAAAGGCATATTGCAAGTTGATGGTAAAATCTTAAAAAGTAATGGCAATTTAGTAGTAACTAAAGTTGCGATCGATCCAGTTTGGCATCTGCCAGGAATTGCCAAGCGACTCAATGTTAAAGAAAGCGATTTGCGGCGCATCCTCTTTCAACAAACTGGTGGGATGTTCCCAGAATTGGTGACGCGCCCAGATTTACAGATATTTTTACCTCCAATTGGTGGTATTACAGTTTATTTAATAGGAGATGTAGAAGCAATTACAGACCCCAATCGAGTTCTCGCCGTGCGGATACACGATGAATGCAATGGTTCGGATGTGTTTGGTTCCGATATTTGCACTTGTCGTCCTTATTTAGTACATGGAATTGAAGTTTGTATCCAAACGGCACAATCAGGCGGTGCTGGTGTAATTGTCTATTTTCGTAAAGAAGGACGTGCTTTGGGCGAAGTTACAAAGTTTCTGGTTTATAATGCTCGCAAACGTCAGGAAGGAGGCGATCGGGCCGATGCCTATTTTGCTCGGACTGAATGTGTGGCGGGAGTTCAAGATATGCGTTTTCAAGAACTAATGCCAGATGTGTTGCATTGGTTGGGAATTACTCGCATTGACAGATTAGTTTCGATGAGCGATATGAAGTATAACGCCATCGTTAATTCGGGAATTCAAATAATCGAAAGAATTGCCATTCCTGAAGATAGAATACCAGAAGATGCCAGGGTAGAAATTGCGGCTAAACAAGCAGCAGGTTACTTTACTCCAGGCTCGGTGCCAGATGCGATCGCACTAGCAGAAATTAAAGGTAGAACTTTGGAACAATGACCAATGACTAATGACTAATGACCAATGACTAATTAATCTAAAAATCCCATTAAAGTCGAGCTATCGTCAATTTC
>CASBRD010000460.1 GCA_949128025.1 Oscillatoriales cyanobacterium PMM_0008 | reverse complement strand
GAAGCATTCGGGCATATAATTTATTGGTTAAAACCGAAGATTTACTACCCGAATGCTAATGCCTCCGGCACGCTACGCGAACGCCCCTACTGCCAAGAGTCGCCTTGGCGGTTGCTATATTTCTGAGATTTTCGCACATTAAGTACGGAAGAACCAACTGTTCTCTTCTGGACTTCTTTAGCCTCCATATTGCAAAAAATCAAACAACCGATGCGCCATTTCTAATTTAGAACAAGGTGCAATTTCTAACTGTCGTCCTTTTGTATCTATAAATATCGCCTGATTATTATCGCTGCCAAAACCACTATCAGATTTATCAATAGGATTGGCAACAATGGCATCCAATTTCTTACCCCACAATTTCTCCAATGCAGGCTTGACAATATCCCCAGTTTGTGCAGCAAATCCGATTAAGCGTTGATGGGGTTGCTTCAATTTTCCCAACTCTGCCACAATATCTGGTACTTGTTCTAAAGGTAAAGAAGTTGGTAGCAATTTTTTCGGCAATTTCTCGTCAGCGTAATTAGCTGGTTTCACATCCGCCACTGCTGCTGACATGATAATTAAATCAGCATTAGGAAAACATTCCCACATCGCTTTTTGCATTTCTGCTGCACTGGTAACTGAAACATCTCGGACACCAAGAGGCGTTTCCCAGGTAGCTGGTGCGTGTACCAGCGTTACCGATGCACCTCGATGCAGTGCTGCTTGTGAAACGGCTAATCCCATTTTGCCAGTGGAAGGATTGCCGATAAAGCGCACGGGATCTAAGTGTTCTCTCGTTCCGCCAGCACTAATTAATACTCGTTTTCCTACTAGATCTCGTTTACCGCCAGTTTGCAATAAAGATTGAATGTGTGGGAAAATTTCTTGAGGTTCGGCCATGCGACCATAACCGATGCGATCGCACGCCAAAATCCCCGCACCCGGCCCGACACCGTGATATCTTCTATCTGTGAGAACTTGTTGCCAATTCCTTTGCACCGTCGCCTGTGACCACATATCCGTATTCATCGCCGGTGCTAGTAAAATTGGACAAGTAGAAGCTAGAACCGTATTAGTCAGCAGGTTATCGGCAAAACCGTAAGCGAGTTTCGCTAAAGTGTTAGCAGTTAAGGGAGCGATCGCAAAAACCTCTGCCCATTCTCCCAATTCTATATGCAGCGGTCTTCCGTGTACTGGTTGCCAAAAATCTTTATCTGTGTAAGCTGGATGACGAGAAAGCGTGGCTAGAGTCAAAGGCGTAATAAATTCACAAGCAGCATCTGTCAAGATGACTCGCACCTCAACTCCTGATTTTGCCAGCGCAGAAACGACCTCACAGACTTTATAAGCGGCAATACCGCCACATAAGCCAATTAGTACCCGTCTGAAGAGAGGATTTTGGATTTTAGATTTTGGATGAATGAGTTGCGCGTCAATTTCGGCCATTTGCGATCGTGACTCGTCTACTCTAATCTAAAATCTAAAATCTAAAATGGTTATGCTTCATCGTAGGCTTCTAAGTCGAGCAGGTGGATGTAAGGCTCAACTAAATCGGGACGCTGAAAGCCGATCGATCGTAGCAAATGCCAATCGTCCAAACCCTCAAAGGCATTAGCATAATCATCTTGTTCCAGACGTGCAGCCAATTCAGCTACATCTGCTGCCGTCAAAACAGAAATATCCCGCTTAGAAATGTTTACAGTTTTCATCCTGAGCTACTCCCTCAAGCAGTATTTGCATTCAGCGTGGAGTCTACTGGTATAGATGCAGCCACCGCTACTATATTAGACCAGTCCAGGATAAGTATTTATATTTGCAGCAAAACAGCGAGATGGTTTCTCTAAAGGACTTTGGGGCTTGTGGATGACATAACCTGCAACACAAAACTTCGCATTACATTTAAAACTGCCGGTGTAACTTCATGCCCCATATCAAATTCTTGATATTGCACTGCTACCCCCAAGCTGGATAAAGTATCCCGTGCCTTCACAGCAGCACTCAGAGGCACGATCGAGTCTTGTCTGCCATGAACGATCAAAACAGGGGGAAAGGAACGATTTGTCGCCTCCTCAGAAACCGTATGCAAATAGCCGCTTAAACACACTAAGCCTGCCAGGGGCAAATTTAGCCCCACATCAAGAGTCATCGCCCCACCTTGAGAAAATCCACTTAAAATTGTGCGATCGAGTGGAATGCCAGTGCGACTCTCTAAGGAGGTAAGCCAGTCCGTCAGCAGTTGCCGACTTTCTGCTAAACCGTCATTTGCCTGAAAGTCATACCACGCCTTTCCCTCTGACGTATGGGGGTGAGGAAAAGGAGCATTGGGAAACAGAAATTCGTAATCTGATAAATTCAATAAAGGTGTTACGGATGCCAAATCTTGAGCGTTGGCACCCCAGCCGTGCAAACAGACGATCGCACCTACTGGAGGTTTACCGCTTTTCGCTGGAATGGTAATGACTTCTAAAGACAGAGGTTTACTCCCGAAATTGATTTGCTGTATCTATATTTTCCAGTTTACAGCCAGGAACCCCACCCCCAACCCCTCCCCGTTGACGGGGAGGGGTTGGGGGT
>CASBRD010000459.1 GCA_949128025.1 Oscillatoriales cyanobacterium PMM_0008 | reverse complement strand
CTCCCCCTCTGCCCCTCTCGTTTTTGGCCCAAGATACGAAAAAAATGCCCTCTTGAGTTAGGCATCGCCTAAAAAACTCCTGAAATCCATATATCTTAAAGGTTCTATCGATCCATATTAGACAAGTACACCTTAGAATAGGGCAGTGAAACTTCGCTTTGATGAGCATTTCAGCGATTTTAAGTTGAAAGTCCCGCTCATTGCTGAGGAACTTGGTCTCCCCCAAAAGACCCGGACTCATTCAGATGCCCCACGCCAACGCCAGTTGGATGGGGCTTACAAATCACTAACAGCAGATTTCTAAGGAGTTCAAGCAAGAAAATGAACAAGGGCGAATTAGTCGATGTCGTAGCTGACAAAGCTAGTGTGACTAAAAAACAGGCGGATGCTGTCCTCACAGCTGCCCTAGAAGCAATTGTGGAAGCGGTTTCCTCTGGTGACAAAGTAACGCTGGTGGGCTTTGGCTCTTTTGAGCCCCGCGAACGCAAAGCCCGTGAAGGCCGAAATCCCAAAACTGGGGATAAAATGGAAATCCCAGCGACTAAGGTGCCTGCCTTTTCTCCGGGCAAGCTGTTCAAGGAAAAGGTCGCGCCCCAATAGTTAATGGTTTGACAGGGACGAATTTATTGTTGCATCGACCGCTGCATGGGGGGAATTTAGCTTGGGCAGCTGCACTGGCAGGCTGTTCCCCTGGTGCTATTCTTGATTTTTCGGCCAGCATCAACCCGTTGGGGCCCCCAAAGTCGGCTCTAGCAGCGATTCAAGCGCACTTGAGCTACCTAGTAGCCTATCCAGACCCCGATTATCAGCAACTGCGATCGTCCCTGTCTGAACTGCACAATCTACCTTCTGATTGGATTCTGCCCGGTAACGGCTCTGCCGAACTGCTGACTTGGGCGTGTTGGGATCTCTCCAAACTCCAGAGGACTTATCTGGTGACGCCTGCTTTTGGCGACTATTTGCGGGCTTTGAAGGCATTCGGCACGAATGTGGTGAAGTGTCCTTTGGGGACTGGGGATTGGGGACTGGAGAGTGGGATCTGGGACAAACAGATCGACTCAGGACACAAGAGTGGTTTGCTGCTGAATAACCCTCACAATCCGACGGGTCAGCTGTTTTTCAGGGAGACGATTCTGCCACTACTGGAGCAATTTGCTCTGGTGGTGGTGGATGAAGCTTTTATGGATTTTCTGAGGCCCTCCAGCCAGCAGAGTCTGATATCGGTGGTGCAGGAATATCCCAATTTGGTGATTCTGCGAAGTCTCACTAAATTCTATAGCTTGCCCGGTTTGCGGCTGGGTTATGCTCTAGCTCATCCCGATCGACTGCGACGCTGGCAACAGCTGCGCGACCCTTGGCCGGTGAATATTTTGGCCGCTGCTGCCGCCCAAGCTGTCATCAAGGATACTGTTTTTGGGCAGCAAACGTGGGATTGGCTGGAGGAGGCTAAAGCTCGCCTGTTTGAGGGTTTAGCTGAAATACCGGGCTTGCATCCCTACCCCAGTGCTGCCAATTTCCTGCTGGTGCAGTCGGAACAACCCAGTACAGCGGTGCAGGAAAGTTTACTCAAAAAAGAGCAGATTCTGATTCGGGACTGCCTCAGCTTTCCTGAATTGGGCGATCGCTATTTCCGGGTTGCCGTTCGCTCTGTGGCAGATAACCAACGCCTCATTGATGGTTTGGCAGAAATCAGAAGCAGGGAAGAAGGGGAGAATTTCAGATTTTAGATTTCAAATTGCAAATTGAAATGGCAATCTTGAATTTGAAATCTGAAGTTCCCAATTCCTCAATCCAAAATCCTCTCATCCAAAATCCAAAATCGTATGGTTGACTACGATGTAGTCGCGATCGGAGGCAGTCCGGCTGGACTTTATACTGCGATCGCGGCAACTTACCTAAAAGCCCGCGTTGCCTTGGTAGCATCCCCGCTGCTGGGTTCAACTTGGTCAGAATCAGGCTCTAAATGCAGCAAAGCTCTCACTCATGTGGGACGGGTTGCCCATCAGATGCGCGAAGCGTCATCTTTTGGGGTTTATTGGGAACCAGAGTCAGAATCTGCACGGCTAGGCGTTGGAGTGCGATTTGCCGACGCTTTGAAGTGGGCTAAAGGGGTAGTCTCTGCCCTCGATGAACAGCATTCTCCAGCTGTTCTGGCTTCTCTGGGTGTGGATGTGATTTTTGGTGAAGGGGAATTCTGCCGTAAACCACATTTTGCTTTTGTTGTCAACGGGCAAACTCTGCGATCGCGTGCTTACCTGATCGCCACTGGATCTCGTGCTGTAATTCCAGACATTGATGGACTGCAAAGTACTGGTTATCTCACTCCCGATACTATCTGGCAGCAGGCAAATGTCAACATCCCCAAAAGCTTGATTTTCATCGGCGGCGACCCCGTAGGTATAGAATTGGCTCAAACTTTTGCGCGTTTGGGTTTCCGCGTTACTGTCGTGGTGAAGAGTTCCCATATCTTGACTAAAGAAGATTCGGAGGCGGCGCTTCTCGTTCAAGCGCAATTGGAAGCTGAGGGCGTCCGGGTTTTGACGGGGCATCAAGTTACCCAAGTAAAGTGGCTTGATGACAAAAAGTGGGTTCAAGCTGGAGATCGGGCCCTTGAAGCTGATGAAATTGTAGTTGCTGTCGGTCAGCAGCCCAATGTTGATTCTTTAAATTTGGAGGGGGTGGGGGTGAAGTGCGATCGCCACGGCATTCGCGTTAACCAAAAATTGCAAACAACTAACTCCCGGATTTATGCCTGTGGCGATGTTTTAGGTGGCTACCGATTTGCCCACGTGGCAAATTACGAAGCCCGCATCGCAATGAAAAATATGTTGTTTTTCCCGTTTTTCAAGGTTGATTACCGCTATATGCCTTGGGCTATCTTTTCCGATCCGGAACTAGCACGGGTAGGTATGACTCAAGAACAAGCTAGACGCCGCTATGGGGATGATGTGTTAGTTTTGCGCCGCTATTTCAAGGGGGTGGACAAGGCTCAGATGTGCGGGGAAACTACAGGTTTTTGTAAAATCTTAGTTCTTCGCAGCGGTGAAATTCTCGGTGCCCACTTGGTTGGGCCGCAAGCGAGCGAGTTGATTCATGCGATCGCTTTAGCTATGCAGCAACGTCTGAAATTTCAAACACTGAGTCAACTACCGACAATATTTCCCACTTTGTCTGATATTTACTCCCAAACAGCAAGCGACGGTCATCAGCAAAGCCTCTCTCAACATCCCACTAGGCAAAATTGGTTAGAAAGTTTCTTCAATCTGCGTCGTTCGTGGTCTTAAAAAACCCACTTTTCTCATGCGATCGCAAATCCGCTACCATTAGCCCTTTTATTCTCTTCCTCTTTTCCTTCATCTAAAATTCTCGGTAAATGATATCATGTCCTTACGCATCGGTTACCTAAAAAAATACTGTGATTATTCTTATCTGCGTTCATCTGCGTTCATCTGTCTACCCTACGGGAAGGCGAAGCGCCTACATCTGCGGTAAAAATTTAACCAGCGATAACAACAGACAATTTGACGATCTCACTCATGTACTAACCATGCAACCGGACACGATCTGAGGTGTTATAGCAACCGATGAGTCGGTTAGGACATTCTGAATTCCTGAAACCCTTGATTCTAAATCCTTCTTCCCCTAGTCCCTAGCCCCTAGCCCCTAGCCCCTAGCTATAATATGTTCTCATTCATTAAAAAAATTAGCAATAAGTTGATTCAAAAGTCAACTTATATTCATCATGAACCGATTAACAAAGTCAGCCTGGTTATTCTCATATTAATTGATATTTTTGTACTGGTTAATGTTTTTAGTGGTTTAAATAGTATTTCCCAATGGCCACTCAGTCCATCCGAAGAATTTCCGTGCTTTTTGGCATATCAAGATTACCAAACAGCCGACAAGAAAGGAACTACTGTATTTAATGTCACCACTATTGAAAATCTAATTGAGCAAAATAAATCATCTCCATCTCCTGCTGTTGACAATTCCAATAGATTAGGTCAGAGTTCAAATCTATGTACAAATTACACCCGCTTATCCAAAGCGATTAACACCCCTGAAAATGTCCAACTGAAAGCAAGTATCGATAAACAAAAAAGCGAAATTTATTCTCTAAAACAAGACATTCAAACGCTGCAAAGTCAGTATAATTCTACATTACTGGAAAAAATTGCGGGTCAAGCTCCAGAAAAATCAATCAATAAAGTTAATGCCGATCGCGTAAAATCAGAAATTGAGCGAAATAAGAAGCAAATCGCCAATAAGGAAAAGGAAATTACCGATCGGCAAGCCAAATTAATTCAACATCCGGCTTCGGACGCTTATCTTAAACTTCTCAATAATACTTCAGAATATCAAGCAATCAAAAGAGGTTATGAATCAGCCGAGTTTTGGTATCCCAATAAACAACTACTATTACAAACCTTATTTCTATTACCGTTAATCCTCATAGCTTATCTTTGGCATTCAACAGCAATTAGAAAAAATATAGGGTTACAAGCTCTACTTAGTTGGCATCTACTTCTCATATTCTGCATTCCTTTGCTGATTAAGTTTTTTGAATTTCTTCAGTTTGGTAATCTTGTCGGTATAGGGATTGACTTGATTATCGCTCTGTTCGGTGGATTAGTATTTGTTGCCAGTTATGCGTTGATTCTGATTATTCCTTTATTAGGTTTGGGTTTAATCAAAATACTTCAAAGATGGGTTTTTAATACCCGCCTTCAAGCCAAAAAGAGAATCCAAAAAGTGCGTTGTATTAATTGCAACTTCCAACTTCGCCTGAGCGATGAGTTCTGCCCATCTTGCAGTTTCAATCAGTATATAGATTGCTCAAATTGTCATCATAAAACGTACAAATTTACGAATTTTTGTAGTAGTTGCGGTCATAAAATAGAAGAAAATTAATAATCTGTAGGAGTTAGATAGGAGCAGTTTGGTAAAAGAGTGATGTCGTGTCCGGGTTCATTAGCCCCTTTAATTTTTGGCCTAAACATTGTAGAGACGTTTCATGAAACGTCTCTACAGCCGATCGACATAAAGGGGGTAATCGTTGCGGATTTGGTATGATAAGCTGTCGCGCATCTAAATTGTACTTCGGGACGGGCAGGATGCCCATCCCACAAGAATCTTATCAAAGTTGACTGTAAAATTAGATGCACAGCAGCTTATCGTGTACGGTTGCATCGT
>CASBRD010000458.1 GCA_949128025.1 Oscillatoriales cyanobacterium PMM_0008 | reverse complement strand
ATGATGCTATGTGATAATCGACTATGATGCTATGTGATAATCGACTATGATGCTATGTGATAATCGACTATGATGCTATGTGATAATCGACTATATTTACAATCTCTCCCTCACCCAATTACGAAATGCTTTCATTGTCGTATTTCTCCCCACAACTTTACTCTCTTCCAGATATCGATGAATCACTTCCCGTAACTGCGAAAATTGAGCAAATATCCGACTATTTTCTGATTCAATATATTTACCATCTTGCAGCACATTAATTTGCAATCTTTGTCCATTATATCGCCACAATTCAGAAACACCCAAAGCTTCATAATTGGTGAAAGCGGTACGGGATGTGATATCAATTTCAATCGCTAAATCTGGCGGTGGGTCAACAGTTAAGTCGATTTTCTTCTTACCTCGGATAGCTGCTTCATTTTGGATGTAGAAACTAGCATCTGGTTCTACTCCTTGTGCCATATTTTCCTTTTTAAAAGTGGTAGAACCAGAATCTATAAAATCGATATCCAGTTGTTCAAGTAAAATTTTGACAAAATCGCCAATAAACCCTTTGTCAAATTCATGTTCTAGCAGTGGTGTCATAATCTCTAAAACCCCTTTGCTATAAGAAATTCTCGTTGCGCGACCTTCTCCTAATTCGTCTAAAATTTGCTCGAACATCTGCCAACTGATGTCTTTCAGTTGCAGAACATTGCCTGGGGGGATAATCAATTGTTTTAGTTCTATCTGCATAGTTTCACCACCTTTAATCGGCTAGCTAAAATATAACATCTCAAAAGGTACGTTGTTGCGCTTTAGCGCTAAATCATTGTTGACTTGTAGTGAAAATTTAACTATGATTTGAGTAGAGAAGTTATCGATTTGCTATGGGATTTTTTTTTTACCACAGATGAACACAGATGAACACAGATGAACACAGATGTAGATGTAGATTTGGGATATTGTAGAAACCCAGTTTATCATTCCACCAAAGTGTTTTCTGGTTATTAAGGGGAAATGCGCCAAAGTTTGATAGTATTGTCCCAACTGCCACTGGCAAGAGTCTGACCATCGGGACTGAAGGCGACAGAACGAACCGAGTTGGAATGTCCGGTGAGGGTGGTTTTCAATTTGCCACTGCGGATATCCCAGAGTTTGATAGTCTTGTCACCACTGCCACTGGCAAGAGTCTGACCATCGGGACTGAAGGCGACAGAAATAACCGAGTAGGAATGTCCGGTGAGGGTATTAACGAGAGTAAATCTTTCTGTTGATAAAGTTGGAGGCGGCGATACAATTATCCTTGGTGTTGGTGATGCAGTCCGAGACGGCGATACAATTATCCTTGGTGTTGGTGATACAGTCGGAAATGGCGATACAACTACCCTTCGCGTTGGTGATGGAGATTTAGGCGTAGGAGATTCATCTATATTAATAGGTGAAGAAGTGGAAATCTTTTCTGTTTGTGGCGCAGGTTGTCGAAAAAAAGCAATCAAAATCGCCACTACTGCCGCTACTAATGCAATATAACCAACCCACTGGGATTGCTGCGACGAATTCCCAACCGTTACATTACCACCTAAACCCAGCAATTTTAACCATTCTGCCACAGACTGAGGACGGTCTTTTGCCTTCACCGCCATCCCCTCTAGAAACTCGGTTTCTTCAAGAAACCCGGTTTCTGGGGTGAGTGTAAGAAATTACTTGTACAAAACAGCTTCTTTTAAAGTCGCAACGCGATCGATCACTGTGCTAATATCTTCTGGCGACGCACCATATTCAGCTATTGCATCACCTAGATGCTTCGCAATAGCATCAAAATGTTCTGGCTGTAAATTTAATCCCTCATGCGCCTTTTCCATTGACCTTCCTGTATATTCTTTAGGGCCACCAAGAGCATAAGATATAAAAGAAGTTTGGTGACGTAGCTGCTTTTTCATGTCTGTGTGAGCAAAAAATTTATTGACTGTATCGTCAGCCAAAATACGCTTGTAAAAATCATCTACTATTTGCATAATAGCTGTCTCTCCGCCAAGTTTTTCGTATAATGTCATTGTTCTTTACCTATCTTTTGGTGTGAATTTAACGTTGAAATTGGATCATATTTGAAGAGGTAACTTGATCAATTTACATGATCGCTTGCTTCAAACTATGACAAAATTCTTCAATTGATTTCAATCCTTCTTCCGGCGTTCCTTCTACTAAACGTTTGACAAATGCACTACCGACAATTGCTGCATCTGCACCCCAATCTTTTACCTGTTTGGCGTGTTCGGGTGCGGAAATACCAAAACCTACACCAATCGGTTTATCGGTGATAGTTCGCATTTGTCCTAATAAACCTTGCACTCGCGATTCTAATCCCGATCGCATTCCGGTTACACCAGTTACACTCACTAAATAGATGAAACCTTGGGATTTTTTCGCGATCGCATTAATCCGTTCTGGGGAACTCGTCGGCGCTACCAACAAAACTATATCAATTCCCAATTCTGCCGCCGGAACGAGCAAAACTTCAGCTTCTTCTAGGGGTAAGTCAGGTACGACTAAACCACTTACGCCTGCTTTTGATATCTGCTGTAAAAATTTGTCAACGCCCCGGTTGAGAATTGGGTTGTAGTAGGTGAAGAGGATGATAGGCGATCGCAAATCCGGTATGACGCCCTCTAGCATCTGCAAAACATCATCTAACTGAGTCCCCCTAGCCAAGGCGCGAGTAGCCGCTGCTTGAATCACCGGGCCATCTGCCAAAGGGTCCGAGTAGGGTACACCCAGTTCAATGATGTCAGCACCGCTGCGATCGAGAATCCGTAAAGCCTTCGCTGTCGTCTCCAAATCTGGATCTCCAGCCGTGATAAAAGGAATCAGGGCGCATTGAGAGCGATCGCGCAAAGCTGCAAAGCAATCCGAAATTAAAGTCATCTCTTATTAGTCATTAGTCATTGCTCATCAGTCATCAGTCATCAGTCAAAAGGTTAGTAAATAGTAGATAACTTCTTTTTTATCACCTATTACCAACCTACTAAAGACTGATGACTAATGACTCTTTTTCTGTTCTATTTCAGTCTGCATCTTCGCCAGTTCTTCAGGAGTCAGTTCTTCCAGCCGTTTCTGTAAAACCGCTTCCTCATAATCTTTCAGTTGCTGGTTATAGGTCATCTGTTTCGTTCCGGCTCGGAATAAGTAAGTCAGCAACCAACCGATTAAGCCTCCAATCAACAACACCTGACTCCAAATACCTGCTTGCACGCTATCTAGCCCAGCCACCTGCAAAACAAGATAAGCTAAGCCACCAGCAGCGAACACGCCCAGACCAATACCTATAACATCAATTCGTCGCATTTAAGGTTGACCCATTACACTTTTCATACCTCAATCTGCCGCCGCTTGGGTCGGAAATTTAAAAACGGCGCAAGCAGCAACAGTCCTGGGAAGAAAAAGAAAACCAGGAAATACATAAAAGTACGCTCAAACGAACTAGCCACATACCAGCGGTTTTGCAGGTACATAAGTAACGCCAAGGGAATTACCAGTAAGTAAGCCCCACCCAAAATCAGATACAGAAGTGCAACAAGCATTGGTTTTAAAGCAGCAGCAACTTTATAACAACGACCTTCCAGAAGATCCACCGGGGCTTTTGACCACCCACAGGATATGGCCAAGAGCCACGTTCAATACATTTTACTGCTTTCTGTGTTTTTTCCGTCAGGCAGAGTGGGTAAATGCCGTAATTGAACGCACCTCTCCTGGGTTATGGAGGCCCAAGAAGCGGAATTTCGTCAAAATCTTTCAGAAAACCTAGCAATTTGTGTAAACGTAGAATCAAATGGTGCAATAATAGTACACAGCTAACCACAGCCAAGCCAACTTTGGGGGCGTGGCGGAATGGTAGACGCTACGGACTTAGGCAACTGAGCCTTGATTGAGAAATCTGTCAAGTGACCGCTCTCAAATTCAGGGAAACCTAAATCTGGCAACAGACAAGGCAATCCTGAGCCAAGCCGATAGATTTGAGATTTGAGATTAGCCCCAAATCCTAAATTCTTTCGGAAGGTGCAGAGACTCGACGGGAGCTACCCTAACGTGAAGCCGAGGGTAAAGGGAGAGTCCAATTCTCAAAGCCTGGGTACTATCCCAGAAGCAGTAGCGAAAGCTGCGGGAGAATGAAAATCCGTTGGCCGTAAAAGGCCGTGTGGGTTCAAGTCCCTCCGCCCCCATATCAATATCATCTGTTTTCCCCCTTGGAGACCCCCGTCATAGCTATCCTGAGCTTGGCGGTGGCAGGAAAAGGGGGTATTTTAATGGGATACTGAACCCCATCAAAATAGAAGGGCAAAGGAAGGCAAAAACGGTTGAACTTGCCGCTTGCTAAAGAAAAATGGTACAACTAGATTATTGGGATAAGCGTACTCCTTTAAAAAAAGGCACATAAGTCAAGGTCTACCTACCTAGAGAGAAACGTTGTAATTTGCGGTAGGCTAATGACAACTAAAGCTAACGATTTTGTAGGAGAAAAAAAACAAGCCCTAAATGCTTCTTGCCAAAGAATTTCGTCCTGAGTTGCGGTCAATCAGCCTATTGTCTCAGCCTAAAGGCGGAGGACAAGCTGCGCCCCTTGTGGTTGCGGTAGTTGACTGTTACTGGTTTTTCGCGGAAGTTGACTGACGCAGAGGATATCTTATCCTATCCCAAGGCATCTGGCCTTAAGTCAAGTGTAGGTATATCATGCGGTTGAATTGGTTTTTACCTCCTCAATCAGCTAAGCTAAACTCAGACAATTTATCGCTGTTTACTTTCCACAAGTAAGTGACGGACGCTAAACTGCAATCAGATTCGATCGGGGTGCCATCAGCTGTATCATTATAAATCTACCAGGGACTACTACCTCCTTAAGCAGAATGATCGGGGATCGTCTACTAACGGTTGCTCAAACGGATACCCTTATCCAGTTAAACCTGGATAGTTCGCATCTTCACAAATTTCAAGCTATTATTTATAAGTTTCTGGTGGGCATTGTCAAGGAATCGTCTCCAGAGGCTGTACTGCGCGAATTTCGACAGTTATTTATCTATCAGGTGGATTGTTCTAATCCAGACGCCCTTAATGCCCTATATAAAATTGTTCTTGAGAAGAATGAGGCGGAATTTAGAAATACGCTCAAGCGGTCTTGTTATATTCTGATTAACAACTGGGATGCCAGCCGGCAACATACGCCTATACAAGAATTAATTAAACTATTTGAAGATAAAAAAATTAGCGAAGATACGACATCTGCAACTTTAGATTGCGTCAGAACTTGGCTAAACAATTTCGTTAATAGCAAGGACTATGAAGACCTGAAGCTATTTGCTTCGCGCTACGATATTCAATCAGAGTGGGCGCATCGCTATACATCTTATCTTTTGGTGCCTCAGTATATCAATCTCAATAATCCGATAGAACAACGGGAAGCTGCTAGAGCCCGTGCGAAGCGCTTGAAAGATAAGTTTAAATTCGATCTGGCGATGTACACGGCTCATTCTCAGTCCCCGGTAGCCAGGGATACTAAGCTTCAAAAACCCAATCCTACAGGTTTGGGGGATGATGTTCTGCGTCTGATTAAGGCAATTGTGGCTAAACGTGGCCCATTTAGCTATGCAAATTTGGCAAATATTTTTGTTAAACAAACTCAAGATGTAAACTACAAATTTTTCAAACATAGTTTGAGTAAATATTTACTATTTTCGGTTGCTAATAAAAATTTTGTTAATGCTTTTCAGAAAAATATGTCGGAAAAATTATATGTGCTTTATGAAGATTATGATGAGGAGATAGTGAATGACGCCTTGATCCTGAGAACTTGTAATCGGGTGATTGAATATTTAACAACTGAAAATAATCGGGAGCCATCTGGGTTATTTGCTTTACTTTTGTCTCAAGGGAATCCACTGACTTTAGTCGTAATTCTGCTGAAAGTAATTCTGATTTCACCGAACTCTCGCACTCATTTAGAAGCTAATATCGCAGCTTTGATACAGTACTATCAAAAATTTCCTGAAATAGAATGTAGGTGGTTGATTACTTTCTTGGAAGTTTTTAACATTACGTTTGCAATTTATGCTGAAAATGTTAAATATAATTTAATCCAGATGTCACAAAATAATGGTTCTAGTAACCAGTTAAATAGGACTCTGGATGACTGCCGAATTTTTTCCCAACTCAAGGAAGATACAAGCTTGGAAACGGCTGATGAGGAGGTGCGGCTAGAGGAAACGATCTAGGTTAGCTATTAGCTGTTAGACGTGATTCGAGGAAAATTAGTCCGGCACCGATCGCTTCCGCTAGAATACTGACGAGGCGGTAAAGGGCGACAGCGCTGAGAATGAGACCGGGTGAAAAGCTGCGATCGAGAAGCGCGATCGCACTTGCCTCGAAAACCCCTATACCCCCCGGTGCGCCTGGAACCACCAAGCCCAACAGCCATGCCAAGCTAAAAGCGCCCAACAGCAGAAAGATCTGGCTGGGATTTACCTCTTGTACCGCCTGCCAGGTAAACAAAAAACCGATACCCCGCAGACTTAAAAAGCCCATCTCTCCTAACAAAGGCAGCAGGGGATAGCGTTTCATTCGGAAAGTACTGGTATCAACCGTAGCAAAGCCTTTTGCCTTGGCCTTCAACCTACTCGCCCATTGTATTAGCGGGTTCAAAATCCACGGATGAACTCCTAGCAAAACTGCTGCCAGACCGACAAATCCCAGCCAGCGGAAAGGATCGGGTAAGCCTGCTTGTATTGGCAGGGCACTAATTAGGGCAACGAGTAGGCCAGAGGCAGCCATCAGCAGCTGTTCCAATAACACGCTGAGGGTAGCAGTACCTGGGGAGACACCTGCATCAATGGCAGCCTTTATGCGTCCGTAGAAATGCCAAACATTACCGGGTAAATACTTAGCAATATTCGTTCTTAGGTAAATTTTGATACCCAATGCCCCGCCGATCGGGCGATCGAGTTCCCGGAGAATCCAACTCCACACCCAGCCAGACCAGATGTGAGCTAGTAGGGTGACACCGATTGCTAAAGCCAAACTTGCCCATCCCACAGCGCTAATCCGAATCGCCGCCACCTCAGCAGCGCGATCCTTGAGTACCTTAGCCAAAAAAAACAGCGTCCCGCCTACGATCGTCCAGCGCAGATAAGGCTTTAGGCGCGACCAGATTTGCTTCATAAAATTGACGAAGTTTATATTTTAGACCGCGTAGGCGGTCTTTGTTTGTATAGCCGCGACTTTAGT
>CASBRD010000457.1 GCA_949128025.1 Oscillatoriales cyanobacterium PMM_0008 | reverse complement strand
ATGATTTGATTGTCACCCGATGTTGGGGTCTTTCAGGGTCTCTACTATCTTTTTCAGTTGTGGGCGAGCCCATTAAAAATGAACCCCCAGGAATGTAAACCATATCGAGTTTGACACCATTCCCCAAATCTTCAGTAAAGGATTGAGGAGGTGATCCTGGCGAAGGAGTAAGCGCTTTCAGAACTTCCGCCGCAGATTGATAGCGTTCTCCTATGGGAAACAATAGCATTTTATCCAATACTTTTCCCAAATCATTACTTACAGAAACATTTTGCTGACGCCATACCCATTGCATTTGCATCGGATCGAAAAGTTTATCGTTCCAATCACCATTTTTCTCTTCTAGCAAGCACCCAGGGGCTATCAAAACGGTGTTTGTCTACTGCTTCAAAAGTACGACCAAATCCACCTTCGCCAATGTACCTAATGGCACGGTAATGGTCAGCTAAAAGTAATTTATTCCCACACCGCTGACAAAATTTGGTGACAGGTGGGTTTAAGAGTTGGCAATCAGGATTAAGACACTGAGTCATATCATAAACTTAGTAGGGGCACGGCATGAGGAAACCTTAGCACTGGCGGATAATGTCTGTCGATGCCGTGCCCCTACGCAACGATTTTCATAGAAACCCGGTTTCTTTGCATAAGAAACTGACTCATATCATAAACTATTTAATAACTTGCGCGATCGCATCCTCTAATTCATTCTGTTTGCAGCTGGTGATAATAAAAACTTCTTGAAAGGTTTTGCCCTGTCGCGCTATTAATTTAAAACCGCCGCGAATTGGCACCGACACTTTTAATTGCAATTTGGGACAGTGACCTCTTGCCCTGCCAATCACTGCGGGAGTAATAGTTTGAATACCGGGATGTCTAGTTAGTCGTTCTAAAATTGGAATCAAACCGGAAATATGGGTAGAATGATTCATTACGACGCGGCCACTGCTGGGGTTACTCATTTTTATGCTGCCTCTAGGGGAGCCATAGTCAGTCCCGCCCGCAACAGTTGTTGGTGGTAATGTTCCGCTTGCTCTTGGGGGCCAACCCAGACAATGGCTTGACCTTCATAGTGTATCTGATTGGTGAGTTCCCAGGCGCGATCGCTCGTCATCCCTGGTATATATTTAAGCAAGCATTCGGCAACGTGCTGAAAGGTGTTGTAGTCATCGTTCAGCACGATTACCTTGTAATTGGGGTAAGGCTTGCTGGTAACTTGACTGGATTTTTTGGGGGCTACGATAGGTGCATTGGCCATAGGTCAGTTACCAAAAAGAGCTTAACAAACTGAAACAACAAAGTATTAGTCTATCTTAAAAAAGGGACTAGGGAAGAGCGGGAGAGTGGGGGAGCGGGAGAGCGGGAGAGCGGGAGAGCGGGAGAGTGAATCACCATTCGCCAGTCCCCAGTCCCTAGCCCCTAAAATTACTGCCAATCTTGCCGCTGATTTAAAATCGAGGTATCGGGGAAGGCAGTGGGGTTACCGTTTCGATCGAGGCGGCGTTGCAGGGCTTCTAGTTGGGGTTCTGGTTTGGGGAGTTCATCCACCAATTGATATGGTAAAATGCCGTTTTCGAGAGCGAAAGCTGCTGTGGTTCCAGCTGCTGCCCCTGCTGACCACTCAAACGAGTGTACCCGATAGGCAGCAGCGGCTGTGTGGCTGGTGGCGATACTTTTACCTGCAACTAGCATATTGTCGATTTTTTGGGGAATCATGGCTCTGAGGGGTACTTGGAAGGGGTAAGCTTGACCTTGACCTTTCCTAGTGCCTTCCCGTTCTTTGTTACCAGGGGTTTCTGGTGGGCTTTGGGTCATGCAAGGATGGAAGTCGATCGCATAATGACCGATACCGACAGAATCGGGGAAGATAAAAGCACGCGATCGCGGTTTGACATTTGCCGGAGATAAAGTTTCTGCTAGTACGGATGGTGCATTTATACCAGAAAGTATTGCCCACAAGCGACGATACTCTTCCGCAGATAAGTTATTGCGGTAATAATCATCACGGAAATTGTTCCGAGAAATATCAGCTTCCCACACAGTAAAACCTGTTGATTGACCGTAGCTGGGGCGTCCGATAATTCGGCGTCCTTCGCGCATATAGGGATATTTGGATAAACCGTGTACTGTTCCCATTGGGGATTTTAACCCGGTGACATAGCGCAAATTGGGATAAGGTTTTTTGACATTATCGCCAAGTTGAGAATCTGTGGTTCCTTGTGCTAACCAATAAAAGAAACCGATCGCATTTTCCTCACCCTTGCGGAGAGTTTCGGTCCGCAGTCCACCCATCCAACCTCCCGGTTGTAGCTGTCCGCCCTCTTGCAATTGTTCGCGGGTATATATAAGGTTATCTTGAGATGTTCCCGGACGATAATCGTTACCCCAAGTCCAGTTTTGCATGGAGATATCGCCGGGATTGATAGGATATTCTCTGGGGTTAGTTCCCAGTTTTTGATTTGGTTTGGCACTTTTGATGCGGCGATAGGTGAAAACGAGGGGGAAACTGGCTAGTCGCTGTAATTCATAACTGTAATAAGGTGCATATTGCTGATAAAATGATGGGAGCGTGTGAGTTTGCGGTTCTTTAGTTGCTTCCATGCCAAAAGTATAAGTAAATCCCTGGGTGCAGTAAGCATCGCCGCTTTCGGTAGGAGAAGAAGGTTCTAAAGTTGTACGAGGATCGATACCAAGACGGTAGGGAATGTCCGCAAGGGCAACTAATTCGCCGGTTTCGGTGGCTTCGATGATATACCAATCTGCTGGTTGTGGTTTTTGATTAGATTTTCTCGATTTCTTGGGTACAAAGCGGATAATGCTTTTGTCGAATCGGTTTGAATTCTCGTAACGGTAGCTGTCTTCGATCGTTTGTGATAAAGGTTCGGTGTTTAGGGGTGATGTGTTTTTAGCTGGATGGTGCTGAATTGCGATCGCACTTTGAATCACTTTCCCAACCCCCCCTTGTCCCTCTTGTCCCCCCCCGTTGACGGGGGGGTTAGGGGGGGTAATTTCCAGTTCCTTAATGACTGTAGAGGGGAACCATTTCAACTTGCCTTTACCGCGATTTTCGGCATCCTTTAATATATCAAACAACAGTTTGTGACCGTCGCGAGGCAGAAAACAAGATTCGCTTACCCAACATTTACCGGGATTGAGGCGTTTGTAATGTTCTTCGATGCGCTTGCGAAATTCTAAATAGCCACGAGGATAGAATAGCAATTTTCGCTGGGTTGGTCTTTCATCTAAAGCAGAAGTTCCCTGTGCTGAAATTTGTCCGCCTACCCAGTCGGTAATATCAGTTAAGCAAACTGTTTTCCCAGCCAGCAATCCTTCATAAGCAGCAGCAGAACCGGAAAGTCCCCCACCAACAATGAGAATCTCACATTCTTCTGTTTTATCTGGTTGTCTTGGTGGTGCGGCTATGGCAAATGGAAAAGCTGATTCTAGAACAATTAAGCTGAGGGAGAGGCTAGTTAGCAAACGTTTCATCTTTTGATATTTCCGTTAAAGTTTTACATCTGGTTTGTGATTTTTTTAAACGAACCGCGTTCGCGTAGCGTGCGCCTTCGCGCATAGGCACGAAGGACACGAAGAGAGGAAAGAAGAAAGATGCACGCAGATGAACGCAGATAAAACACTTTCTCCCTAGTGCAGGATGGCCGAAATAACTCACCACTAAAAATTGCCAATGATTGCTCTGGAAATCTTGATTTTTACCACTGACAACTGACAACTGACAACTGACAACTGACCACTGACCACTGACCACTGACGACTTGCACTAGCCGCGACGCTACTGCCAATTTTTCCCAAATTCATTGAAAATAGAGCTGTCGGGAAAGGCAGTGGGATTGCCATTTTGAACAAGTCGTCGTTGCAAAGCTTCGAGTTGTATCTGTTTGCGGGGAAGTTGTTCGACAAGTTGGTAAGGCATTACACCATTTTCTAGGGCAAAAGCTGCGGTAATACCGGCTGCTGCGCCAACTGACCATTCAAAGGAATGCACCCGGTACGCTGCGGCTGCTGCGTGGCTGGTGGCGATACTTTTGCCAGCAATCAACATATTATCGATTTTCTGGGGAATCATGGCACGTAGGGGGATTTGGAAGGGGTAGGCTTGAGAAGCTGCGATCGCTTCGTTGGGATACCCGTAGTTGCCAGGAGTTTCTGGCGGACTTTTGGCTAAGCAGGGATGAAAGTCTATTGTATAGTGACCGATGCCGACAGAATCGGGGTAAAGGGCCGATCGCGATCGCACTTTCACTTCCTCCACAGACAAAGCCTCTCTGATTACAGCTGTTGCATTTATACCACTCAGCAATGCCCACAAACGCCGATATTCGCCTGAAGACAGGTTATTGCGGTAATAATCATCGCGGAAGTTTTTCCGAGAAATATCAATTTCCGACAATGTGAAGCCTTCGGGATGTCCCCAAGCGGGTCTACCGATAATTCTTCTCCCTTCTCTTATATAAGGATATTTCGACAAACCATGCACCGTCCCCATCGGCGAATCTAATCCGGTGAGATAGCGGTTATTCGGGTGTGGCTGCTTGACACCATCGCCGAGTTGTGAGTCGGTAATACCGGCAACTAACCAATAAAAATAACCTTGGGATAGTTCTTCTCCACCGCGCAAGCTTTCTACCCGCAGTCCTCCCATCCATCCTCCCGGTTGTAATTGACCGATCGCTTGCAACTGTTCGCGGGTATAAATTAGATTATCCTGGGATGTTCCCGGACGATAATCGTTCCCCCAAGTCCAATTCTGCATGGAAATATCCCCCGGTTTGGGAGGAGTAACGCCAAAAGTTTCTTTGCGTCTGATTTTGAACTCTGCTGGGGCATTTGGGTTACTCCAAATGCGTCGGTATGTGAAAATTAATGGGAAGTTAAATCGCGTTGCCTCGAAGCTGTAATAAGGACTGTAGCGAGAATAGAAGGGAGGCATTTGGTGGGTTTGCGGTTCCTTGGTTGCCTCCATCGCAAAGGTGTAAGTATATCCTTGAGTGCAATAAGGATCGCCGGTATCGTTAGCTGCTGAAGGTTCTAAATAAGAACGAGGATCGATACCCAGTCGGTAGGGAACGTCAGCAAGGGCAATAAGTTCTCCTGTTTCCGTAGCGTCGAGAACGTACCAATCTGTTGGCTGGGGTGTCTGGGATTTTTTACTAGGTTTTAGAGGCAAGAAACGGATAATTGTTTTGTCGAATCGAGACGAATTTTCGTAGCGGTAGCTGTCTTCGATCGTCTGAGATAGAGGTTCGGTGTTTAGCGGTGGTGTGTTTTTGGCGGGGCGATGTTGAATTGCGATCGCACTTTGAATCACTTTCCCCTCTTGTCCCCCCCCGTGGACGGGGGGGTTAGGGGGGGTAATTTCCAACTCTTTTACAACAGTTGAAGGAAACCATTGCAGCTTTCCCTTACCCTTTTTTGCAGCATTTTGCAACATCGAAAAAACAAATTTGTGACCGTCGCTGGGAATAAAACAAGCTACACTTACCCAACAGTCGCCAGGATTCAGTTTTCCATACTTGCGCTTAATTCGATCGCGCAATTCCAGATATCCACGCGAGAAGAATTGCCTTTGGCGCTGGGTACTGCGTTCATCCAAAGCCGAAACACCTTGGGATGAAACCTGTCCTCCTACCCAATCGGTGATTTCCGTGAGACAAACCGTTTTCCCCGCCAGTAATCCTTCGTAAGCAGCAGCAGCGCCCGCAAGTCCGCCGCCAACTACCAGAATCTCGCATTCTACCGTTTTATCTGGCTGTCTGGGTGGTGCGGCGAGGGCGACTGGAAAAGCCTCCAGTAGGATTAAGCTGAGAGGGAGGGTGATGAGGGAACGTTTCATAGTGCGATGAGTTAGTTAAGCGCCTGCATCCAGGTGGCTTTTAGAAGCTACCACTTCCTAATGCTCATGACAAGCTTTTCTCGATCGGGATTGGGTGTGGTCATTAGATGCGCGTCAGTTTATTGCTTGAAAAAATGCTCCCATAACCAAATTACCAGCCAGGTAAGCAGCCCAAATATGATGGTTGCACTGACAATAAAAACACCAGATGTTGCAGAAACTACCCAATCCGGCGGAACGTGCAGGTAGCTGTTAAGTGCATGACCTACAGGATGCTTCAATGCTTTATCTGGGGTATCTATTGGAAATTGAGTGCAGACAGAGGCAACTATTGAACCTCCTGCCAGCCCGACTCCCAGAATGGCGACGGTACTTTGTAAATTGCGATCGCGCTCTTGCTGGTCAATTTCAATTAAGCTCCGAACTGAGTTAATTGAGTTCATTAAACCTTCTAGTAACTTTTCCCCCGGACTGAGATTTTCATAATCTTTCTGAACTTGCCGTAAATATTTATCCTCAACGTCATTACTAAATTTTTCTAATAATTTTAGGTCTAATAAACCTTGAGAGTTAGTAAACTGAGATAGGAAAGGAGATAGGGCAGAATTGGAAATTAAGGAAGTGATAGCAGGGTTTTGGATTAAAGAAGCTAGATCTTTGGGAAGGAGACTATTTACCGTCTCTCGCTCGGCTTTCTCTTGTAATGTTACTAAACGCTTTTTGTAATTATCTAAATTAATTTCAATATTGCGTAGTTGATAATCAAAATAGCTGATGTTAATGGAATAGCGAGACAGCGTATCCTGAGCTTCTTCTAAAATAGGTGTTAGGAGTTTGAGTTTTGGGTAACTTACTTTTCTGAGGTCTGTGATTCCCTTTTGAAGCGGAACGAAATCTGCTTTCAGTTGTTGTTTGAGATATCGACTCTGAGCATAAGCCCACAAAATTTTATTGCGATAACAAAACAAACGCATCCAGTCAAAATTAAATTGAGCGGCTTTATGATGTGCGATCGCATCAGGATAGAGAGCTATAATAACATGATGATTTTCTTGGATACTTTGGAGATTAGGTGGTAAACTAGAGCGAGTATCTTCCTTCATAGACAAACGGTATCGCCACAGTTCAAAGAGAGTTCCTCCAAGCAAATGTCCTTGTCCTTGAAAATCTTGCTGCCAATTTCCATTAGGCATCAAAGCGTTATAACAAGCTTGGGCAACTGATTCAGAAGTTCTGCTACTATTGTTGGGCAAATGACCAGTAACCATCCAAGTTTGACCGATACTAGCTGGTTGGCTTTTCAGCTTGATATCAATCTGAGCTTTAAGGTCGGCAAGGCAATTAACTGGATAAGGAGTAACTTGATTGTTAATCGAGCAATCTAATAAAAGCCCATAAGTATCTCCCAAGCGTACTGGATAGTAGTACCCTTCATAGAGTCCGCCGCTAGCTTTAAATCGTTCGATTTTTTGACTACCTAAAAGTTCAACATACTCGGCATCAAATTCAGTATCAAACTGAAGTAGGGAATCTCTAATGTTTTCGAGAAGCTTTTGTTTGAATTTATTGTGATTGTTAGCAATCTCTTCCGGGTTTTGTCCTATTCCATCCCGCAGGTCATAGAGAAAGAGATTAATAGTAGGATAAATTAACTCTGTCATGGATTGGACTTGCCTTGGTTAGTTGATGGGGTTAGTAACTTTTGAATTTTCTCAAGAAAACTTAACTTTTTGGTAGTAGCAGCAGGGTTATCACTTCTGAGAACAACAACAGTAGCATTGAGAATTTCATTACTTTCAAGGTCAGCGTTACCTTCAAAGTAACCGCGTACCTCAAGGTAGCTTTTCTGGGGCAGTTCACGCTCTAGTTCTGCTGCTGTGGGCAGGCAGTCGGGGGGTATGTTACCATCTACACCATCTAATTGGGTAATGACGTTGTGATACAACTCCTTCAGGGAAGCATTTGTGTCAATTATCGTCATTAGACCTTCTTGGATAAACTCCCAGTCCCCAACAGGGTCGAGTTCTAGCTGTCCGCCTATCGTGTACAGCGCAGCTTGTTCGTCAGGATTAAGCGGTGATTCTAGAGATTTTAAGGCAAGTAAAAGAGCTAGTAGGACTTTTGTCTGTGGTGTATTCATCAAGCTTTTGGGGAATATTACTTAAATAAGCCTATTTTAATGGATTTACAACTATGAAGCGGGATGCCCTGGTGGTCGGTATCAACCAATACCCTTTTCTGAAGGATAAACCAGAGAACGAGGCTTTGCATTTGCAGACACCAGCAGCAGATGCAGAGGCGATCGCACATCTCCTAGAATCTTACGGTGATTTTGAGGTGCATCGACTCCCCGCAAAACAAGGCGTAAAGCAGGTCGATCGCAAAAAGTTACTGAAGACAGCCGATCTACAGGCTGCTATCCGCCAGTTGTTCTGTCCACAGGGTAACAGCATTCCCGAAACGGCACTGTTGTTTTTTGCGGGTCACGGGTTGCGAAAGAACCAAAATGGTGAAACAGAGGGCTTTTTGGCAACTAGCGAGGCTAGTCCTAGAAAGAATTTATGGGGTATTTCGCTTAAATGGTTGCGCCAACTGTTGCAAGAGAGTCCGGTGCGACAGCAGATTATTTGGCTAGACTGCTGTCACAGTGGGGAGTTGCTTAATTTTACGGAAGCTGAACTGGGGGAATTTCAAAAGGGACGCGATCGCTGTTTAATCGTGGCTTCGCGAGACTTCCAGGTGGCTTACGGGGATGGGGAACATGGAATGCTCACAAACGCCTTGTTGCAAAGCCTTGACCCAGCAAACCGCCCTGATGGCTGGGTGACTAACTTTACTTTAGTCGATCGCGTTAGGGAACTATTGAAAGCCGCACCGCAGCATCCCGTTTGTACCAATACTGGCGGTCAAATTATCCTGACGGGTAAACAGGGAGTTCTGGCGAATATCTGTCCTTACAAGGGATTGGCTTATTTTGATTGGAATGAGGAAGACCCCAAGTATTTTTATGGGCGAACGCGGTTAACGAACTTATTGTTAGAGAAGGTGCGATCTGGGAATTTCCTGGCAGTTCTGGGAGCTTCCGGGAGTGGTAAATCTTCTGTGGTCAGAGCAGGGTTACTGTATCACTTACAACTGGGAGAGGCGATACCAGGTAGTGAGCGCTGGAAGATTTACCCGCCTTTTACTCCTGGCGATCGTCCGCTTCAGCGTCTTAAGGAAGTTGTTGGGGTAGAAGCGGAGCAATTAGAACCGTTAATTAAAGCTGCTGCTGCGGAACGGGTGGTGCTGGTGGTAGATCAGTTTGAGGAAGTGTTTAGCCAGTGCCGGGATGATCGGGAAAGACAGCAGTTTTTTAATTGTTTGTTGGAGGCATTAGAGCGGACTGAGAATAAACTCTGCTTGGTGTTGGTAATGCGATCGGATTTCCAGGGTCAATGCGATGAGTATCCAGAATTAGCCACCAAAATTGACTCTAACCCGATTAGAGTCATGCAAATGAGTCAGGAAGAGTTAAAAGAAGCTATTACCAAACCTGCTGAAAAAGTAGGTCTGGAAATTGAGCGGGAATTAGTCACTCAAATGATAGCCGATGTTGAAGGCTCACCAGGAGATTTACCTCTGTTGCAGTACGCGCTGACTGAATTATGGGAACAAAAAGGCACAAATCGCCTCACAGTTTCGGACTACACCCAAATTGGTGGGGTGAAACAGGCATTGGAAAAACAAGCCAATAAGATTTATGAGTCATTTTCGCCACAAGAACAGCAGGTTGCTAAACAAATTTTTCTAGCACTAACTCAGATGAATGAAGGAATCCAAGATACTCGTAGGCGCGTTCGTAAGCAGGATTTAATTACACACCAACAATCGGAAACAATAGTAGAACTGGTAATCGCTCGGTTAACAGAAGCTAAATTACTGATCGCTGATAAGCTAGAGAATGAAAATGAGCGAGTTCCAGTCATAGACATTGCTCACGAAGCTTTAATTCGCCATTGGCAATTGTTACGAGATTGGCTGAAAGAAAATCGTGAAGCTGTGATTATAAAGCAAGATATAGAAGATGCAGCCCAAGCATGGCGAGACAATCAAAAGCCCAACGAATTAGGTTATCTACTGCAAGGGACAAGATTAGCTGCGGCTGAAGATTATCTTCAGCGTTATGGTGAGAGCGTGCCACTGTCAATTGTGGCTCAAGAGTATGTTCAGGTAAGCCAAGCAGAACGCGATCGCCTGTCTAAAGAAGAAGAGGAACGCAAACACAGAGAGCAAGAGCAGCTAAGGAGAGCTATAGAAGGAGAAATACAAGCCTTAGTCTCATTGTCTGAGGCTCGTTTTCTTTTAAACGATCAACTTGGTGCGCTGCTAGCTAGTATGAGAGCAGGCATACAACTTAAACAAGCAACTTGGGTTGAGGAAAGCTTCTTTATTCAAGCGATAATTAAGATTCAGCAAGCAGTTTATAAGATTCAAGAGTGCAATCGCTTTCAAGGGCATAATCATTTGGTTAATGCTGTAAGCTTTAACCCTGACGGTAAGCTGATTGCTTCTGCTAGTTATGACAAAACTGTAAAACTCTGGAGCCATGACGGGACTTTGCTTAAAACCTTAGAGAATAATTATGTTGTTGAGTGCGTAAGTTTTAGCCCTGATGGTAAATCCATCGTTTTTGGAAGTGACGACGGAACAGTTACACTATGGAACTTTGATAAAAGGGAGTTTAAAAACTTCAAGGTGCATAGCTCTAGTGTCTATAGCGTGACTTTTAGCCCAGATAGCCAAATAATAGCCTCAGCTAGTTCGGACACCACAGTAAAATTTTGGAATCTCAATAGCAGGGAATCGAAAATACTAAATCATAATAGTAGTGTCTATAGCGTTAGCTTTAGCCCTGACAGCAAGATAATTGCTACTGCTAGCTCAGGTATGGTTTACCTTTGGGGGCTGGACGGTATTATACTAAAGACTTTTAATATAGATATCGGTGAGTTTGCGAAGGCAAATTTTAGCTCTGACGGTCAGATAATAGCTGTTATCAATGGTCGCGATAGCACTATACAGATTTGGGATACTAACGGTAATTTACTCAAGACTCTTAATCAGAATGCTGGTAGTGATCCTAGTCAAGCCATTATTAGTATCAGTTTCAGCCCTGATAGTAAAACTATTGCCGCCGCTACTGGAGCAGGAGACACAAGTGTGAAACTTTGGAGTATAGAAGAAGATGAGCAGTTACTTATGACATTTCCAAGGCATACCTATGCAGTAAATGATGTGAGTTTTAGCCCTAATGGTAAAAGTATTGTTACGGGTGCTGGCAAAACTATCAGATTGTGGAGTTCCAATTATATAAATGTCCTGAAGATTAGCAGTTGGGTACTAAGTCTGCGTTTTAGTCCCGATGGTAGAACGATTGCTACTGTTAATCGTGACTTGAATAATGGAAGCACAATTTTGCAATTATGGAATGTGGACGGAAGATTAGAGAAAAAATTTAAAATACCTGTTTCTGGAGATGAGAAAACAAAGTTTAGCCATAGCTGTAAAACTCTTGCTATCCCTTCTGGCAAGAATATTTTACTTTGGAATTGGAATACAGGTCGGTGCAGATCCCTAAGAGGGCATAAGGATGTAGTAGTAAGCGTAAGCTTTCGATTTGATGGCAAAATGCTTGCTTCTGCTAGTAGAGATAACACTGTGATAATTTGGAATTTAGAAAAAAAGTTATTCACAATTATTCCTCATATAAATTGGGTATTTAATGTCATTTTTAGCCCAGATGGTGAAACTATTGCTACCATTAGCGACAAAATACACATTTGGAATTTAAAAGGTGAACTAATAAAAATATTGAATGAAAATAGTGACGGTTCTACAGTTGTATGTTTCAGTCCCGATAGTAAAATAATTGCTGTATCGGATAGTAGTAATGATGGTACCGTAAATCTGTGGCATCTGGAAAATGGCTCGATAAAGCATCTAACTCCTAAAGAGAAAATCCCCAGTGCTGGTGTAAAAAGCATTCGTTTTAGACCTGATGGTAGAATTATTGTTACAGCTTTTGAAGGATTAAACTTTTGGAATTTGGACGGGAGCTTATTAGGAACTATTAACGGGCATGGAAGTGATATCCTCGATATAAGTTTCAGCCCAGACGGTAAAACTATTGCTATTGTTGAAGGATATATGCCTGGTGTTGGAAATCTTAACTATATCCCCTTTGTTAGCCTTTGGAGTTTTGAACTAGATAGTTTATTATTAAAAGGTTGTACTTGGTTGCGTGATTATCTAAAAAATAGTTCCCAAGTTAGTGATAGAGATAAATGCCTTTGTCATGGAATTAATAATTTTATTGTATAGCAGTGATACTTAGAGAATTGAAAACATTTAATGGATGTTAAAATAAGCCAATTTGAGCGGAGTTCGCCAATATGAGCCGGGATGCTTTGGTAGTGGGCATAAATCAATATCCTTATATATCACATCTCAAAACCCCGGCTTTTGATGCGGAGGCGATCGCCATCTCTGTGACAGTATTGCTACTGAGAACTAAAAGAGCGAACAAAAGTAGTTTATTTGAGAGAGCGATCGCTGGCTAATATTGACCTAAAACTGATATCGATCGCCACTACAATACAATTATCCTCCCATCTCAACTCAGCTTGCCAACAAAATAAATGGAACCTCTACCCAATAACTGGGCAGATATTCAGCCTGATACAATATATCAAACAACTAATGGGCTGCTAGTATCTTTTAGTCAAGCTCAAATACAACTCGGAATCAAGTACGATCAAAATCACAAGCATTTAAAAGCGATTGAAAAAGGAATTGTTGCCCATCGCGGTAATATTGGTCTTGTTCCTTCTGAAGTAGAAGGTTACGCTCTAAAATCAAAGGTGCTAGGAAAAGGAGGCGATCGCCGCTTTCACGGAAAAATCCTTGATGGAGTCTTACACTTCTCCGGTTTTGTAACAGAACATTAATCATCAACAAGCTATGACGATAATTGAATTAAAAAATCACCCAGTTTGGCAAGATTTAACTGAAGTATTAGAAAATCTAGAGGCCAACGCCCTTGTGACAGAACATCTGGAATTATGTGATTATAAAATCTGCGGTTACTGGGATGAAAAAGATGAATTTTATGAAGAGATTATCTTACCTCGTTCCCTGTTTGCTGAGTTAGTCAGCAGTTCCATTGGTGTTACAGGCAGAAACCGTTGGATTCAACTTAAATTTGTTCTCAAAGCTGACAGGATAGATTCTGAAGATTGGTCGAATGCTAATAGTAGACAAAATCTTGGAGAACTGACCATAATTTATAATGAAAGTCTACAATTTGTTGATGAGAATTGGCAGATAAATATCGACTCTCCTTTGATAATTGCCAAACATCAACAACAGTAGTCACAACCTACCCTATAAATGAAAGCCCAACTTTACGACATCATTCAAACCTTAGTTGATATTAATGCCGATTTTGACCACCGCGATCGCATTATTCCCAAAGGCACGGAAGGCTCGCTCGTCGAATGTTACAAAAACCCAGAATTATACGCAGTCGATCTAGCTATTCCTAACGACAAATTGGTAGGCGGATTTGAGTATGAAAATGTTTAATTCGATTTACCATCGCTGCCAAAGTATTCCCGATAGGCGCAAATTTTATCTCCGCGAACATCGAAGGAAACTGCTACCCGATTCTTGTAAGGTTCTCCCCGCAACATTCCTTCATCGCGGAACTCAAAAACAACAGTAGTATCGTTGCTGGTGATGCGCTCGACTGAAGTAATCGTCAGTCCTCCTATGAAAGTTTCTGAAACATACTGAAAGAATTCTCGAATCCTATCTTTACCGACATTCAAGCCGTGGAATGGCCCGACTGGGAACCAAAAGGTAAAATCATCGGTGAGCATATCTAGAAGCTCGTTCCAGTCACCTGTCGCTAGACCGTGAGTTAAATGCTCGAATGCTTTATGGCCAACTTCTAGTGCGTTATCTTTTATTTGTTTTGTCATCTTGATTATCTCATAAATACAAAATCAAACCTCTTCAAATCGTCATTAATTCATCTGCGTTCATCTGCGTTTATCTGCCTTCATCTGCGGTAAAAAATCTCTAAAACCGACTTTTCGGATACATTATCAAAAAACTAATGACCAATAATTAATCAAAACCTCACTACCACTTTACCGCAATTCTTACCGCCGATCAGGTATTCAACAGCGTCAGGAATTGATTCCAAACCTCTGAATTCAGTAGGATCGATAGCTACTTGAATTTTTCCGCTATAGAAAAAGTCGAGCAAGCGATCGCGTGCTGCTGGCATATATTCCTTGTAAAGTGGGTTAAGAAACCCGCGTATCGAGGCTGCTTTCCAAAGCAATTTTCCATAAATTCGGGATTGCTGAACTTGCTCTGGGTTTTTTCCGTAGTCGGAAATGAAACCAACCACAATTAAACGTCCCCGCATTGCCAAATTATCAACGCAGATATCGAAAGTTTGTTTGCCAACGCACTCGAATATCAAGTTAATGCCATTGGGATATTCTTTTTTGAGGACTTCATCTAGGTTTTCTTGGCGGTAATTGATAATGCGATCGCATCCTAAGCGTTTGAGCAGTTCAACTTTAGCATCCGATCCGCAAACTCCAATGACATGATTTCCCGCCAATTTTGCCCATTGCACCGCGAGATGTCCTGTTCCCCCCGCCGCTGCGGTGACGAGGACAGTTTCGCCGCTTCTCATCTCGCCAACTTGTTCCAACGCCAGCACAGAAGATACCCCAGTAGGCATCAAAGTTAGCACTTCTGGAATTGCTGCGGGAATCTTTATCGCCTGGGAAATATCTACAACTTGGTACTCTCGATATCCACCACCGCGCATAATCGTTTGCACTGGATCTCCGACTTTAAAATCGGTGACCTTATTGCCAATTGCAACAACTTCACCAACAACTTCCACACCCAGATCGAAAGGTGGTGTTGGATTGACATAGGGAACTTCTCCTCGACAAATTAATGTATCGAATCCGCCATTAACTCCGGCAAATTTGTTGCAAATTACAATTTCGCTGTCAGCAGGATCGGTAAGATTTACTTCTACGATTTCAACAGCCGAGCGGAAATCTCGGTTAAACTGTTTGGCTATGAGCTTTTTGTAGGTTTTTGAACTCATATTGTTTTACTCTTATGATTTACGTATTTTATCACTTCATCAACTACATCTAGGGTAAAAGCGCCTTCAAAGCGTAAGTCCTAAAGCTAAAAAAAAGCAACCCGAAAACCAATGTCATAAAGAGAGGCATCGGCATCAAATTTACCACGAAATGCAGAACGGCAATTTCTAGGGCTAGTGTTCCAGGAACCACCGCGCAACACCCGTTTATTGCGATCTTCATCTGTTGTCCAAACAGTACCATCAGTTGGTGCATCTTGATAGTTATCGTGCCAGAAATCGGCACACCATTCTCTGACATTACCGTGCATATCGTACAGCCCAAATTTGTTGGCGACTTGAAAGTAGCCAACAGGAGTGGTTTCTCTGCGATCGCTTCCTTTTGGCCCAGCGCCGTAAGACCCCCGACTGCATATTTTCCCCATGTATTCCCAGTCTATTCCTGAATAGTTAGCTAAATCTGTTGTGCAAGTTTCTCCAAAATGAAAAGGTGTTTGAGTTCCAGATCTACAGGCATATTCCCACTCTGCTTCACTAGGAAGTCGGTATAACCGTCCAATATATTGAGATAACCTGTCACAGAATTCGATCGCATCGTACCAAGAGATTTGTTCTACAGGCAGGTTTGCTTGTTTAATAGTAGATGGATCGGGATTCAGAAATTGCTTGACTTCGGGGAGAGTTGCTACTGCTTGCCATTGAGCTTGAGTAACTGGATATTTCCCCATAAAAAAGGGTTTTATAGTTACTGAATGTTGAGGACTTTGAGTGGGTGACCACCCTTCTTCTGTGTTGGGTGCGCCCATTATGAAAGTACCGCCAGGAATGACAACCATTTCTAGGGTGACTCCCTGTCCCAAATCTTCCCTCAGATATTGAGCGGAATTTCGATAGCGATCGATTTCCTTACCTTGAGGGTTGACGATCGCTACATCAAAGTCAAACGCAACCAGAGCTAACATTTTATCCCCATTCGATATTTACCGCCGAGTTAAAAACTATTGTTTCACTCGCTCTTCTTGCATGGTGGTGCGCTTAAAAACGCGATCGCTCTTGAACCAATGCAAAGTGCGGTTTCGGTAGTTGCCGCAGGACTCAGATGTATCATTTCATACATATAAGCGTCTGGCAGAGTTTTGTATTTGAACCACAAAAGAATAATTGAATCGTCCACTTCCCAGGCGTATCCTTCCAGGCGTTCTGTGTCAAACCAGATTTTTTTATCGCGGTAAGTTGCTGGAAAATGATGTTCTTCATACTTACCTTCAGGCCAGATATACTTATTGATTTGGTAATAAGGATATTCCCCGTTTTCTGGAAACTCGCAGGTTAAAATAGATTTATGCTTGTCAAGCATATTTCCCTCCGCATCGAGTATTGTATAAATACCCGCCCATTCGCCTTCATGTCGGGTAAGTAAGGGCATTTCATCTCGAATAACAGACATGGCAACCTCTGATTTTTTGGCAAATTAGCGATAAATTTCTCAGATTTTAAACCACCAGGGATCGGAAATAGGCTGTGTTTTGATCAAAAAAGCTTTCTTTCGCATAAAGCGTTTGATAGAAGCTACACCCATTCGCGATCCACCCAGTCCGGAAAATTTGAAAGAGTTTTTCTCTCCTTCGTGCATGATAGCTGTTAATGCAGCATCGTTGATGCTGATCGCACCTGCATCTAGGTGACGTGCCAGTGCGATCGCTTCTTGTTCCGACCCGGCAAAAACAGCACCACTCAGTCCATATATAGTATCATTTGCCAGCTTAATTGCTTCCTCATGATTGGCAAATTGCATAATTGGCACGATCGGGCCGAACGTTTCTTCTGTCATCACCTTCATAGAATGGTTAACCTGAGTCAGCACCGTAGGACAACACCACAAACCACCATCCAATTCTTCCACGAAACCACCACAGCGAACAACTGCCCCTTTTTCAATTGCATCGCGCAGGTGTTCTTTAATGATATCCGCCTGTCTTTCGGCAATTATAGGGCCAATTTGTCCATCTCGAACAGACGGATAAGCCAACTTAAGGCGTTGTGCTTTTTCTACCAGTTTTTCAACAAAATTATCGAAAATAGATTCGGCAACATAAATGCGTTCTAATGAGAGGCAAGATTGTCCCGTGTTGACTACAGAACCCCACAATATTGCTGAAGTTGCTAATTCCAAATCTGCTGATTCTAGCACGATGGCAGGGTCTTTGCCTCCCAATTCCAAAAAGGCGGGAATGAATCGTCTAGAAGCAGCTTCTGCTACTTTTCTGCCAGTAGCTACACTACCAGTAAAACACACTAAATCCACAAATTCTATTAATGCCGCACCTGTATCACCTGCACCTTCGATATAAGTCAAGACATCGCGCAATAGCGGTACAGATGCAATAGTTTTTAGCAGGGGTTGAATGAATCGCGGAGCAATTTCGCTCGGCTTGACTATAACTGCACAACCTGCCAACAATGCGGGTATGGTATCAATTGTAGAAAGCAACAGGGGAAAATTCCACGGACTGATAACGCCAATCAATTGATAGGGAACCTGTTGACTTTGCAGTTGGATAAATGGAATTGCAGTTGCTTTGACATCTTCTAAGAATAATTCTGGTACTAACCGACACCAGCGATCGATACTGGAGATAACAGAATCAACTTCAAGTACAGACTCTAACCATCTTCCCGTATCGGTTACTAAAGCTTTGGTAAGCTCATCTTTTTGAGATGAAATGGCTTGCTTCCACTGCTGCATTGCCTCTATTCGCTGTTCTAAACCTACCTGCTGCCAAGCTATTTGAGCTTCGCGCCGGGGGGTATTGGATTCGGCAAGTTGGTCTGGTGTGGGTGGCGCAATCCAGCTGTCAATTTGTCCGGTGCGAGGATTGCGAACGCTTAGTTTTTCACTCATGTTTCAAATTATCTCTAAATTTGGCTCTGAGCTTTCTGGATCTGAGGCGATCGCCTTATTCAAAAGCATACTCTTTTTTGCAATAAGGTAGGTTGTTATAAAAAGTATGTATCATAAAATACATTTTTTTCCTACTTAGGTTGATCTACCCAGAGTCACTGATATACCGTTTGCCAGAGCAAACCGGGGATAATTCATTGTATATTTAGATAAATCTGAATTAAATGAAACAACTTCCTGTAAAATAAAATATATAGGTTTGTTGTTTTTCAATCTCCATCCCTACCTCCCAGAGTCAAGTAATAGTTAAATATTAAAAGGAACCTTATTATGGTTAATCCAATTCAGGAACTTGATGTCCATATCCAAAACAAAATTTCGACAACACTAGAGGAATCTGTTGCGGCAAAACAAAGTATATCCGCCAAAGATCGCGTCATAATTCTTCTTTTACAAATGCTTTTCGCTTTGCCGATCGGTTTCGCGCTAGCAAGATTTCGCATCGGTGGCGTTGCTTGGATATTTGGCGGTATTGTCTCTGGTGTTTTAGTACTTACAGCTTATCGTATTTTATCCAAAGAAACCGCCGAACCGAACAAAACAGTTAGGAAGATAGGACAGCTTCTCGTAGGTTTGGTTGTCGGATTTTCAATCGCTCATGGAGATATGTCAGCGCTTTATTCTAAATTACACATATTTGTTTTTATTACGTTATTTTTAATGTTTAGCGGTATTGGTATCGGCTATATTTACTCCCGGATTAGCCAAACAAACCTACTAACTGCAATGCTTGCCACAACGCCGGGGGGGATAGGGATTATGTCAAGTATTGCGGCAGATTACGGAAAAAATGCCTCGGTGGTTGCACTCGTCCAAATCATACGGGTCACAACGATTGTATTTTTCATACCTATATTAGCTAGGATATTGGCTGTTAATGATGCTAACACGGTCGTCAGCATTTTTCCGGCCAACTTTTTCAGTACAGATATATTATATTTAGCATTGCTCGCTTTATCGCTAATTTTAACATTTCTGTCAGTTAGCATAACTAATATATTGAAAATTCCTGCCGCATTTTTCTTTGGGGCATTAGTAGTCGGCATAAGTTTTAATTACCTACTAAATTTCTTCCCTTTACTAGCAGATTTAGATTTTAAACCGCCTTTTTTAATTAGCTTAATTGGTCAAGCTTTTTTGGGAATTAGTATAGGCGAATATTGGGGAAGTAAACCAAATCTCGATAAAAAAACGATCGCGTATGCTTTAATACCCGTAGTCATGACTATTGGAGCGGGATTCTTAGCAGCTGCGATCGCTACATTTCTCACGCCTTGGGACTGGCTCACCTGTATGCTAGTCGCCGCACCAGGCGGTTCGGCGGAAATGATTTTGGTCTCCTTAGCATTAAATCATAACGTGGAAATTGTCACGGCGGGGCATCTAGTGCGCCTAATAGCTATTCATGCTTCTCTCCCATTATGGTTGTTGTTGTTTCGCTATCTCGATCGCTTGCTCCCCAACTCAGGCGATAATTAGTAGTTAGGTATTGCGAGGACTCAGTAGATGGTTAATGAAATCCAAGAATTTGATACAAGGCACTGGGTGAAAGTACGCAGCTCGCTCGATGGTAGTCAAACCTTTCTCACCTGGACAGGATCGATATACTCTTTTATGCCAAATGAGAAGAAAAAGCGCCTCTTCAACATTGTGGGAATGAGCGTGAGTAGATGTATTGAAAATGACGATCAAACCTGGAAATTTACCTCAAGAGAACTGACTTATTACCTCGATCCAAACACCAATGAAATCCTCCACAAATGGGAAAACCCCTGGACGGCAGAAACGGTTACCGTTATTCACGTTGCCAATAGTCCGGTAGAAGGTTACTTTAAAGGAAATTTCCCAGGTCAAGTGAATGGTGACATCACCACATTCGTATTTGACTTATTTCCCACCTACCCAAATAGCCTTGCCGAAGATCCAAAATTTAGCGATTACAGTCCGCAAACAACCTATCAAGCAGCGGAGTTATTTAAACTGACAGTTCCGACCGAAGATTTGCACAATTCAGAAAAACTTTCCGTTTCTAAAATGTTTATTTGTTGGGATAGGATCGGCCCTTGGTTACCCTGGATGAAAATGGGAGATAGACCGGGACATCTTATCTACAGCGCTACTGGTCAGAAAGTTAACAACTTTACCGATTTACCCCAATTGCTTCAAGATGAAATCGATACGCGGGTGCCTTTGTATAAAAATGCTCCTAAAGCACCATTAGATGATGATATGACTTCTTGGATTTACTTCAAAAAGCACTTTGAAGCTTATCTAGCGGGAGAAAGATTTCCCATTCCAGAAGCAGAGGATTAAGATTTGTATAGCGATCGCTTCCATCAATATCGAAGATGGCACTAGCCTTTTATTTGGATTAACCGTGCAGCGATATTGGCGATCGCAGATGCTTTGATTTCCGCACTAGCTATAGTTTGCGAAACTTGCAAAGCTTCTTCGGTTTTTCCTAATTTGGCAAAAGCATCAGCGATCTTAGCTAAAATTTCATCTTTAGTATTATCGCTCAAATTTTTGGCCGCCTGTAAAGCTGGTTCTAGTTGTCCTAATTCTACATATTTGGATGCTATTTTACTGAAAGCCCGCTCCTTAAAACCAGGGAAAGTTAAGGTATTGGCAATTTGTAATGCTCGATCGACTTGTCCAATTTCTGTTAATTGGGAAGCAATATCAGCCAACGCCTCTTCTTTAGAACTGCTATCGTTGATAGCGTTAGCAATCTGCAAACCCCGCTCAATATATCCGGCTTTTGTTAAAGCGCTAACAATTCTAATAATTGACTGATTGCCAGAAAAATTATTACCCTGGGGAATGGGAGGTAACTGCAAATTTTGGGAGAAGAATTTATCGGCTGGCGATGGGTATCCGGTTTGTTGCAGTTGTTGCGCGATCGCAATTATCGCCAAAGCTTTACCTTCCCTATCTTGGATACTTTTAGCTATCTGCAATGCCATATCTACTTGCTTTGCTTTTGCTAATTGGTGAGCAATTTCTACCCAAATCAAAGATTTTATACTCGGTCGATCTGTGCTGTTGAACTCTTGATTTGCTGCGGACTCTTGCGGAGTCAGTTCGCGAATCATCTGCGCTACTTGCTTAGCAGCATCAAATTGTCCGAGTTCTGCTAATTTGATAGCGATATCTCCTAGCGCTTTTTCTTTAACGCCAAATTCCCTCATAGCTGAACCGGAATCAATTTTAGTTATTGAAGGGATTTGCTGCGAAATCTTGGCAGCTACTGATAAAGCTAAATTTGTCTCATTCATAGCAGCCAATTTGACAGCAATTGCCGACCAAACTTCGGCTTTTTCAATGTCATTTTTCATCGTTTGGGCGCTTGTCCAAGTTTGTTTTACTTGCTCTGCATTTGCCAAATGTGCGAGAATGCCAAGATATGCCATAGTTTGATAATCTTCTGTGCTTTCACCGCTAGCAGAACTGCAACCAGTAACGCTTTGAGCTACTTGTAGCGCTTGTTTAAATTGTGATAATAAACTGAGATTGCCAGCTATTTTTGCTAAAATATCAAATTTGTCGTTACCGCAACTTCCATTGGATTCATAAACATAATCTCCGGTAATTCCTCTGGCTTTTTGGAGCGCTTCTGATAAAATTTTCTTAGCTGGCTCTAATTGTCCTTTTTCGGCCAAAATGGGTGCGATCGCATTCAGCGCTTCAGCTTGGCGATAATTAGAGGATATCGTTTTAGTTAACTGCAATGCTTTTTCAATAAGTCCCGCTTGTGCAACTTTAATTGCCACATCTCGCAATGCCGGTTCTTGTTGGTATAGGGTAAAGTTTTCATCCCTTTGTTTGGTAAGTTGCACAGCGCGATCGAATAGTTGCTTTGCTTTCTCAGTTTGCCCAACTTCTGCTAATTTAATGGCAATATCAGATAAAGCATTAATTTTAGAAGATTTATCTTCAATAGTTTCTGCCATCTGTACAGCGCGATCGAACATTTGCAAAGCAATATCGACATCTCCCGTCGCAGCTATCTCTTTTCCTAAAGTGATTAAATTTTCAGCAAAGCTGACGGGATGATTTATTTTAACTATACTCAAAGATGGGGAAGCTACTGCTATTTTAGTTTGATTAGCACCGAGCATCAGCAGTAACAAAAAGGCGATTGGGTTGAAGGTGGGGGGATGCGATCGCATAGTGATTAATTATCCAAATTACTAATGACTAATCAATGTCCAGAAATAGCCATCAGGTGCGACAAAGGAAAAACTTTGCTCTCCAAACTCGTTGTACGCAATTTCTGAGATATTTTGAGCAGAACTTGCCTTGACGCGCTGGAAATACTCTTCTATTTCAGTCACGCGATAGGTATACAGAGACATTCCCAAACATCCCGGTTGTGCCTTTTCCAAACAATTTTCTAGCTTTATAGATTCGGGAAATCGAACAATATAAAGTCGGCCCGATCGAACTGCTTGCCAGTCTGACTTTGACGATCGCGGATCGTCAAATGTTGTTACTGAAAATCTTTCGTTCGGCTGAAGATCGAAAATCTGTCTTGCTGTTTCCGAACTTTCATAGGTTGTTTCTTCCTCATTCCGCACGCGCAGCAAACCCAACGTTTCTTCATAAAAACGGAATGTTTCTCTGCTGTCATCTTGAACCACTATTCCCATGTGGGTTATCTGGCTCGTTTTGAAATGTGATATCTCATTAATCTTTCCGTAATTAGGCACAGTATAGTTGAATCTTTGAAAGAAAATTTGTCGTGTCAAAGGTTGAAGCATCATCATTTCCCGCACCCCAACAATAGGCTCTGCAAAAGGACGCATTTTTCTCTCTTTGTTGTAGATGACATCCCATTGAGGATAGATATATTTGACTGGTAAACCTGCTTTTCCTGCTTCTTCGGCATGGTTGAGAATATTCAAGACATCAGCAGTTAATGCAGTTCCCCAGCGGTTTCCTTTGGCCTTCATTGATGACATTTGCAATCCATCATTGGTAGGGTTTTCCCAAACCATTAGACGGATAAGACCATGATCGGCATCTTGATGGTAGAGGCGAATGGAACGCAAAGAGGAATTGACTCCATACAATTTGTTTGCTGATTCTGGGGATAATTCACCAATTTGACCGATGCGATAACCAAATTGCTCCCAATATTGAATGAGGGAGATTGGTTCGCGGCAACCAACACATACTTCATAGATACCTTGGATTGTCATTTGTTTGTCTTAAATAGGATTAATTTACTGACCTCAAGACAGAGGAACTCGATCACCAGCAGTTCACCATTAAAGTAGTCACATGAAAAGCCAAGGGGGTCAGCAATGTTTAAACTACTAACATTAACAACAGCCCTTGTAGCAGCGGGATTATTTGGTACTTTGGGGTACTCAGCCATAGCCCAGAAAAACCAAATTGAACAATCTGCACCGTCATCAAGCCGTAGCCAGATCAGTGCCCTAGACAAGCAGTTTATCACTGACGCTGCCCACGGGGGAATGGCGGAAGTAAGACTTGCTCCTCGTTCGATCGTATGCGATCGCGTGTGTTGTTAACCAAAATAGAGCTATTTGCAAAACCTGTGACCCGGTTCAACAGCGCGATCGCAAGAATTTAACTAGGACTTACGCGATCGTCCTCCTAGCCCCCAAATCTGGGAGTCGGGAGGTAAAACCTTAGTTTTTGCGTAAGTCCTGTTAACTAAAGCAAGTCAACTGTACAAAGGGGGTCGTGCTAACCTAAAAATAGACTACTAGAGAATTTAGAGGAAGAAAAATGCAAGACTCACCATATATTATTTTCATTGCCTTCGGTTGTCTATGGGTATTAATGGGATCTGCTGCTGTGATTGCACTCCTCAAATCCAATAATCAAGAGGTTCGGTTTGGCAAATGGGGGCTGATAGTAGCCCTCCCGATCGTTGTCCCGTTCATCCTTGCTCTGCTCTATCAAGTACTAAGACCATTAATATTGCCACACCTTATATAAAAGTTTGGGCTAGATCGAAAAATCAATAGACTTCTTTGCAAAGTTATGAAACGATGGGAATTCGGGAACATTTTTTAACAGCGGTTTTAGATAATTTATCCGATGATTTAGTTGCAATTGAGGTGTAATTGGTAACAGATACGAGAGCATCTATTGACACTCCCCAGCCCTAAAGGGACGGGGATTCTTGCTTAAACGAGCAATCTTGCTTAAATGCTGTTTCCAGATTTAAGTAGAGGATCATCTCTCCACAAGCGTTAATTTCGGTATGCCCTACCGTATTTGAAACATAACCAAGCAATCTTAACGCCTTAATTAAAATATTAATTGCGGCATTTTCATCCCTATCTAAAACGACCCCACATTTACAAACGTGGGTGCGAATAGATAGGGATTTTTTCATAACTTCTCCACAGCTAGAACAATTCTGACTCGTGAAATGGGGAGGAACAGCTATAATAATTTTGCCAAATTTAAGTGCAAAATATTCCAACCATTCCCTAAATTGTGACCAAGCAGCATCACTAATTGACTTAGCTAAATGATGATTTTTCACCATGTTTCGCACCTTTAAGTCCTCCACCGCCACGATGTCATTAGACATCACTACGCATCTTGCTAATTTCACAGCAAAATCTTTACGCTGGCGTGATACTTTTAAATGCGTTCTACCTAAATGGTTAATAGCTTTCTTCCGGTTATTTGAGCCTTTAACCTTTTTAGAAACTTGACGTTGTGCTTTCTTTAGTCTTTTTTCCGACTTTCTTAGAAATCGTGGGTTGTCAACCTTTTCCCCTTGGCTATCAGTATAGAAATGGTTCAATCCCACATCTATACCAATT
>CASBRD010000456.1 GCA_949128025.1 Oscillatoriales cyanobacterium PMM_0008 | reverse complement strand
CTTTTGACTTTTGACTTTCTTAGCGTTTTGTTTGTTGAGTCAATTTAAGCAGCGCATCAGAGATTTCTATTGGTGGCGGGATGGGGCGATCGATCTGACGAGTTTGGGGTGGTAGACTGGCAATCGAGGCGGCAGTGCGATCGCGTATTTGCTCTAAAGTTTCATCCCACAAGCGCTTACCATCTTGGAACGCTAACTGTAACAAAGGCTGTTCTTCCTCTGAAATTTCTGTGGCGAGTCCCAATCTATCTGATTGAATAAGGCCGTTTTCTAAACGACGAAAGATTTGCTTGCGACCGGGATAAGTAGTTTTATTGAGCGACTGTTTCATGGTAGGAATGTCATCAATTTCTACAAGTTTATAGACTCCATTTACAGGCGAACCAGTCACCAATCGAGTTCCCAATCCATAACCGTCGATGCAAGCACCCGCATTCTTTAATCGAGTAATTTCCCACTCGTCCAAATCGCCGCTGGCAAAGATGGGAACGTTGGGTAAGAGCGATCGCACTTTTTGGGATAAGGCAACTAAATCGCCAGAATCTAACCTCACACCAGACAATTTCATCTCGCCTGAGTTTACCCGTTCTGCTAACATTTGGGCAGCTGCGATCGCATCATAAGTGTCAATCAACAAGGGCGATCCCGGAAAATATCGGTGAAACGCAGTAAATGCCTCCGCCTCGCTACCAGATGTCGCCGCTAACGCCATCACTAAAGAATGAGCCATCGTACCGCTAGGCTTGCGATCGAGCTTAACAGCAGCCAGTACATTTGATGTCGCATCCAATCCAGCTGCCAACGCCGCACGAGCTGCCCACACAGAAGCCTGGGGACTAAACGCACGTCTGGTGCCGAATTCCAGCAACATCGCTTCTGGGCCTGCCACATCTCGCACCCTCGCCGCTTTTGTAGCAATCAAAGTTTGGTAGTTAATTGTATTGAGCAGGTATGTTTCCACCAGCTGAGCCTGCCACAGGGGGGCTTCCACTCGCAGCAGCGGTTCGTTGGCAAACACCGCCGTGCCCTCTGGTACAGCCCATACATCGCCAGTAAAGCGGGTTTCTGCTAAAAGCGACCAAAATCGATCGGGTACGCGATCGAAAATCCCTGTCGCCTGCAACGCTTCTATCTGGCTTGGGCTAAACCGGAATTTCTCTAGGTAGTCCACGGCTTGTTGCAAGCCCATCGCGATTAAATAGCCAAAGTTTTCCGGCAATCGGCGCACAAATAGCTCAAAGCTGGCCTGTCGTCGATCTAGACCTTCACCTACGTAGCAAGCTGCCATTGTCAGCTGATACAGGTCGGTCAAAAGGCTGTAATCTTCAGAACAGACGGTGAGTTCTTTGTCTTGTGCCGTTTCAGTTAGATCGAGATTGACAAGGTGCAGGCGGTTACGGTCAGGGGCAATTTTCATGGCCCAGGTTCCTAGCGTGGTTGGTTGCTACGATTATAGTAGCTTTTACCATAATAGTGTCAAGGGATTTTGATTAAAGATTTTGTAAAGCTAGACGTTATGGGATATTTTTGCTGATTGCAGCTATTTATACAATTTTCTTAATGGTATTTTTACTTTAAATGATGCGATCGCCTGAAGTACAGCTAGGGACTAGGGGAACAAGGGTTGAGAATCAAGGGTTTGGTGGAATTAAGAATGTCCTAACCGCCTTGGCAGTTGCTATACACCCCAGAAACCCGGTTTCTCTGTACCTCACTCACCTCACAAAGGCTGGAAATATAAAGAAACGTTAAGAAAGTATCGCGTTTTGAGCGTAAACCCCATAGCTACTGGAAATTTAAACAAAGTATTGCAAACATAGTCAAATAATTATTGCAAAGACGATCCCAACATCTAAAATTATCGATAATTTAAATATAGAGATTATCTCGCCCAGCAATACTAGAACGGAAGGAAAAATTATATGACTATTTACCAGATGTTGGACAGCGTTACCCAATTTTTCTCAGCAGTAGCTCGGATTTTTGGCCCGACTGACGATGCTTATCCAGAAATAGGCGTGCAACCCTTTGATGGGGACAGCTTCAAGGAATCGAATACATCAGATTGGTAGTTGAGTGCAAACAGTACTTTTGATTGGAGGTAAGTGTCATACGGAATCTGCTTTAACAATCCCCCTTATATTTATCTGTTGTAGAGACGTTTCATGAAACGTCTCTACAATGTTGAGCTTGTATTTTTTGGTGAATGCTTATACCCTAAAAAATCACAATAGTTACAGGTGTTGCGGTTCCTGCTGGTTGAACTGTTGCGCTTGGGAGTTCACTAAATCGTAATTAGCTGGGTTCCCGTTGCATGAGGCGGTGGTATCCCATTCAAACTCAGCCAATAGAAATACGCTAAACCCAATTACAATTCCAGTGGTGAGAAACTGCCAAGTGCCAACGTAAGGCAGAATCAATATACCTAAGAGGTGAATTAAACTGGTGAGTAGGAAAGTGCGCGATCGCATTGCGAACCCAGTATAAGCGTAACCCAAAGCACTCAACCCCAACCACAAAGGACACAGCCCCATCAAAACTTCCCCCCAATTAAAGAAGATACTCAAGTCAGTTATCAGAAGACCGCCCAGCATCAAAATTGCCCAGCAATAAATAATTGACTTAAAAGGCTCCTCGTTCATCCAACCTAGCGTTAACTTCCACATCGCTACTGTGCCGAAAAGGGTGAGAACTGACCACAGAATGGCTTGCAGCGTCCAGTCGATCGGAAAAAATTGTGCCGTGGCAAAAATTGCTACCGAGATCGCAGCCCACAAGATACAAGCTTGATCCAATTTGGTATAAAAGCTTGAATATAACGTAATGTTTCCAATCTGTAAATTGACGCGCCACGCACCTGGGAAATCCTGAAAATTGACATTTTTTGGTTTGCGACGCAGGGGGGGTATGGTGGTGTTGAAAAAAGTCATAAATTTAGACTTTGTTAGAAAAGTACTGTTGTTATTTACTAATGCTTTATACTCGCTCAGAAAGGTTGGTGCTTTTATCTACCGGAAGAAATGAGCTAACTTGTGTTTAAGTCTCTCAATCGAAATAATTATTAAATTATTGGCTGCATCTTTAGTTTTAGACATTGGGGGTTTAGGGTGAGATCTCGACTCTAGATGGTGGTTTGACGGATCTGATGCTGTTCTTGAGCCAAAAGCAGAAGCTTTTGAGCTTGCTCAAGCATTCTCGCCACACAGGTAGCGAAAGGCGGTTAACCTCAGCCACAAACGACACAGGCGCATCAAGACCGAAGTAAAAAGGTTTTTAGAAGTATTATTAATTTATTGTAACATTAAGAAATATTAAGTACTTTATAATCCCGTCTTAATTTTAAATTTTAAATTATGGTATAAAAATTTACATGAGTCATGGTAGGTTTTGCGACTGCAAACCCTACCAACGGTTTCAGTCGCATGAAGTACACCCCAGAAACCGGGTTTCTGTGTCAGGACTTACGCACCCATTTTTTGCGTAGGGGCGGGTTTAGCCGATAAATTAAGCATTTCACAGATATCCCTAATACAAAACCCGCCCCTACAATGCTTGATTTTTCGTGATTTTGCGT
>CASBRD010000455.1 GCA_949128025.1 Oscillatoriales cyanobacterium PMM_0008 | reverse complement strand
TTGCAAATACAGCGGTTCTGCTTCGCTGTATCTTCCTTGGGAATAGTAGAGACTTGCCAGATTGTTTAGACTTGCGGCGACATTGGGATGTTCATCTCCCAACAAACGTTTGGTCAATTCCAAAGCTTGCAAATACAGCGGTTCTGCTTCGCTGTATCTTCCTTGGGAATTGTAGAGATATGCCAGATTGTGCAGACTGTATGATAAGTCTGCTTCTAAACCAGACTTTTTTTGTAAAGCAATAGCCTTGCGAAAATAGTTTATTGCCAGTGCTTGTTCTTTTTGATAATCTTGAGCTTCACCCCTTTGCAGTCTTCTGTTATAAATATCACCTATTCTCGCGTACAAATTAGCCAAAAGCGGATCTTCAGCACTTCTTTTCCCTTCAATCTGTTGAATCAGTTGCTGCAAATCTTCTACCGACAGAAAGTATGGATCGTCATCATTATTAGGTGATTCATCTCGCTCCAAAAATAACTGTAATGGTGTAATCTCCTTAGCAGAAATTAAAGCAGTTTTTTTCGACTCAAACCGAAACACACCCTTGCGCCAACTCCAAAAATCTGGAGCTTTTTTAATCAAGTTAATTAGGATTTGATTAGTCACCCAAATCACAATAGGATAAGGAAACTCTCGCAATGCTTCCCGCGTCCACTGCAAATAACCGAAAAAAATCTCCTGTTCCGAACGTTCAGCCCCTAATTTAAGAAAATATAGTTTCTCTGCACCCGTCACTGTCAATACTGCGTTGCCACCATTTTGCAGATACTCATCTGCTTGCACTACTTCCGCAATAGCAGCCCTAATACTCGGTTCGCCTCTGGGCAATTCTACCCGATAATTACGAATATCTGACCCTATTTCAATTTCATAACGTGCAATTATCCGATCTCGAAAATTACTATCATCGCAAACAGCAATCAATAAAGATAATACTCCCTGGCTAGCTTCAATAGTAACTAGCAAATCCTCATAGTTTTCTAGATTTTTATCTTCCGGCTCGGCCATCTCTTGGGATATCATTATATCAACCCCTGTTCTCTCAATAGCTCAATTACAATCGGGTGAACATCGTACCAATTTTGACGATTGCGATACTCCAAAACATACAGCCCATGTAGCAAGTCTAAAAACTCTGGCTGCTTTGGGTCATCGGGTGTAAATTGCTGATACGTCTTATGCAAGATTTCATAATCAACTTTACCTAAAGGAATGGCAAAATCATTGCGGATACCGTTAACTGCCTTATCTAGAATCGCATCATCAATCATCATAGCAGTTTGAGCGGGTTGCCGCCTGATTAATCGCAGGCAAATCCTGCAACATTCATTGGCAATGCGAATCAATTCCCGCAGCACACCGCCACTCATTAAAACCATCTTTTCTGCCGTCTGCGGTTCTAATAGCTGACTTGATATGCGCTTATTTAGAATTTGACATAAAATATCTTTAGCCTCCATGCGGATAGCTGGATTAGGTAGGCGGCTTTGTCCTTTCTCAAACAACTTCAGAACAGGCATCACCACAATTTGGTCATTGGTTTCTGTCTCAATCAGAGGTCGAAGAAACTTATCTCGCAAAACAGCAATAGGTATCGTGTAAATAATCCGGAATCCTGGTAAGCATAGAGCCTTGATGTTATCTCGGTAAATTTCGTCAACTCGCGCTAACTCTAGCTTATCCAAGTCATCGATAATAACCAAAACATCTTTTTTACTGGCAACCTGAATCACAGCAGCGATTTCATTGATCCGCGCTACTAAGTCCGAAACCTTCCTCTCAAACTCTTGCTTGATTTCTTGGCGAACAACAGCATCCGCTTTCAGCTTGCCGCTAATAATTTTGAATAAATCAAAGCCTACCGAAGTTTCAGCTTGTACTTTCTCTTCTTCTATGCGAGTTTTACTAGCAAACCACTTATGTATAGCATTTTTGTTTGCTGGCGGTATCTGTACTTGCTGTTTTTCTGCCTCGTACATTAAGTTAACCGCAATGGCAAATAAAATGTTAATATGGTTGATATCCGACATTTCAATTGTGTCGGATATAGAAAAAGAAACCACAAAGTATCGGTCATCTAACCAACGACCAAACTCAGCCAATAATGTAGACTTGCCGCAACCGCGATGTCCCGTGAAAATTATCTTTCCATCACCCGAAGGGCTATCTTCAACCAACTGCTCTAATTCTTCAATAATTTCTCTACCATAATCGACCCTGAATTTATCTAATTCCCTCTGCTCCAATAGTGGCAGAAGTTCCAAATTTCGATAAGCTTCCTGAAAAACCTTTAATAAATCTCCAGACATCGCTTTGTATTGTAAGATGTTTTATTCCACTCATAATGATGACACATTTTTGGATCTTCGTGCATGGAAAGTTCCCTGTTCTCCTAAACTAGATCTTATGCCTTCCCCTATTCAACCCCTACCCGCAGAAGTAGTGCATCTCATCGCCGCCGGTGAGGTGATTGACTCTATAGCAGCTGTTGTGCGAGAACTGGTGGAAAACGCCCTTGATGCGGGTGCAACGCGGATCGCCATATCTCTCTGGCCGGAACAATGGCGAGTGCGAGTAGCGGATAATGGTTTTGGTATGGATTTGGCAGACTTGCAACTCGCAGCAACTCCCCACAGCACTAGCAAAATCCGTCGTTGCGAGGATTTGTGGAAGATTACCAGTTTGGGGTTTCGCGGGGAGGCGTTGCACAGTTTAGCGCAATTGTCGGAATTAGATATTTGCAGCCGATCGCGTGATGGTGGTGAGGGGTGGCGAATAGTGTATGATGCTCTGGGGGAACCAGTGGTAGAAGAAGCAGTTGCGATCGCACCTGGAACGATCGTCACCGCCGCCAATCTATTCGGTACGTGGACTGTTCGCCGCCAGGGATTACCGCCACCAGCACAACAATTGAAAGCGGTACAAGCTACCATTCACCAAATCGCCATCTGCCATCCCCACATTACCTGGCAAGTGCAGCAAAACGATCGCCAATGGTTTACCATCAGTCCCGGCGAAACAGCACAGCAAATTCTGCCCCAAATCTTACGCGATGTGCATTTGACCGACTTGCAGCAGTTGAAGGTGGAACTGGGGACTGGGAAAGAGTTTTCACAATTACCAATTACCAATTCTCCAACTCAGTGGTTAGAATTAGTGTTGGGTTTACCAGACAGGTGCCATCGCCGACGTCCTGACTGGGTAAGAGTTGCCACTAATGGACGAATGGTGAAGTCTGCGGAACTTGAGCAAGCTATACTAGCATCTTTTCAACGCACATTACCGCGCGATCGCTACCCCGTCTGTTTCCTCCACCTTCAGATTTCTCCCGATCTAATTGACTGGAATCGCCATCCCGCCAAAGCAGAGATCTACCTGCACTCAATGAATTACTGGCAGGAACAAATTACTCACGCGATCGGACAAGCATTGCAAATCAGTCCAGCCAATCTACCAGAAGCCGTCCACAGCGAGAGAATGGGCAAATTACTCACAGCAGCAGAAAACAAAACTGCTTACAGCATCAATCGTTCCATTCAACCAACTCCATCAAGTAAAAATGAAATTGGTTCGATCGAACTGCGTGTCGTCGCCCAAATCCACAACACTTATATTGTCGCGGAACATCCCGCTGGAGTTTGGTTAATAGAACAGCACATCGCGCACGAGAGAGTATTATACGAGCAATTGTGCGATCGTTGGCAACTCGTACCCCTTCAACCTCCGATCGTTCTCACCAATCTCTGCGATAACCAAGTCGAACAACTCCAACGCATCGGTTTAGAAATAGAACTCTTCGGCGAACAGATGTGGGCAGTACGCAACGCACCAGCACTACTAGCCCAGCGAGAAGATTGTGCAGACGCCCTCATAGAACTCAGTTTAGGGGGAGACTTGCAAACCGCACAAGTGGCTGTTGCCTGCCGCAGTGCCATCCGCAACGGCACACCTCTTACACTGCAACAGATGCAGACGATTTTAGAACAATGGCAGCGTACCCGTCATCCGCGCACCTGTCCCCACGGTCGCCCCATCTATTTATCTTTAAAGGAATCTGCCCTAGCCCGGTTTTTCCGTCGCCATTGGGTAATTGGTAAAAGCCACGGCATTTAGTCAAAACAATGCTAAAAAATTTTCTTGGGCTTAGTCTTATTCCCGACATTTTCACATTTTTAACTTAAAGTGACAGCAGTTCGCTATATCGTTGCTGACAATTGTCAGTAACAGCATCCATTCCTTTCCAAATTGAAAAGCAAGTACTAAACAAATGGATGTTTTTTTAAAGATTTGATGAAGGCCATAGCGAAAACCCCATATTTTATATTTATATAGTAAATTATAAAAACAAGTCAAAACTTGGCATTTATTTAGATTATTTTTCCTATTAACTAAATAGTGATATGGCCGTCTAAAAATACAGCTTAATTTGTTGTACTTAATAGTCTTAAACAGTGTCAGCATTACATATTCGTTCCAGAAACTTATACCTATCCCTGGAATATAACAATCAGTTGGTCGAAAAGTATGGAGGCTTACAGCTATGCTCCCGTTAAAAAGTGAACCTCGTTCCTGGGGGCTTCAAGCTCGCCTGTTAGTGCCGATTAGCTTGGTATTGGCGGCGGCGGTCAGCCAGAGCGTCTTCAGCAACTTCTCTAGCACCAAACAAGCAGAACTTTTGCTCAACCGGCGGGGAGTCACCGTGCTGGAAGGAATCGCGAATTCTGTACAGGAGCGACGGAAGTCCAAAGAAATTGTAGCCCAGCTACTAGCCGATCGCAACGGCCTATCTACAGCAGTGAAAAAAGGCGACAAGAGTGGCTTAGCGCAAATGCTTATCCCTCTAAAAGCCAAACTGGGGCTGGAAAGTATTCATATATATGACAAAAACGCTGACGAAATCCTGCATCTAGGGGAACGATCGACAGATGCGATCGCCAAACCCCTACTCAAAAAAGCTTTGTCTTCCTTAACAGAGTCTAAAGTATTCGTAAATAGGGAAGGGCTAATGGTATTGGCTGCGGCCCCGATTAAAGAACCTCAAGGCATCGTTGGGGTAATCTTGGTGGAAACTAGGCTCAACGACAAAAACCTCAACCAGATCGAGGGACGTGATGATGTAGAATTAGCCTTATTGCAACAAGGCAGGCTAATCGGCAGCACGATCGCCCAACCTGACTTGAGGCGCTTGCTGGATAAGTCCCAGCTAACAGAGAACACCCTAAACAAGCTCAACCAAGACTTTGCTCGCTACAACTTCCACCTCACAGCTAAACCCCTAGCCGACAATGGCTTACTTGTAGCGTTGGTTCCCACGAAGGATTTAGTTGTCGCGTCCAACCAGCGCAATGCGATCGCCTTAATTGGCTCTGGAGTGCTGATTATCGCGATGTTGTGGTTCCTCTTAGTGCTGGCGCAAGATATTGCCAAACCTTTAAAAGTCACGATCGCAGCCACCGGAGACATCCTGCGGGGAAACTACCATCGACGGGTAGCATCCGGTAAAATTCAGGAAGTCAACGACTTAGCAGCAGCGATCAACTACCTAGCCCAGCAATTGGAAATCCAACTGGCCGAATTGACCCATCAGGCATTCCACGACTCCTTGACTAAGCTGCCAAACCGCGCCTTATTCGTGAATGAGCTAGAGCAGGTTTTGACTGGCGCGGATCGGTCTTCAGTTGCAGTGCTGTTTCTGGACTTGGACGGCTTTAAAGTGATCAACGATAGCCTGGGACACAAAGCAGGAGACCAGCTGCTGATTGGCGTGAGTCAACGCCTCAAATCCTGTTTGCGATCGGTCGATACAGTCGCCCGTTTTGGCGGCGACGAATTCACCATTTTGCTCAAAGATATAAATGAAGAAAGCGATGCCACCTATGTAGCAGAAAGGATTATAGAACAGCTACAAACTCCATTTAACTTAGAAAAGCGGGAAGTGTTCATCAGCAGCAGCATTGGGATTGCCTTAAGCACTGGTTATGAGCGTTGCGACGATCTCCTGCGTAATGCCGATGCTGCCATGTACGAGGCCAAAAAAAGCGGTAAATCCCGCTTTACCTTATTCAAGCCAGACATGGACTCTCGTGCCTTTGAGCTATTGCAGCTAGCAACCGATCTGCGACGCGCGATCGAGCGCCAAGAGTTCAGGCTTTTCTACCAACCAGTGCTGCAATTGGACAACGGCAAAATCAGCGAAGTGGAAGCCCTGATCCGCTGGGAACATCCACGCATCGGTCTGATCTCGCCTGCTAAGTTTATCCCCCTAGCAGAAGAAACGGGCTTGATCTTGCCTATTGGACAGTGGGTTTTGGAAACAGCTTGCCGACAAGCAAGAGACTGGCAATTGCAGTACCCCGACAATCCCCCATTGGTGGTAGGTGTGAACCTTTCCGCGAAACAGTTCCAACAACCCCAATTTGTGGATAAAATTGCCCACATCCTCAATGAAACTGGTCTTAACCCTCAGAGCTTAAAGCTGGAAATTACAGAGAGTATGATGATGGAGCAGGGGGACACGACCATTGCCACATTATATCGGCTGAAACATTTGGGGATAAGGCTAGCGATCGATGATTTCGGGACGGGTTTTTCCGCTCTGAGTTACCTAAAGCGCTTTCCAGTAGACACTCTGAAGATCGATCGCTCCTTCATCAAGGGTCTGGGGCATAATCGTGAAGATACCGCGATCGTCCATGCTGTAATTGCTTTTGCCAAGGCGCTACACCTAAGCGTAACTGCCGAAGGAGTCGAAACTGCCGAACAACTATCGCAACTGCGAGTACTCGGATGCGATCGCGGTCAAGGGTATTACTTCTCCGAGCCTCTAACTGCTGATGCCCTTGAGCTGCTAATTAACAGACACCTCGATCGGTTTCATGCGATCGAAGAAAGCAATTGCAGCTGCATCTCGCACAAGGACTGGGCAACAGCGTAATCGATCGTGGTAAAAACCGAAAATAAAGATGAGAGTTCAAGCCACTGAAAATCCAGTAAATTGCCGGACATAAGACGCTCGAAATCCCAAAATAATATCTGTTTTTGGCACATTTTGAGCTAAAATCTAGATACACTCAGCTAGACAAGGAGATTTCTGATGTCACTGATGACAGTAAAAGACTTGGAAAACTTACAAGCAACACTCTCCGAAGCCGGACATGATTACCAACTAGAACTCGAAAATGGGAAAATTATCGTTATGGGGCCATCAGACATTGTATCGAGTGAAATTGGAGCTTTGCTAATTCGGTTATTGGGTAACTGGGTTTATCCTCGTCGTTTGGGACGCTTGTTTGACTCCGCAGGCGGTTTCATCATGCCAGATAAAAATCTCAAAGCACCCGATGTTTCCTTTGTTCGCGCTTCCCGACTTCTCCAAAGTCCTCGTTACTTTGGACAACTTGTACCAGATTTAGTAGTCGAAATTAAATCTCAAAGCGACAGAATTAAACCCATAGAAAAGAGACTTAAAAAGTTCTTAGAATTAGGAGCAGTTGTCGGAATTCTCATTGACCCCGATGAAGAAAGCGTAACCGTTTATCGACCCACAGGTGAACCAATTGTGTTAAGCAATGAAGACATCTTAACCATTCCCGAACTCTTCCCCGGTTGGGAATTACCAATTCCCGAACTGTGGCCACCCATCTTTACAGAAGCCGAAACAGAAACATTGAGTAACTGAACTAAAGAGCGGTTGCTATATTAAGAAAAATACAAAAGCTACACGCTGCAAATATATGCAGAAAATCTTTCAGCTTGCACTCCTACTAGCCTCTCTCTGCTTAGCCAAATCGGTTCAAGCTGCCAATCCAGAACATATCAAAAAGTTACTGACAACAAATCAGTGTCCCAAGTGCGACCTCAAAAACGTAGACCTCAGAGGTGGTAACTTCCGAGGGGCCGATCTCAGTGGTGCCAATTTAGCGGGTGCCATGTTGGAAAATGCTGATTTAAGGGGTGCAAAACTGCGGGGTGCCGACCTACAGCAGACCGTCCTTAGAGGTGCCAATCTAGAAGTAGCTGACCTGCAAGAAGCCAAAATGAGAGGCGCTATGCTCAGAGAAGCTAAACTGAGGGGAGCAAATTTGAGAAATGCCAGACTCCGGGGTGCCAGACTCAGAGGCGTTGACTTAAGAGAAGCTAACCTAACTACTGCCTTTTTGCCAGAAGCCATTCTCATGGAAGCTAACCTGAGTATGGCTGACTTAAGAGGTGCCAACCTAACTGGTGCCAAACTTAGTAAAGCCAAGCTGGAAACTGCCAATTTAGAGAGTGCCAACTTGACGGGTGCCGACTTAACAGATGCTTATTTAGGTGATGCTAGTCTCAGAAGTGCCATCTTGAGTAATGCCAACCTCAAAGGTGCCAACTTAGCTGCTTGTTCCCTAGTTGGAGCTAAGCTGAATGGAGCTATCCTCAACCGTACCGATATGCAGGGGGCTAACTTAACTAATGCGGATTTAACTAATGCCAAAGTGGCCAATGCTGACTTGAGTAGAACTATCCTGACTATGGCTAATTTAACTAACGCCAACCTGACTAATACAAAACTCATTAATGCCTACCTATTTACTGCCAATCTGCAAGGTGCCATCCTAACCAATGCAAACCTAACCAGCGCCAATTTAGAAAGTGCCAATCTCAGAAATGCTATGCTAAATAATGCGGATTTGAGTCAGGCTAATCTGAAGTTGGCAACCTTTTATCAGACCGATATTAGAGGTGCGATTTTGAATGATATTGATTTCAAGGATATCGATATAAGTCTAGTCAAACTTATGCCAGATCTATTGAATCACTCAGCCCGCATGAACCGGACGCCTTTGGCAGAATTACTTCCTTCCTACCTCAATAATACTATCGATTTAGAAATCCGGTAATATCGTGTCCGGTTGCATCGTTAGTGCATGAGTGAGATCGTCAAATTGTCTGTTGTCATCGGTGGTTAAATTTTTACCGCAGATGTAGGCGCTTCGCCTTCCCGTAGGGTAGACAGATGAACGCAGATAAACGCAGATAAGAATAATCACACGATTTTTTTAGGTAACCGATGCGTAAGGACATGATATAACTCCTGCGAAACCGGGTTTATGGGAGTTCAGTTTATTTATCCCCACCTACTTATCTCTGAGATATTCGGTTCTTTCGGATCAAATATGCTGTTGTAGTAGCACAGATCATAAATATGTCGGTCGTACCAAGATTTTAATTAGCTGTGCTACTACAAAATGTTCATTGTAAACATTAGCATAATAATTCCGAAAGATCCAGATATTCTTCTTTTTAAAACTAATTCTGACAAGATACCAGCTATATTCCAGGCATCATCCACTCCTCGATGATGCGTACCTTCAAGCGGCAAGTTTAGTAATTGCAATGCCTTTTCCATTCCAACTTCATCTAATAACCAATGACTAATGACTAATGACCGATTCACAATTGCCGAAACTGATTTACGACTCGATCGAGTCCGACTGAATGGGAAGCTTTAAAGAGAATGCGATCGCCCTCTCTCACCACCTCTTTCAACCTCTCTACCACAGCTGCATGAGTCGAAAAGCGCTCAGATGGCATAGGTTCGGCACCTTCAGCGATCGCTTCTGCTTGCGGATCGTCTACCAAAACTAGCAAAGCGTCCATATTCAACTCCCGTACAGTTGCACCTACCTGGCGATGGAATTGGGCCGATCGCTCTCCCAGTTCTTTCATCGTACCCAAAACAGCGATATGCCGTTTCCCAGGTGTCTGCGCCAGCAAATGTAACGCCGCTACCATCGACTCTAGCCCAGCATTGTAAGTTTCATCCAAAATGACGATATCGTTAGGCAAATCGTAACGTTTTGCTCGTCCCTCCGGTAGCTGAACTGACAAACCATCTGTTAAAGGTTTCCAATCAATTTTAAGAACCTTAGCTACTGCCAAAGCTGCTAAATAGTTAAGTGCGTTGTGGCTTCCTGGTAAAGGTAGGGGTAATTGCATACCTTCAACACTGACAGTATCGGAATTAATTAATTCCCCCTGTAAATCTCCCCCTTCCAGTCCGTAAGTTACGGTTTCTCCTTGCCAAACATTGGCAGCAGTTTCCATCAGTAAGGGATGATCGTGATTTAGAATAGCAACTGCCTCTGGAGACATTTCTACGAGTAGTTCGCATTTAGCTTGCGCGATCGCTTCCTCACTACCCAACAAACCAATATGCGCTGTACCGACATTGGTAATTACACCTAGAGTTGGGTGTACAATTTGTGTAAGTTCCGCAATCTGCCCTCTACCCCGCATCGCCATTTCAATCACGGCGAAGTCATGTTCTGGCCCCAGTTCTAACAAAGTTTTAGGCACGCCGATCTCGTTATTGTAATTTGCCTGGGTTTTGAGAACGCGCCCTTTAGTTGACAAAACTGCCGCAATCAGTTCCTTAGTCGTGGTTTTGCCAAACGAACCCGTAACGGCAATCACGGGAATGGTAAAGCGATCGCGCCACCAGCGAGCGATCGCCTGATATGCTTGCAGAGTGTCCGCTACTCGCAGTTGAGGGATATTTTCTGGCAGATGGACATTGGTAGCGAGATCTGTAATTATGGCGATCGCTCCTTTATCAACGGCAGATGCCACAAATTCATGCCCATCAAAATTTTCACCCCGTAGCGCCAAAAACACATCTCCCGGTGTAAGGCTGCGCGTATCGGTTGAAATACCCGTTGCCAGCATCGCCAGCACTTTTTGAGACAAATTTTCAGGCGTGAGAGCCAGAATTTCAGATATTTGGGCGATCGTTATCTGACAGGGCATGGTAAATAGCTAAATTTCAGTGACTTTGGAGCAACAGCCCGTACCTTAACAGAATCTTTACCAAAAATCCAGATTTTTTGTTTGTATCTTAATCGAGTAGCCGAGTATAAAGTAAAATACTGAGGTATTTTGAGAATAGGTAAGTGTCCCGTTGCAACAAACACAGGGGTTATAGCCCCTTGACCCCTGATGACAAACCTGGAAATGTTTTATATAAAACACATCTTGACTCGATCGGATGCGACAGTACCTCAAGTTAAGACAATGTAAAATTAGTCCGTCTAAGTGATTTAAGTCACACTTAGCTGCTATATCTCACCATTAGGATAGAAGAAAAATGAAGGTGAAATATACTAACTCCATAAGATAGCAAATGGGTCAAACAGGATAAGGCTGAATGAAGCCACTGTTTAAAAGCAGATATATCAGTCTTAAGAACGTTTTTTTTATACCCTCTTAAGCTTTTGGTAATAGTGAAATATAGTGTGATAGCTGAATATGGAAAATTTAAATTTTCGGGTTCCAAACAAATTTACACCCAAGGTAGAGGAGAGCGAAGTGACTACCTGGAAAGACCCCTATACACGGCAAATACGCGCCGAGGAGCAAAAGTTATATAAACATATCCTCCACTGGGCGCAAGTGGAATCCCCAAGTCGTCTGATAGAACGCTTTCACAGCTTGTTTATCGACGGTGCGGGATACCCTGACACCGAAATTGTGATGTTGCTCGACCAGATTATCAGTTCCAAGCAGGCTGAGCAGGACTTCAAATTTGTTCTTAATCGTTGCTGCCACATTTTGATCAACCGCTGGCAGATGAACCCCCAACAGCAAATAGCGATACCTGAGTTGGTTACGTTGTTTGAGAATACGTCCACTAGAGTAGGAAAGCATTCCTACCGTTCTAAGTCAGTCAGGCGCTTGCAGGAGCTGATCAAGCTTTTTATTGAAAGCGAGCAGTATGTAACCCTGCGACGTTTGTCTCAAGTAATGAGTAAAACCGCAGAACTCAAAAATGAGGCAAAAGTCAAGCCTTTAGGAACATTGATTCGTCGGTATCCGTACTTATACGAGCATTGCCTACTGAGCGAGGACAGTACTTACGAGCATCAGCAAAACATTCGGCAAATACAAGCCCAGGCGCAGGCACAATTTGAAATCGGGTTGTCTCAGTACGTAACCTACCAAGTGCGGCGAAGTCATCTGGCGAAAAGGCAAGCTGAAAGTCCGACAAAACTAATAATACCGCCGGTAAAGAATCCAACTTTATTGAGCGATGGAGAACTTTTCGGTGCGATTAAACGATATGCCGGTCGAGTAGAAGGCTCTTACACCTACCGCGACTTAGCCCAAAGCTTTTTAACTCACAGTAGTAAAACTCCTTCCTTCCGCGCTTTTAAAAACGATCTTTACGCATATCTGATTACTTCAATCGATCCCGAATACGGGAAACGTCAGTTTAACAAAAAATTCCAAACACATTTACAAAACATCCTTTCGCATAACGATTCCCAGCAAGTCAACGAATTTCTGCTAATCAGAACCTGTAGCCATTTGTTGAACTTTTTGGTAGTCAACAGTACCCAGCAACCTCAACACTTTATCTTCATTGACTTGGTTGCCAATCTGGGCATCAATATTACCGTTGGTTTATTGTTGAAAATCCTGCTGCTATGCCGGAAGGTTAAGCCTTACTTAGAAAAGCGGTTTTCTATTTTGTTTAATCACTACGAGTCTGACTCTGGATCTGCTGTTATGTGGCTGATTCAATCTTTAGAAAATTTAAATGTTGCGCTCAGTATCCACTTTGGTTCAGTAGACCTCTCCTACCTTAACCAACTCAGATAAATACTATAGCAAAGTGTAACGGCAGCCCTGCTGAGTGCTGAGTATAGCAAAGTGTAACGGAAATGCTTTCATCCAAAATCTAAAATTGGTAGTCAAACAATTAGATCTTCCGCTGCTCTCCTAGAACCCCCGCTTTTGTGACAGAATGTACCAATTTTGACAGAAAACGGATCGAACGCTAACTTCAAATGCTATATGTGGAAATTGCTCGATAAAACCCATACTGGCGCTAGCATGGTGGGGTTTAAAACAGTAGCCTAAATTTCTAGAATTCTCTAGATTTTTTAGACTTTGACGCTCGCCTGCAACAATCGTGATAAACTAGAGAAACGCTTGATTAGTGCGGGTTGCTAAAGCTTACTTGGCGTGAAAACCACAGAAACACACTTGGCACAAACTAATCATCAAAAAACTTAGAAGCGGTAGTTAATTAAGTTTCGTAGATCGGAGTGGTAAGAATGACCCAAGTGCTCTTAGGGGAAAATGAAGGACTCGAATCTGCTTTACGTCGATTCAAACGTCAAGTTTCAAGAGCGGGTATCTTGGCTGATGTCAAGACTCATCGCCACTTTGAAACGCCGCTGGAGAAGCGCAAACGCAAGGCAACGGCAGCTCGACGCAAGAAACGGATGAGATAAGGGTCGTTGCCTACACAGCTAGACGACCTTATCCTCAACCGCGATTGATGTCCCGTTAATCCTAGCGGATCTAGCGGGACATAAATGGATGATTAGTAATCGTAGGGGCGAAGCATTCGGGTGTGAAAATCGATCGCTCTTACCCTAGATTTTCTGCCCGAATGCTAATGCCTCCGGCACGCTTCGCGAACGCCCCTACAAGCTAAAAACGCACCACAAAGTATTACTGAATCGATATTCTAGGGGCAACCGTGCGGTTATTGTAGAGACTCATAGCTTTCTCAACTCCTTGTTTAAGGCTGAGTTCTACCGATTCGACAACGAGTTGGAGTACCTCAGAAATTAGCTGGGTTTCAGCATCGGAAAATCGCCCCAGTACGTGGGAGATGGCGTCTTTATCGTTATTGGTGGAATCTTGAGGTTTGCCGATCCCAACTCGCAAACGGGGAAAGTTTTGAGTGCCGAGATGTGCGATCGCAGACTTTATCCCATTATGTCCGCCAGCAGAACCAGCCAGACGCAGACGAATTTTCCCCAACGGCAAATCCATATCATCATAGATCGCCAGCACCGATTCCGGAGGCAGCTTAAACCAATCCGTCGCCGATCGAATCGCCTGTCCGGAACGATTCATATAAGTCAAAGGCTTCACAAGCCGGATTTTTTCTCCTGTAGGACTGCGACCTTCCCCAAAGGTCGCCTGAAACTTACGATTTTCCGATAGAGAAATCTGCCAGCAACGCGCCAAAGCATCTACAGCCGCGAAGCCAATATTATGCCGCGTTTGGTCGTACTTAGACTCTGGATTCCCCAAACCGACAATCAACTGGGGAATCGCTAAAGCGGGTGCAGAAGACTCAGCCGACTTCATAGACTCAATCCCTTAACTTTGTTGAGACGGCGTTGCGACAGTATTTTCTGAGTTGGCGGTAGCCATCTCCTCAGATTTTGGAGGTGCCGCCGACTTCACTGCTTGCTCCAAATGCTGAGCTTCGCGCTTAAACTCATTTTCAAAATCTCTAGAGGCTTCTTGAAAACCCCGAATCGTCTTGCCCAAACTGCGACCGATTTCGGGCAACTTCTTCGGGCCAAATATCAATAGAGCTAAAACCAAAATCACGGCCATTTCCGGCAGACCAATACCAAAGATGTTCACGGAAATTCCTCCTGTGGTGCCTCAAATAATTTAGCAGGCAATTCCAATTAAAAAAAAACCCGGTCATGCCGGGAAAGCTGAAAATAAATCTTATGCTCTCTCAAGAGGAGCAGACTAGCTACCGAGGCTTCTCCAGTCTACCTTGAAACTATCAAGGATCAGAGAGGAATTGAAGATCTGCAAAATAATCAACAAAAAGACCAAAAATAACACCATGAAAACAGCCATTAGTGGCGTAGTGCCCCAACCGGGAGCCACTTTACCATATTCCGAGTTCAGCGGTTTGAGAATATCTCCCAACAATGTCCTTTGTGCCATGTCTCACCTAAAACGAATCTGAATACTATGTGTGTTTTACCACAATACGGCTTAAGCAGAGGCCAATTCATCCCACGGCCTACGTCGAGGTCTTACTTGGCGATTTGTTAATGTTCCGTAATATTATAAATGAACAAGACTCATAATTTAGCATACTTATGGAACCCGCAACAGTTCTTAGCATTTGCATCGCCGGGGCTCTAATCGTCATCACCGGCTTCTCGATTTATACGGCTTTCGGGCCTCCCTCTAAGGAATTGAACGATCCATTTGAAGATCACGAAGATTGAGGGAGTGGGGGAGTGGGAGAGTGGGAGAGTGGGAGAGTGGGGG
>CASBRD010000454.1 GCA_949128025.1 Oscillatoriales cyanobacterium PMM_0008 | reverse complement strand
GTCTGAGCTTGGTCAGAACCGCTAGAAGACTGGGGGAACTGATTGGGAGAGGTACTCATAAGAACTCCTTGCAGCGGAGACGCACTTTTTCTGGCTTCTCGTGAGAGATAGGTACAAACTAGACTTGGGCGAAAAATGCCCGGTTTGGAATTAAGACTATTTGCCAATAGCTTGTATTAGCCATAAGCCAAAACCTGTATCTTCTACTCTATTCGCTCTCGCGTTCCTCCGGAGTTCACAGGTTGCGAACATCGCCGACAAGGATTGTTTTGCAGGTGGACTGCCGTTGGCGATCGCGGACTGATAATTAAATCAGCCTGCCTATTGTACTGAATGCAATCGATTTAAGCTGCAATCCGCAAAGTTTCTGTAAATTTAGGCTCCAGGGCCTGGGAAATTGGGCAAAAGGGCATGGAGAATTGTCTTTTTTTCCTATTCCCTATTCCCTATTCCCCAGATGGTTGATAATAAGATCGGAGTTCAAAAAATTAATGTGTCTCAAAAGCGCGGTCGCTGGATAATTAATGGGCTGTTGATCCTGGCAGTCTTTGCCTTCGTGGGATTTTCGTTCTTGCCCATTTTGGGTGAAGTTTTTAAGAAAGACCAACCGGCAGTTAGCACAACAGCGGCATCCGGTCAAGCTCAAGCGACGGCTCTACAACAGGAACTGCAAGCTAGGGCTAAGGGTTACGAGTTGGTTTTGCAGCGGGAGCCAGATAATCAGACGGCTCTAAGGGGATTGCTGTCCGCTCGCCAACAGCTAGCTCAGCTGGGATTGGGTGACATCAAGGATACGATTCCACCCCTGGAAAAACTGGCGAAGCGAAATCCTGATGATTTTGCGGCGCAGTTGGATTTGGGAAGCGTTTATGCTCAGCAGCAGCGCTACGATGATGCGATCGCAGTTTTCGATCGGGCCATTAAAACCAACAAAGAAGACTATAGACTATTGCTAGCCAAGGGTATTGTCCTGCAACAACAAGGCAAAACGGCAGAAGCCAAGTCCCTCTTTGCCTCAGCAGCCGATATAGCTCCTGCGGAGTTAAAAGAGCAAGTCAAGGCTGAAATCAAGCGGCTAGAAACTCGAACGCCAGCCCAAACGAGTCCCTCAACTAACTCTCCACCGACAAATAGCCCAGCTGCACCAGCTTCACCCGCGATCGAATCTGACCCCAATAAAAATTAGGAACGCTTGGCAATAGGGAATAAGGGTTGATAATGTCATTAGTTAGAGTTCAAAGCAGTCCTGTGTCCCAAAAGCGAGTTCGCAAATCGTCTGGCGAAGCCAAGCAGCGCTGGTTAATTAGTGCCGTGGTGCTACTGGTATTCATTGCCATTGGAGGATTTTTGCTTGGGAGGTCTTCGCTTTTTCCCTTCTTGAGTAAAGCTTTCCAGCCAGAACAACCGTCTGCTGGAACAACCGCAGCACCTGCTGTTGAGTCAAACAAAGCAAAGCAAGCAGAACTGGAAACCCAGGCTAAGGGTTACGAACTGGTTTTGCAGCGCAAACCAGAGGATCGAACGGCACTGCAAGGACTGATCGATACGAGACTAGAACTGGTTAGGCTGGGAGTGGGCAGTCTCAAAGATACGATCGAACCCTTAGAAAAACTCGCTAAACTGAATCCAGAACAAACGGAATATGCCGTTCTGTTAGCCCAAACTAAGCAGCAAATGGGCGATCTTGAGGGTGCTGCCACAGTTTATCGCTCGATTTTGGAGTCTAAACCCGGCGACCTCAATGCTTTGGACGGACTCGTGAACCTGCTTTTAGATCAACAACGCCCGGAAGCGGCGATCGGATTATTGCAAGATACGCTGGATAATGCGTCTAAGCTGAATCAAATTAAACCGGGCACCATAGATGAAGTTTCTGTGCGGTTGATGTCGGGACGAGTTTACGCCGAACAGCAACGCTATGATGAAGCGATCGCAGCTTACGATAAAGCTATCAAAGGCGACAAAGACGACTTTCGCCCAGTGTTAGCCAAGGCTATTGTGCTGCGACAACAAGGTAAAAACGACGAAGCTCAACCCCTGTTCTCTTCTGCTGCGTTATTAGCCCCAGCTAAGTATAAAGACCAAATCAATCAGCTCGCATCTGCATCCCCAGCAGCGGAAGAGTCACCCGATAGCAATCCAGACACCAACAGCGCCGCACCCGAAGAGTCACCTAATAGCAGCCCCGATGGGGTTTCCCCTAGCCCTTAGCCCCTAGCTCCTGCTTCGATCGAGGCTAATACTCCGAAGATCAGAAATAATAATCCCCCCAGCGCAGTCATGGTACGCTCGGAAATCCGTTTTGCGATCAAGCGTCCGCCCATAACTGCGATCGCAGCACAAATCCCATGACCTAAAATAGCACCTGCGGTCACTCCGACTGGATTGTAGGATGCTGCTAAGGTGATGGTGGCAAATTGGGTCCGATCGCCCCACTCCGCCACAAACGTCATCATAAAAGCTTTTAGTACAATCCCCAAATTGCTTCTGTAACGCGGCATTTTCAACTCAGCTTCCTTAACCGCCGCCAGCGCTTCTTCTGCTTCCTCGCATTCAGCCTTCGCTGACATTTTACTGGCGTCATACAGTAACTTCAGCCCAAAGCCAACAAACAAAGCAATTTCCGCGTAAGAAACATACTGCTTGGGTAGAAGAGATGCAGCTTGTCCCACTAAAACAGACAATACTGTCATTGCTGCTAAAGCTGCGATCGCACCCGCAAATACCAGCCTTCTGGAATGCCGCATCGCCAATATCGCGGCAATAAAAAAGGTTTTGTCCCCTAATTCCGAAACTGTTATTAGTAATAAACCGGCTGTAAAAGCTGTCAGCATCCTCTCAAGCTCCTCTGGTGTTTTCTCTTCCTGAGTGAGCTTGATGAGGTTAAAGACACTTCACCAAGCTTCACATCAGATGTGAACTTAGTGAAAGTCTCGCTTGCAAGTTTTTTATACTTTTACCCAATCTTTAGGTAGAAGTTTTGATAAACTTGTCAACTGAACCAGGCTCATCGCCAGTATGTTGATTCAGATGGGCTAGCTAAATGGTTGGCTAGCAGCTACTCCCTTTCGTACAAGAGTAATTATACCTCTATCTTAAGGGAGAAGACAAGGGGGTAATTTATCATTATTTATTCATTTTTTAGCTCTAGTGGAGATTTAATCAGACAATTTACAGAGGTGTGAAGAAAGAGCGATCGCACTCCCAATCCTCTCCAAGCCAGTAAAATTAACCCTTTTCCCTTACTTCCGACTCCTGGGGACTGGGTGCGATCGCCTGACGGGTTATAGTGATCGTTTTAAGACTCTCAAGCACTAAACTGCTGACTACAAACTTTTTATTATTGCATCTGCTCCTTAATTTCGGCTGGCTTTTCCCTTAGCGTTCCCTCTTTGACGTGCTGCTTCAAAATTGCGATTATTTTCTGCTTCTAAACGGACAATAAATTCATCCAATTCAGCGATATTTCTATCCATACGCTGCACCAGTTCACGTAAACGGCTAATAGAACGCGCCCTAGTTTCAGCATCGGGAATTCTGGGTTGATTGCTCATAAGAAATTCCAGTTCCTCTTAAATCTTTTTTTACCTAAAGTAGGATATCATTTTATCAATAAAATTTTCACTTTTTTAGTAACGCAAGTTGCTAGTTTAGGACTTACGCAAAGCCCCTATCTGTAGGGTGCGTTAGCGCTAGCGTAACGCACCATCTACCATATTTAGTGTAGCTGCGTAAGTCCTGTAGTTATTTGCCTAAAGGTACGTTGTTGCGCTTTAGCGCTCTTATCCCAGTTGTCATAAGAGCGCTAAAGCGCAACAACGTACCAAAGAGCAGCCCTAATCTTATAACTAGCAACTTGGGTTAGCAAGTAAAACTGAAACAACAAAAACGCTGGGCTGATCGCCTAACCAGGTTGTTAATAAATGCTAAAAAATGTATACTAATGCCATAAATAATGGTATAATTTTTATTACTCATAAATGCGATATGTCTATTGCGAACAGTTTATCACTTCCAGAAGATTATAATGATTTTCTGCGGGAACTTAAAGAACGCATCCGCAATGCTCAAGTACGAGCAGCACTTTCTATTAACCGGGAATTAGTATTACTTTATTGGCAAATTGGACAAGATATTTTAAATCGGCAACAGCAACAAGGATGGGGCGCTAAAGTTATCGATCGTTTGGCGACTGACTTGCAAAAAGCTTTTCCTGAAATGAAGGGTTTCTCATCTCGTAATCTCAAGTATATGAGAAGTTTTGCACAAAATTACCCTAATTTTGAATTTGTGCAAGAGGTGCTTGCACAAATTACTTGGTATCACAATATTGCCTTAATAGAAAAGGTAAAATCACCAGAAGAACGTCTGTGGTATGCAACACAAACTGTCGAGCAAGGATGGAGTCGGAATGTATTAGTCCATCAGATCGAAAGTGGGCTATATCGGCGACAAGGAAAAGCGGATACTAACTTCTCTCGTACTCTTCCAAACCCCCAATCCGAACTTGCTCAACAGTTATTAAAAGATCCTTATAACTTTGATTTTATTAGTTTAGGAAAAGAAGCGCAAGAGCGAGAATTAGAAAAGGCTTTAATCGAACACATCCGAGATTTTTTACTAGAATTGGGGATAGGATTTGCTTTTGTCGGCAGTCAGTATCATTTGGAGGTTGAAGGGGAAGATTTTTATATTGATTTATTGTTTTATCATTTACATTTGCGTTGTTTTGTGGTAATTTATTTGAAGGTGGAAGCGTTTAAACCAGAGTTTTCGGGGAAAATGAGTTTCTATGTTTCCGCTGTGGATGATTTACTGAGACACCGGGATGATATGCCCACTATTGGGATAATTTTATGTAAGAATAAAAAGCAGAAAATAGTCGAATATGCTTTGCGGGATATGAATAAGCCGATCGGGATTTCTACTTATCAATTGCGGGAGGCTTTACCGGAGCAGTTACAGGGTAGTTTGCCGACTATTGAGCAGTTGGAAGCTGAGTTAGAAGCGGTGGATGTGGAAATTGAGGAAGAGTTATGACGCAGACAATGGAACAGTTTAGTAAGTCGGAAAAGTTGGAGGAACAGATTAGAGATAATTTAAAAGAGTTTGGGGTAATTAATGTATAATTTAATATATAATCTTATCTAAACTTGAGGTAGCTACTCTTAAGCTGCTAAAAATTGTTCATTTTTGTGTGAAAAGGTTAAGCAAATGCAAACTCTAATTAGACTCAAGGTTGAAAAGTTGCTCGAAAATGGGCAAGAATATTTTGTTGCTACCAGTGATGATTTACAGGGTTTGGTTGCTGAAGGAAAAACAATACAGGAAGCTATAGAAATTGCTGAGGATGTCGCTAAAGTTCTGTTATATTTAGAAAAACAAAATAATCAAGACTTTCAGTTACAAGATTTGCCTTCTCAGTTTGAATATCCTCTAATTATGGAGGTGTAATGGGAAGATTAGCAGGTTTTTCTTATAGAGAAGTCACTCAGAAGTTAGGAAAACTGGGTTTTCTGTTCTATCGTGCAGCAAAGGGAGATCATGAAATTTGGTTTAATCCAGAAACCAATCAAAAAACAACTATTCCTCATCATCGAGAAATTAAGGAGGGAACACTCAGAAGTATTTTAAAGCAAGCACAAGTTGATGTTGATGTTTTTCTTGATGTTTAATTCTTCTAAAGTGATGAAAGATTTAGGAATTTGTAAACTCGGACAGGAAGATTATTTAGCCCTTAAAGATAAACTTTTCAAAGATGAAACAGTAGATAGTTTATATGAAAAAATCAAAGCTTATCAAGACTCTCAGAAAAATGCAATAAATGACCACAATAATTCTGACTCACCTACAACCAGGAACCTGATTTAATGCCATCTATCTCTTTTGATACTTATCTCAAATCGATTCAAAAGAATCTCCAAAAAGGCAGTGAGAGAAGTCATTATCCAGCCTTGAAAGATTTACTTGACGATCCAGTTAAAGGGATTGATGCAGTTATTGAAGAAAAAGGCAATAAAGCAGGAATTCCAGATTTTACCGTAAAGCGCCGGGAATTACTGGTAGGTTATGTGGAAGCCAAAGATGTTGGGCTAGATTTGGATCAAATTGAGAAAACGGAGCAGCTAAAACGCTATTTAGAGGCGTTCCCTAATCTGGTATTAACTAATTATATAGAATTTCGTTGGTATGTCAACGGAAAGCGCAGACAGAAAGAGATTTTAGCAGACCTGAATGGGGATAAAGTTCAGGCAAAAAATACCGATAAGATTACCGCGCTGCTGGATCAGTTTCTCAACTATACAGGCGAAATTATTAGCAGTCCTGAAGACTTAGCTCGACAGATGGCGAGATTGACAAAGGCAATTTGGTTAGCAACAGAAACAGCCCTGGATTTGGAAGCAACTGAGGGTGAATTGCATCAACTGAAACAGGGATTTAGTGAGGTATTGCTGCCGGATATTAGTGATTCTGATTTTGCTGATATGTATGCTCAGACTATATCTTATGGGTTGTTTACCGCGAGGGTTGGTCATGCCCAAAATCCGGCTGGAGAACAGTTTACTCGCCGCACGGCTGGCACTTATATTCCAGCAACAAATCCATTTTTGAAGCGTTTATTTAACACGATTGTTGAAACTGATGCAATTAGCCAGATTGATTGGGCGATCGATGATTTGGTGCAATTATTGTCTCAGGTAGACATGGGAAATATTCTCGAAAATTTTGGGCGGCGTACCCGTCAAGAAGACCCAGTTGTGCATTTTTATGAGACGTTTCTGGCGGCGTACAATTCAGCATTGCGGAAGAGTCGGGGAGTTTATTACACGCCGGAACCTGTGGTATCATTTATTGTGCGATCGATCGATGCAATTCTCAAAGATCGCTTTGATTTGCCGTTGGGATTGGCAGATAATACTAAAGATCCGGTAACGCAAAAGCCGAGAGTCCAGATTCTCGATCCAGCAACAGGAACTGGCACGTTTCTCTATGAGGTTGTGAAGCAGATTTATCGCAATCTAGAAGAAATCGGCATGGCGAATCAGTGGGATAATTATGTGCGAGAAAATTTGCTAAATCGCTTGTTTGGTTTTGAGTTATTGATGGCTCCTTATGCGATCGCTCACCTTAAGTTAGGTCTGCAACTTCAAGAACTTGGCTATGAGTTTAAGGGTAAACAGCGGTTGGGAATTTACCTCACGAATACGCTAGATGAAGCGCTGAAAAAATCAGAGATTTTGTTTGGTCAGTATGTAGCACAGGAGGCAAACGAAGCCTCGACAATTAAAAGAGATACTCCTGTCATGGTAGTATTAGGCAATCCGCCCTATTCCTACGAATCATCAAACACAGGACAGTGGATAAGCTCTCTAGTGCGGGATTATTATCAAGTTAATGGTCAACCGCTCAATGAAAGAAATCCTAAAGGTTTGCAAGATGACTATGTAAAATTTATCCGGTTTGGACAGTGGCGAATCGACAGAACAGGCTCAGGCATTCTTGCATTTATTACCAATCATGGCTATCTGGATAATCCAACTTTTAGAGGGATGCGTCAGAGTCTTGAAAAGACTTTTGATGAAATTTATGTAATGGATTTACATGGAAATAGCAAGAAAAAAGAAGTTGCTCCCGATGGTTCATCCGATCAAAATGTGTTTGATATTCAGCAAGGTGTCGCAGTTGCTATAATGGTTAAATATCCCAAGGAGAAAGCAGTATGAAATGGCGTGTTATTCTTGAAACCGATCTGGAAACGGGTGATTGGGCAGTTTGGTGTCCAGAATTACCGGGTTGTGTTTCAGCAGGAGAAACGGAAGAAGAAGCTTTAGAAAATATTCGTGAGGCGATCGCACTCTATCTTGAACCCGATCCGATCGGACATTCCAGAAACTGAATGGAAAACTGAGTAAAGTATCCCAAGGATAAGTCAACATGAAACGAAACAAACAATTTACTGCAATTATTGAGCGTGAAGGTGATGGCTATGTGGCTTTGTGTCCAGAACTAGATATTGCGAGTCAAGGTGATTCTGTTGAGTCAGCCAAAAATAATTTAATTGAAGCTTTAGAATTATTTTTTGAAGTTGCCGATCCTTCAGAAATACAGAATCGCTTACATACAGAAGTATTTGTGACTCAATTGGAGGTGGCAATTGGGTAAACTACGAATTTTATCAGCGCGAGAAATTTGTCAAATTTTAGTAGTAAATGGTTTTGTAGAAGTTCGACAACGTGGTAGTCACATCATTATGCAACTCAAAACTGAGGAAACAACTATCACGGTTCCTGTTCCAAACTATACAGAAATAAAAATCGGTACTTTGCAATCGATTATTCGCCAATCAGGATTACCACGTTATCTTTTTGAGGTTATCTAATGGCTAAAATCTATCACGCTCATCTCTGGGGTTCACGGGAAGATAAGTATCGCTATCTTCAAGCGCATGATGTCAATACGGTTGAATGGACAGAGCTAAATCCTGAAACTCCATTTTATCTGTTTATTCCTCAAAATACAGATTACAAAGTAGAGTATGAAAATGGATGGCAACTTTCAAATATCTTTAACTTTCAGTCGATGGGAGTAACCAGTGGAGATGATGAGTTTTTATATGATTTTTCTAGGAGCGAATTAAAACTAAAAATAGCTAATGCTCTTGAAAAAAGTCAGCTTATTCATACTGACAAGGCTTTATCTAAAATTCAAAAATGGGTTAATAAAATTGTTGATAAAGATTGGAAACACTCGCTATATCGACCGTTCGATCAACGTGCTATCTTATATTGCCCTTATGTTCTAGAGCGCTCTAGAAGCAGCCTAAATCAGCAGTTTCAGCTACCCAATCTTGGATTGATAACTATCAGACGCACTAGAGAAAATATTGATACTCAATTTTTTGTCACTGATATGATTGCAGACAAAAGCGTTCTATCATCCGCAGATAATGCTAATATTTTTCCTCTTTATTTTCACCCTAATCTAGAGAGTCAACAGGGTAGTTTACTCGAAGAAAATCCGCTGAACTTATCTCAGGAATTTCTCAATACTCTTCTAGAAAAACTCGGCTACATCCCCACACCAGAAGCCATCTTTTACTACATCTACGCCATCTTCCACAGTCCCAGCTATCGCCAACGCTACGCCGAATTTCTCAAAATAGATTTTCCTCGCGTACCTCTCACCAGCAACGATCAACTATTCAAAGACTTAGGCCAAAAAGGTCAAGCATTAGTAGATTTGCACCTAATGAAATCTAGAAAACTCAATCACCTAATTACCAAAGTAGGTGGCGATGGTGATAATACCGTTACTGAAGTTACCTACAAACCTACAGAACAGCGAGTTTATATCAATAAAACCCGTTATTTTGAAGGGATCGCACCCGATGTCTGGGAGTTCAAAATTGGTGGCTATCAAGTGTTAGATAAATGGCTAAAAGACCGCAAAAAAGCCAAACGTAGTTTATCATTTGATGATGTGTTGCACTATCAAAAGGTAGTTGTGGCACTCAAGGAAACCATGCAATTAATGATAGAGATCGATCAAATCATTCCCGGTTTTCCAATTGAGTAGAGTATGGAGAGAGAAACTAAAACTCAGAATAATTGAATTAAATGGAAACAATAATATTTCGGAGTTGCTATAATGGTAAAATATCCAAAAGAGGCAAAATTATGATGACTCACGAAACATCTACTCAGTTGACAGTGAAAGAATTGTTGCTTAAGGAGATCGATGGAACATCAGATGATGTTTTGGAGGAGTTGCTAGATTTCGTTCTCTTCATCAAAATGAGGCGTACACAAAAGAAATCTACGGCAGCATCAATCTTAAAAACGCTGGAAAGAATAGGGAAATGGGAAGGAGATGATTTGGAGGAATGTTTAGAGTTGGTGCATACATCTCGTAGTAGGATATATATCCCTGCTGATGATGAAAATCAAGATTCTGAAGAAGGTTGAATTGTGCCATGTACTTGTTAGATACCAATCACTGTAGTTTCGCAATTCAAAATCAACCAGATATCCTCTCTCGTTTAGCAGCACTTAGCCAATCTGAAATTACAACTTGTGTTATCGTGCAGGCTGAACTGATTTATATGGCAGAAAATTCCCAAAAAAGAGAGAGCAATCTGAATCGAGTTAAGGAATTCTTAAAAGATATTCTTATCTACGAAATCGACTCAATAACTGCTGAAATTTATGGGAAGTTTCAAGCTGAACTGATGCAAAGATTTGGGCCAAAGGAGAAAAATAAACGCAGAAGAACTCGCATGATTGATATCGGTTTTAGTCAACATGATTTATGGATTGCATCAATTGCGCTCCAACACAATCTTACCCTTGTTTCTGCCGATCGCGATTTTCAAAGAATCCAAGAAGTGCGATCGCTTTCCATCGAAACTTGGTATTCACCTAAAACAGAAGCTTAACAAATGGGTGGTCTTTCGGAATTATTATGCTAATCTCCATAATGAACATTTTTGTAGGGACACGGCATCATAAATAATGTCGGTCATACCAAAATTTTAATTATGCCGTGTCCCTACAGCTTATGTGACCGGAAAGAACCGAAAATACCGAAAACTGACAAACTTCAATACTTCCGTTCTTTTGGCTCAAACATAGTAATCGCTACAGGTTTATACTGAAGGTCAATGCCAGCGGTCGAGTAGTAAGCTAAGGTGTGCTTGAGGAAATTTTCATCATCTCGTTCGGGATAATCTTCGCGGTAATGAGCGCCTCGACTTTCTTGTCGCTGGAGGGCGGATGTGAGAATTACCTGACCGACAATCATCAAGCTACGCAGTTCGAGCGCTTCTATGATTTCACTGTTCCAAAGTTTACCTTTGTCATCTAAGTAGATATCCTGATATTGCTGCTGTAACTTTTGTAACTGTGCCAATCCTTCGCGCATGAGCGATTCGGTGCGAAAAACGCCGCAGTACTGGGTCATGCAATCTTGGAAGGATTGTCGCAGTTGGCCGATGCGGATTGTCCCTTTTTGGTCTAGTAGCGATCGCACTTGTTCCTGAACCTCCGTAATATAACGTTGCTCATCTATCTCCGGGAACTTGCGATTTTGAACATATTGTGCTATTGCAGCGCCAGTTCTTCTGCCATAAACCACACATTCCAGCAGAGAATTGCTACCCAGCCGATTTGCGCCGTGAACCGAGACACAAGCAGCTTCCCCAGCGGCAAAGAAGCCTTCAATCAAACCATCTGGGCCGCTTCGCACTTGACCGTCTGTGTTGACAGGGATACCACCCATTGAATAGTGAACCGTCGGTCGCACAGGCATCGGGTTGTCTACGGCGTCAATACCCAGCAGGCGGTGACATTCTTCCCAAGCAAAGGGAACGCGGCTCATAATTTTTTCCCTACCCATGTGGCGCAAGTCCAGGTAGACGAAGGGGCCACCAGCAGTGCCATCGGGATGAACGCCGCGTCCGGCTTTTATTTCGCGATCGATCGACCTGGAAGTAATATCGCGGGGTGCCAATTCCATTCTGCTGGGGGCGTAGTTAGCCATAAAGCGATCGCCCTCGCTATTAATTAGATAAGCACCCTCACCCCGCACCGCCTCCGAAATCAGCACCCCCACCGGATACAAACCAGTCGGGTGAAACTGCACAAACTCCATATCCTCCAGGGGTACACCCGCAATGGCAGACATTGCCAAACCGTCGCCAGTAGAGGCATAGTCATTTGAGGTAGTGTTGAAAGCGCGACCGTAACCACCAGTAGCAAACATCACCGCCTTAGCGCGAAGTACCTGAATTTCCCCATCCAGGATGCGATACATCACCACACCCTTTGCCTGGGCATCTTCTAAAATAAGTTCGATCGCATACCACTCATCGTAGATCTCGACACCGTAACGCCTGAGATTGTTAACCAGTTCGTGCAGAATAGCGTGACCAGTCTTATCAGCAGCGTAGCAAGTGCGGCGGTGGGAATGTCCGCCAAACGCACGCTGGGCAATGCGACCATCTGGCAAACGAGAGAACAAGACGCCCATATGTTCCAGGTCAATCACCACATCAGCGGCTTCGCGGGTAAGAATTGCTACCGCATCCTGGTCTGCCAAATAGTCGGAACCTTTGACAGTATCAAAGGCATGGGCTTCCCAAGTGTCTTCTAAATCGACATTTCTCAGGGTAGCAGCCATCCCACCTTGGGCGGCGACGGAATGCGATCGAATCGGGTGAGTTTTAGCGACTACAGCTACACTCAGTTTTGGGTCGATGCGGGCAATCTCCACAGCAGCGCGACACCCAGCCAATCCACCGCCAACTATAATTACATCGTGTTCTAACATACTTGGTTTGATATCCGTAATCCTAATCTATGGTGACTTAAACAAAAACTTCCCCAACAAAAAGCGGGGAAGTTCTTTTGACCAATGCAGCACGACACGGATATGCACGGATGCACTGATATACCACTTGACCAATGCCTAATGCCCAATGACTGTTCAGCTGATTACTTGGGCGGTTTCCTGGGGGGGTAAATTTACTGGGCTTGTCCGAGTTGTTTCCTCTAGGGTTAGGGGTGTAAACTCAATGTGATTCAGCAGCGTGGTTACGAAGGCAAACAGCAAGAAGGGCAGGGACAGCACCAAGATCAGTCCAACGGTCGCTAAAGCATAAATCTGGCGAGTGGTACTCCACAAGGCAAGTGCCGTGGCTAAGCTTAAGAAAATCACAATTAACCAAATGACGATTTGACCGTATATGTCCCCAAAGCTAAGAGTACAGACCATACGATATCTCTGTAATTTATCCATGACGTTTTCCTCGTTACATTGCTATAAAGTTCTACGTTAAGGTTCCGATCCGGTTTTGGCAGATTTCTCAATATTTTTTAAAAGGAACGCAATATAACTTTACGTAAAACAGTACGGGATGAAAGAGTCCCGTACAGTAGTAGGAAAATTAAAGCCTAGTTGTGACGACTTCCGTCTGGCATTGTCGCGCCTGTCAAAATTGCTTCCGGCCAGTAGGTTTCTGCTCCTTCTATATATGCCCCGCGCAAGCTAGCCCCGCTCAAGTCTGCCCCTCGCAATGCTCCTACATTTAAGTTAGCTCCCCACAGATAAGCTCCCCGCAAACTTGCCTCGCTGAGGTCTGCGTTAGTGAGGTCAGCCATGTTCAGGTTTGCCCCAGTCAAGTCGGCCTGATTGAGATCGGCGGATGACAGGTCTGCCTTACTCAAATTTGCCTCGCATAAGTCTGCTTTGGTGAGTGTTGCGCCACTCAGGTTGGCTGCATGAAGGTTTGACCTTGCCAGTAGCGACACACGCAGCTGGGAATTACTCAGGTTGGTGGCTGAGAGGTTGGCTCCACTGAGGTTGGCTCCACTCAGTTTTGATTCGCTCAGGTTGACTCCATCCAAGTCTACGCTGTTGAGGTCTACGCCATTGAGGAAGGCTTTACTGAGTTTGATTCCATTAAGTAATGCTCCCCGCAGCTGGGCACCGCTTAATCTGGCTCCATTAAGGTTAGCCCAATTCAGATTGGCATTTGTCAGGTTAGCAGAACGCAAGTTAATTCCCCGCAAATCCGATCCACACAGATTAACACCTTCTAAGTTGGCTAAGCGCAGGTTTACCGCCGTCATGATTGACCCGCTCAGTTTGGCTCCCTTTAGCACCGATTTAACTAGGCTGGCTCCTTGAAGGTTGGCTTTTGTCAAGTCTGCATCTGTTAAGATTGCTTCATTTACCTTAGCAAAACTTAGGTCTGCCCGGTGCAAAAATGCGCCACTGAGATTGGCTCCTGTTAGGTGTGCCCGACTGAGGTTAGCTGCTGCTAAATATGCACCTGAAAAGTTTGCTCCTACCAGGTGGGCTCTTTCCAGGTTAGCTCCGATTAAATTTGCTCCACTAAAATCTCTTTGTCCTGCGGCATAAAGGTTGAGTAGTTCTTTAGCGTCCATATAATTTTCTTCCTATTGGCTGAATTTATTACCTCTAATTATAGATTGCCCCAATAGCCACCAAAAAAGCATTAATTTTTTTGCTGTTTTATGCGCTATTTGTAACAGGATGAAAATTTATTAAATTTTCGCCTTTGGCGCGATATTATTTGGAACATCTATGGTGGGCGGTATGGCTAGCAACCAGTGATTATACTGAGTAGATGTCAACCGATTTTGGATGAAAAGATTTTGAATTGACCCCAACGATGAGCTGGCTGACCCATAAATCAGTATTTTCCTATCCATTTCTCAGGAAAAATTCATTTTGTTTCCAGCAAAAACATTTAGATTGTTACTATAGATAATGCCCTTGGGTGTGTTATGGAACTCAAAGATTTTCTGGCTCTTATTCATCCGGCTTTAGCAGTCGTAGTAGTCTTCCCCTTAATTGGTATGGTGGTTAACTTTGCATGGCAGACGCGCCAGCGCAGATTGCAAACCGCTGCCAAAGACAAGAGCAAAATCCCGCCTAGTGTTGGCCCAGAACACGCTAAACTGGGTCGCTGGCTGACTGGCTCAGTCGTGGGGCTGACTTTGGTGGGACTGGCATATCCGATTTTTGAACATATTTTGAGCGATCGCATCTGGAGTAAAGCACCTTTGCAAGTCGCCTTCATCGCCCTGATGTTTTTGGATACGATCGCCTCGCTGGTATTGCTCAACGTGGCCAAGAAGAAGCTGTGGCGCGGGATTTTTGCTACTTTGACTGGGGCAGGTTTAGTTATTCTCGGTTGCCAAGATGGGGTTTTTAGGCGCACCCATGAATGGTATTGGTCTCATTACTACATCGGCATCACAGCCGCCCTGCTGATGATTTTTGCCTTAGCTATTCAGGAAGATATCTCTAAAGATAAATCGAATCGCTGGCGAACCCTTCATATCATTTTGAACAGTTTTGCCGTCCTACTCTTTGTGGGACAGGGGTTAACGGGTACGAGGGATTTGCTGGATATCCCTTTAAGCTGGCAGAAACCCTATATTTACACCTGCGATTTTAATAACAAAACTTGTCCGACACCAGCACCAGCGCTAGGGGCTAGGGGTTAGGGGCTCGAAAAGTCAAAAGTCACGCATTCAAAAGTCAAAAAATAATTAATTACCACTGACCACTAACCACTGACAACTGACCACTGACCACTGACCACTGACCACTGACAACTGACAACTGACCACTGACCACTAACCACTGACCACTAACCACTGACAACTGACAACTGACCACTGACCACTGACCACTGACAACTGACCACTGACCAATTTTCTTTTGACTTTTGACTTCCTTACTCATGTAGCGTTCCATCTGGCATCGTCGCACCTGTGAGGATTGCCTCCTGCCAGTCTGCCCCTTCGATGTATGCCCCGCGCAGGCTAGCTCCGCTCAAATCTGCCCCCCGCAGCTGTGCCACATTCAGGTTGGCTCCCCACAGGTAAGCTCCCCGCAGACTCGCGTTAGTTAGATCTGCCTCAGACAATCTTGCTACATTCAGCTTAGCCCCAGTCAAGTCTGCTTCGCTGAGATCGGCGTATGATAAGTCTGCCTTAGTGAGATTCGCCTCACATAAATCTGCCTTAGAGAGTGTTGCGCCACTCAGGTTGGCGGCATGAAGATTCGATCGGGCCAGCAGCGACACCCGCAGCTGAGCGTTACTCAGGTTGGCGGCTGAGAGGTTAGCTCCACTCAAGTTGGCTCCACTCAGTTTTGACTCGCTCAAGTTGACCCCATCTAGGTCTACACTATTGAGGTCTACCCCATTCAACAACGCCCTACTCAGGTTAACACCATTGAGTAATGCTCCCCGCAGCAATGCACCGCTCAATCTGGCTTCACTCAGGTTTGCCCAATTTAGGTTGGCATTCACTAAGTTGGCCGATCGCAAATTAATCCCGCGCAAATCTGCCCCACACAGGTTGACGCCTTGCAAGTTCGCCAAACGCAGGTTTACTCCTGTGAGGATGGCTCCGCTAAGTCTTGTACCCAGGAGCAGCGACTTTACTAGGTATGCTCCTTTGAGGTTGGCTTTTGTCAAGTCTGCCTCTGTGAGGATGGCTTCGTTGATTTTGGCAAAACTTAAATCGGCCCGATGCAGGAAAGCCCCACTGAGATTTGCTCCCGTGAGGCAAGCTCGACTGAGGTTAGCCGTTGCTAGATATGCGCCAGAAAAGTTAGCCCCTACCAGGTTGGCTCTTTCCAGGTTGGCTCTGATTAAATTGGCTCCACTAAAATCTCTTTCTCCTGCTTCATAGCGTCTGAGTAGTTCATTGCCGTCCATAGGATTGGCCCCCGGTCTGCTGATTTAAGCCAGTCTAGTTATAGATTGCCTCAGTTAAATATTTTTTCCTAAAAATGGCAATAATTCTTTGATATCTTTGAGGATTTCGGTTTTTGCACCAGAAACTCTGGCTGACTTAACTTAGGGGCCAAGTGGGGTGCGGGATTGGCAGTGCGATCGCCACCACCACCACTAATTTTGCGGCTGGATGGGAAGAAAACGATCGTCCAACTAAATTTCGTCTGAGTACAGGTTAAATTAGACGTAAATCCTCAAAAAACAAAGCTCGAAAATCAAGGATTTAGCCATAGATTAGAGGTATCTGAAAGAATTTTTGAAATATAATCAAGAATCTCGAAGTATCTTCTGGTTGAAGTAGCAGCGCAGGTAAAAACCTACTGGTAAAGAGAAAAATGAAAACCTATTCGCGATCGGGCCTGGTATTTAAAATAACATTAATCCTCTGTGGGTTAAGTTTAATAGTTGTGCTTACAGAGATTTTCACTTTCTGGAAACAACAAAACCGAACAGAAGAAATAGCTAAAACAAATGCCAAGCAGGAAGCAGTGCGGGCAAGCAAGCAGCTAGAGGAAAAGCTTCGGAAACTGCAAGACACCGCCAATGCCATTGCCAGGGATCTCAGTGAAGGAAAATTAACGGATGAGCAGCTACCAGACAGAGCAAAAAAAGAATTGGAGCAAAACCCTGATTTTTTGGAAGTTGGCGCTGTCTATAAACCTTTTGCTTATAATCGCAATCGGCGACTGTACGGGCCATACTACACCAGAAAGCGCGGCCAAATTGAACGGGTGCAAGTTGAAGATTATTACGACTACACCCAGCCAGAGAACGATCGGTATTACACCGTTTTGGCGAAGGGATCTTTTTGGTTGGAGCCAGAATTTGATAAAGCTTCGGAAACTATTGTAGCAGAATATGATGTTGCTTTCGATGGGATTGACCCCCAAACCAAACAGAAAACGCCCAGGGGTGTAATCTTTGCCAATTTTTCCTTGGAAAAACTGAAAGATCTGATCGACTCGCTGGATCTGGGCAAATCAGGCTATGGATTTTTGATTTCCCAAAAAGGAGTATTAATCTCCCATCCAAAGCAAAAGTACGTCCTGGATCGCAAAACCCTATTTGACCTAGCTAATGAGCAGAAAAACCAACAGCTTAGAATCATAGGCGAAAAGGCGATCCAGGGTAAGAGCGGTGTAATAGATTTCGTAGACAGTATTACTGGTCAATCTGCCTGGGTCTTCGTCGAACCGATTCATCTAAATGGATGGTCGATAGCAGTAGTGATGATCAAGGATGATAGTGGTATTGACTTCCAAACCAAGCGGCGGCAATTAATCAGGATCGCATTAGAAACAATAGGGTTTTTATTTTTTCTTTCAATTATCGTCTTCCGTGCTTATAAAGGCAGAATCGGGAGTCTGTGGGCAATTTCCTCTACTGCTAGCGTCTTGAGCGTTGCCGTAATAGGGTTTATATGGTATATAGCTTTTTCTGAGCAGACCTATAAAAATAACAGGAATTTGCTGCTCAGTAAGACAACTGTGGATAATTTATTAGAACCACAAGCTAAATTAGCCGAAAAATTAAAACAAAAGCCACCGCTTTATGTTCCCACAGGCTTTTTTATTCAGTCTTTCAAATTTAACACTGCCAACGATGTGTTTGTAACTGGCTACATCTGGCAGAAGTTTCAGGATGGTGTGCATGATGGTTTGTCTCGTGGTTTTATCTTGCCTGAAGGATATGATGTAGAAATTAACGAGGCTTATCGTTATAAAGAAAATAAGACGGAAGTGATTGGTTGGTATTTTGAGGCTACCCTCCGGCAAAACTTTAATTTTTCTAAGTATCCTTTTGACTATAATGATGTCTGGCTACGGTTATGGCCTAAAGATATCCAACTTAAGAATTTAAACAGAACTGTGATTCTAGTTCCCGACTTCAGGGCCTACGATGTGTTAAATCCTATTGTCAAACCGGGTTTGGAAGCGGATTTTGTTTCCGACTCATGGGACATAGAGAGTAGTTTTTTTGAGTACAAATTCAACAACTACAATACAGATTTTGGAATACCAGGCACTTTGGTTAATAGAAATTATCCAGAACTGTATTTCACCATCATACTTAAGAGAGCTTTCTTTGGCATCTTGATTGCTAGAATTGTTCCCCTAAGTGTGGTAGCTATCCTGCTATTTGCTATTATGCTGCTTAGTCGCAATCGCGGCATAGAGGTGGTGGGATCTTGTGGTGGCTTTATCTTTATTATCATTCTTGACCAGATCTCGGTGAGAGGACAAATTGCCGCGAAGGGCATTATTTACATTGAGTATTTCTACTTTGTGATATATCTCTTCATTTTACTGGTCGCAGTTAATGCCATACTTGTGAACTCTGACATAAAAAACCGTTTCTTAGAATATAAAGATAACCTGCTCCCGAAGCTGCTTTACTGGCCAACTCTTCTGAATATATTGCTGATCGTAACTGCTTTTATATTTTATTGACGATCTGTTGCTAAATTAGTAGCAATAGTTCATTAGTAAGAGTCTGCGCTGCCGCTGTGCTTGCTAATAAGTAGTACTATGTAAGTAGGTCGGCAATAAAAAACCAAGGTATGTAACGAAACGTAAAATTTCTGGATTTGGTACGTAGTTGCGCTTCAGCGCTAAAGCGCAACTACGTAGCAATAATGATTTATTTGCGCCGAAAGAGGTATTGAATTTTACTTTCTCCCTTTCTGCGGGCAGTATAAACGTGAAGAAGCGTTGTGAGGTAGCCTTGACTAAGCTGAAAAAAAGCGTTCAAATATGAAAAGAGTGCTTGAGGAGTCTGCTGGGATAAGTAGGAGCCCAGGCAAAAAGTAAAAAAAATAAGAGTTGAAAAGAAAAAAATGAAAACAAATTCGCGATCGGGCCTGGGATTTAAAATAACATTAATACTCTGCGGCTTGAGTTTAGTAGTCGTACTTGCAGAGATTTCCACTTTCTCTCAAGAACAAAACAGAAGAGTAGAAGCATTTAAAAACAATGCTAAAAACGAAACTTTACGGGCTAGCAAGCAGCTGGAAGAAAGGCTTCGGAAACTTGAAGACTCGGCCAATTCGATTGCCAGGGATTTGACTGAGGGAAAAATAACAGATGAGCAGCTATTAGACAGGGCAAAACAGGAATTAGAGCAAAACACAGATTTTTTGGAAGCAGGCGCTGCCTATACACCTTTCGCTTATAATCCCCGGCGGAAACTGTACGGGCCATACTATACAAGAAAAACAGGTAAACTTGAACGGGTACAAGTTGAAGATTATTACGACTACACCGAGCGCACTCCAGACAATGAGTGGTATCACATCACTTTGATGAAAGGAACTCATTGGAATGAGCCTTACTTTGACAAAGCTTCTGAAGATATCATCGCAGAAAATGATGCGGCTTTTTATCGGATCGATCCCCAAACTAAACAAAAAACGCCAGCTGGTGTAGTTTTTGTCAATACGTCTTTGGGAAAACTCAAAGTTCTGATCGACTCGCTGGATGTCGGCAAATCAGGCTACGGATTTTTGCTTTCCAAAAAAGGCGTATTGCTCGTCCATCCCAAACAGCAATATGCGAGGAATCAAACCAGCATATTTGACATAGCAAAAGAGCGGAAAAGCCCGCAGATGGAAGCCATAGGTCAGATGGCGATCGAGGGTAAGAGTGGCGTTGTAGATTTTGTAGACGATATCACTGGTGAATCTTGCTGGGTTTTCGTTCAACCCATTGCGCTGAATGGATGGTCGCTGGCAGTAGTTGTCATCAAGAACGATAGTGCTGTAGATTCAGATACCAAGCGGCCTCAATTAATCCGGATCGCATTAGAAACCGTATTATTTTTACTTTTTCTGTTAATTATCGTTTGTCGCGGTCATCAACTCGGTGTCAGGAATCTGTGGGGTATTTCTTGTGCATTTAGCTTTTTTTGCGTTACCGGAATAGGGTTTATATGGTATCTAGTTCTGTCTGAAAGCAACTATAATGATAACAGGAATGTGCTGCTTAGCAAGACAAACGTGGATAAGTTTTTAGACCCAGAAATTAAAACAACGGAAAAATTAAAACAAAAGCCACCGCTGCAAATTCCTACGGGCGTTTTTATTCAAACTGTCAAATTTAACAGTTCTAGCGATGTGCTAGTAACTGGGTTTATATGGCAGAAATATTCCAATGGGGTTCATGATGGTTTAGAGCGTGGTTTTGTTCTGCCGGAAGGGTATGAATTAGATATTCAGGAGGTTTATCGCAATAAAGGAAAAAACTCAGAATTAATTGGTTGGTATTTTGAAGGAACCCTGCGTCAAAGCTTCGATTTTACTAAATATCCTTTTGACTATAACGATGTATTGGTACGGATATGGCCGAAAGAGTTTAACCGAAAAAATACAAACACATTGGTGTTCCTCACTCCTGATTTTAGCTCATATGAGGTGTTAAATCCTATTACGAAACCAGGTTTGATAGATAAATTTGTTTCGGAAACATGGGTCGTTGAAAGTAGTTTTTTTGAGTATAAATTAACTAATTTTAATACAAATTTGGGAGTAGAAGAAACCGGATCTCTAAAAAATTATCCAGAATTGTATTTCACTATCATATATAAGAGAGGTTTGATTGGCATTTTGATCGCCAGGATTATTCCCCTAAGTGTGGTAGCCATACTGTTATTTATTACTATGCTGCTAAGTCGCCAGGGCGGCATGGAGGTGGTGGGGGCTTGTGCAGGCTTGATCTTTGTTCTCATCGTTGACCAGATAGGGCTAAGGGGACAAATTGCTGCTAATGGAATTATTTACTTGGAGTATTTCTACTTCGTGTTATATCTTTTAATTTTATTGGTGGCAGTGAATGCCATCCTGTTAAATGGTGACAGAAAGTTATCTTTGATCGAGTATAAAAATAACCTGCTACCAAAGGTGCTTTACTGGCCGAGCCTTTTGACTATGTTGCTGATCATAACTGCTGTTGTATTTTATTGATTAGTTGGTCAGTAGTCATTGGTCATTAGTCATTTGTTTTGATAAGTTCTCACACATCTAAATTGTAGTTAGGGACGGGCAAGATGCCCATCCCACAATAATTTCATTAAATTGACTGTAAAATTAAGCTGCTACGCAGCTTAATAACTACTGATTCTTGACGAAAGACAAATTTAACTGACGGGGTGGGTAATAGGGCGGTCTGTGTCTCCAATTCCTCTAAAATATGAATTATGTCTTTTTTAGATGCCCAAGCTATTAACTCTATCCTGTTCCTGCAACGCCAAGCGGCGTCTCTGTTGCTGTACCGATCGGTTTTGAGTGGGCCACCAGGTGTTGCTTTCATCGATCTGCTGGAGGCTTTACGACGCTGGGATGCCGATGGATTGAGCTATCTAGAAGCCTACGGACGCTGGTTCAAAGCTTTAGCGGCGACAAATCATAGCTGGCAGGACTACCTGATCGGTCAAATTCTCAGGGACGATAACCCGTTTACCCAGTCAGCACAACGGGGCGAATTGGCGAGTTTGCCTCCAGCTTTGGTAGCTGCTGCGGGGCAGGATTTACAGGCTTTGCAAAGTATCTACGAGTGCAGCGGTGCTGAACTTAGCTGTTTGGTGCAAGAGGCAGCCCAACTGCCGCTGGCACCTGTGGCTTGGTATTGCGATCGCATTTCTGCCAGTTTTCTATCTGATGTAGAAGAAAAAGCGATCGCGTCTCTGCAAGATCTGGAAAATTGGGCAGATGCGCTGTCAGATTTAGCAGCTTACTATCAGGAATTTGGCACTGGTATATTTGCTGAATATCGAGCTTTGCGCTGGCAATCAGGACAGTTGGTGGGCATTCCCCATCCCGATTCTGTACGGCTGAATGAGTTAGTGGGCTATGAGTTTCAGCAAGATGCTTTGGTGAAAAATACTGAATTTTTACTAGCCGGTTATCCAGCCCTTCATGTGTTGCTATATGGCAGTCGCGGTTCCGGTAAATCTTCTTTGGTCAAGGGTTTGTTGAATGAGTATGCTAATCGCCATCTCCGCTTGATCGAAGTGGCAAAATCTGACCTGAAAGATTTATCGATAATTGTAGAACAGTTGCGGGATGTGACCCAGAAGTTTATCATTTTTGTGGACGATCTCTCGTTTGAGGAAGATGATGATACTTTTAAAGCTCTTAAAGTTGTGCTAGAAGGGAATGTAACGGCTCGACCAAAAAATGTGGTGGTTTATGCTACTACCAATCGGCGTCATTTGATTCGAGAGTTTTTTAAAGATAGACCGACTCCAAGCGATGAGGAAGTTCATGGGTGGGATACTGTTCAGGAGAAGCTTTCGTTTAGCGATCGCTTTGGTCTTACTTTAACTTTTGAACCAGCCGATCAGAAAACTTATTTAACGATTGTCCGGCATTTAGCAGCGCAAGCGGGAATTGCGATCGGCCCGGAAGATTTAGAGTATCGTGCATTACAGTGGGCGACTCGCCATAATGGGCGTTCTGGCCGGACAGCACGACAATTTGTGGATTTTCTCAGGGCTGAATTAGCAATTTTAGATTAAATTAATGTTTGATACAGAGTTGGCGGATATAGTAATGTGCTAGTAATACTTAGGACAGTATTCCAGAAAGAGGAAAATCCAATGGGCTTGTTCGATAAAATAACTGGCGGTCGCAAACAAACCCAAACAACTTTGGGGCCAGCGGAAGCATTTGCCGCGATCGCACTGATTGCAGTAGCCGCAGACGGTTACATGACTGATTCGGAAGCGCAAGCTATTAGCACTACTCTATCGCGGATGCAGCTGTTCAGGAGCTATCCCGGCGACGTGATGAGAAAAATGATCGATCGACTCCTGGGCATTCTGCAACGAGAAGGTATTGAAGTGCTGTTTAATGCCGCCATAACTACACTTCCAGATGAACTCAAAGAGACTTCTTTTGCTGTAGCAACTGATATCGTTTTAGCAGATGGCGAAGTCACCGAAGAGGAAGAAAAACTTTTGAACGATCTCTATCGCGTTTTAGAGATACCAGAAGAAACGGCTGTCAAGATTATAGATGTCATGTTGATAAAAAACAAAGGATAGAAGTTTATTTAGAAGATTCCAGTTCGCTGAATAAATTTGTGCGATCGAAACTACAAAATAGCCTTGGTATAAGCACCAGGGTTATTTTGTATGTGAATGCAGCAAATTGCAAATTTTTTTCATCTTTCTTCCTCCTGGTTTTAAAAAGAGGGTGATAGAAGTGAATTTAGTATTACACCTACTCAGCCTTCAAATTAGCAATTTGTTGAGCAAACCAAAGCGCAGCACTAATATTAGTTCCTTCACTCAAACGTTCCAAAGTTTCCTCTAGCAAAGTGATCGATAAACCTGCCAGCGCTACAGATTCATTACATTGTTGATATTTGCCATTTTCCTGTAACCGAAATGCGATTACCTGTCTACCTCGAATATTAATCACCCAGTATTCTGGTATTCTCAAATCGGCATAAAGTTTTTTCTTTTCATCCAAATCAGTCGCCAGAGTTGTATCAGCAATTTCGCCAACCAAATCGGGAACTCGCCACCTATCCAAATCAATCCGACGCCGTTCCCCTGATTGCCACTGTGGAACTCCTTCACCGATGTACAATACTAAATCTGGTGCGGCAGCTTGTGTCTTTACTTTCTCAAGCAAACAACGTCCGAAAGAAGCCGCCGTTCGATCGGGAAAGCGACTGAACCAGATGAAAAATAGCGCAGTGAACAAGTCACTAACGGTAGCGTGATTAATTCCTTCTGAACCCATATCAATTAAAAGACGATCCTGATGAAAAAACAGCCTGACTCTCTCTGCGGTTTCGGCGTCACGATAGGCTAAGTAATCTTCCCAGGTAGCGGGTTTCCACTGATAAAAAGCTGTGGTGAGGACGCTTTGGATACCTGTAGTAGTTGAGGTAGTCATAGCGATGAAGCTGATTAAGGTTGTATAACGATTATATCAGCAATTTAGCAGACAAGAACCTGACATATGCCTTTTTCTTACACTCGTACAATTCGCTTTCAAGATACCGATGCAGCAGGCGTCGTCTATTTCGGTAACGTTTTAGCAATGTGTCACGAAGCATACGAAGAATCACTGGTTAAATCTGGCATTAATCTTAAGTCATTTTTCAGTAGTTCAGCGGTTGCTATTCCCATAGTTCATGCCAGCGTAGATTTTCTTAGTCCTATGTTTTGCGGCGATCAGATAATTATATTTTTATTGCCTCAATATTTGACCAGCAATAAATTTGAAATTGTCTATAAAGTTTTTGCAACAGATCGGCAGCTACTTGCGAAAGCACTTACCAGGCACGTCTGTATTGACTCAATTAGTAGAAGCCGAAAAGAATTGCCAAAAGATATTATTGATTGGTTGCACGATTGGAGTGATGCTGATGCCACAACATAGCAATTTCTTGGATTTTTTCGCGGTTAACTTTATCTTGAGTGTTGCGGGGGAAATTTTCAACAGACACCCAATATTTAGGGCGCTTGAATTTACTTAATTTCTCCTCTAATGCGGTTTGTAGCGTATCGATATTAACTTCTGGATTGCTGGGAACATAAACAGCAGTTACCGCTTGACCCCAATGTCGATCGGGTAAACCAATGACGCAGACATCGCTAACCAAGTTAGTCGATCGAATCGCTGCTTCTACTTCAGATGGGAAGACATTTTCGCCGCCAGTGATGATTTTGTTGCTGCTACGACCTACAATGTTTAAATAACCGCGATCGTCAAAAAATCCCAGGTCATCTGTTTGAAATATTATCTTTTTTAGATTATCTTTTTCCAATGACAAAGGACTGCTGGTAAATAAAGAATCGGGATAATAACCAAGCGCTAAAGAATTAGCTTTGATCGTAATAATGCCAGTTTCGTTTCCACCTAATATCTCCCCATCGGGAGTGCAAATCGTTACCTTAGCATGGGGTAAAACCTGTCCGCAACTATTATTTCCATTGAGAAAATCCTCCGGTTTAAGGGTGACAATCTGCGAGGCAGTTTCTGTCATACCGTAGGTGAGTGCTAAGGGAATGTGGTGGTGTTTCGCCTGTTCGAGAAGTTCCTGCCAAGCTGGCGCACCTCCTAAGAGAACTGTCTGAAAGCGGGACAACCATGTTGGGTAATGATTCAACAGACGTTCGAGTTGGGTTGGCACTAGAGATATGAAAAAATCTGCTGTTTCGATATGGCATTTTTGAACATTTTCTAGTGGTTTAAATGATAGTATTGCCAGTTTTCCTCCAGTGATAAACGATCGCATAAATTGCATCAAACCGCTGACATGATACAGGGGTAAGACGCAAAAAGAATTTACTCGATCTAGATGGAAATATTGGGTAAATCCTTGCACTGATGCTGTCAATGTTGACCAGGTATGAATGGTAAAGCGAATCTGACCCGATGAACCGCCAGTGGGAATCATAATGAATGATGAATGATGAACCTCACCCCCCGTCCCCCTCTCCGTTGACGGAGAGGGGGTGTAAAGATTGACCTCACCCCC
>CASBRD010000453.1 GCA_949128025.1 Oscillatoriales cyanobacterium PMM_0008 | reverse complement strand
GCTAGGGGCTAGGGGCTAGGGGCATATAATTTATTGGTTAAAACCGAAGATTTACTACCCGAATGCTTCGCCCCTACTGCCAAGAGTCGCCTTGGCGGTTGCTATACCTAGATTTTGGCTTTGGTTTTGCTCTTGGGAGGTTATTTCATATCATGTTTCCACTGCAAATTCTTCTGGATCGATTCCCCAATTTACCCAGCGAACTGCTTCACGCGCTGAGTTAATGTTTGGTGGTACTCGCAAGGCGTGAATGTATCCGGTGCTAGGACAGGTCATTTTTAATAGATAAGTTGGATGTTGATTACCTTTCCGATCCCAATCGTCGAAGATATCGATTTTTAATAAAGTATATTCTCGCCAAGTATCTAACTCAGTCGCTTGTAATTCCTGGCAAATGCGATCGTAACCAATTTTTTGGATCAGCAATCGCCTCAATTCAGCGTTGTCTTCTTCCAAGAGCCATTTTGCCTGCCATTGGTGCTGATGCGAAAAATATTTTTTGGGCAACCGAACACCGTAGACAAACGCAGACTTTAGATGGCTAAGCGATCGCAATGGACTCAGGTCTTTTATTTGATTGTTGTCGAGAGACAGGGAAGTCAGGTTGGTAAGGGTAGAGATTCCACTCAGGTCTTTTATTTGATTGTTGTCGAGATACAGGGAAGTCAGGTTGGTAAGGGTAGAGAGTCCACTCAGGTCTTTTATTTGATTAGAGGAGAGATACAGGGAAGTCATACCATTTCTCCAAAGTTTTGCTACAATCTACATCGTTAGGTTAACTTCATACAATCATCCTACTTCGGCTACTGTTGCATGATTTTGGAGAAATGGTATCAGGTTGGTAAGTATCCGATCGGCTTCATTGCAGTCAGAAGTCCTAGCATACTTTAACAGCGCCTCAACCGTGTGCCTCGCCTCTTTTGAAAGACTATCTTTGTGCAAACACCAGTCGGCAAAGCTGCTGAATATCGGAGCAAGGTTTGGCTGTAGTTCGGACATAAGGCAAAAATCTCCTGTTTTTTCATCTGGACTGGTTCAGAGCCCCTAGCTATACTTTATGTGGTAACTATAAACTGAGGCTTTGCATTTCAATTTTCTACCACCCAGTTACGACCCGATTCAATTGATTCTCCTGGGAAAAAAGTAGCATCTAGAACTTGCTCAATGGAGTAAGGACACTCAGCCGGAAAGTCTTCGTCAGTGAGAGATGTTTCCCTTGCAGCTAGATCGATCGCAGCCCGATATGCTTTCTGCAACGCTTCTGGAAGATATAGTTTCAAACTAGGATTTTCATCTAAAATATAGCGAACCTCGCGACGTTGTTCGCGCAATGTGAAAAACCAGCTTTTAGATCGTTTATTCGGCTGAAATTGCCATTTGAGCAAATGACCGAGTAGAACACCCAATCGATTTCTTAATTCCTGACGTACTTGCTTTCCCAAAGACTCTATTTCCTCAACCAAATTGACAATATCCAGAGATTCCCATCCTCCTGCTTGCAGCAGTTTTGCTTGTTCCTGCGTCCAAGCATAGAAATCTTTGTCGTAGAGAATGGAGGTTGTCTGTAAAGATGCGATCGGTTTTGTATCCATGACTCAATTCCACTTAAGATGAGCGACAGTAATCCCCATTTAGTCAACTGTACCGCGCAGTCCTTCGGTTCGCAACAACTCATCCGCCCAAGCTACATCTTCTGGTTTTAGTTTTGGTACAGGTTCTCGATCGTAATCTATTGCCATATCAAATGATGCTTGGTCGTAAATCTCGTTTAATAAGGGTTGTAACTCTACCAATGGTTCGGTATCGCCTGACTCCAAAGGTAAAGGAAATGCGGGAATTTCATCCCGCACGCTAAAAGCATACAAACTTGCTCTGGGACGGCGATCGCCTCGGCTAATTAATATGCGATAATCTGACTCAATTTTCTCGATAATTCGCATTGGTTTTCCGCTTCTTAGCAAGTCAATTTCTACTAAGTTAGTACTGCTTGCTAAAACTTGCTGTCGTTTCTTCTCATAAGCTTTTCGTCCTTCTTTAGAACGTTTGTTTTTAGGAGAAATGATTTCCACAACAGTAATAACTGCACCCGTTTCCCCTTCTTTAATTGCTAAATAGCTTTCTCTGACTTCTTCCGGTAGCGGTATCGTCACTGAAATTGCTTCCGTGCGAGAAGCAAGCGCAACAGTCGATCGCGGTTGATTAGCAGTCGAACGTTTAGCGTATACCGCCACGTCTGGAATTCCCACCAAAACGCTATTTTCGATGTCGCTCAAATAGGTACGCTTCTCAATGGCGACTCGATATTTGGGCCGGAGATCGGGTGCTATGGCGATCGCGATCGCAGTAATCAACCGATGATGAACTTCTGACCACAATTCAGGATCTTCTAAATAGGGGTTCATTCCTGGAAATGGAGAAGGCATTTTGTTACCTCAAACTATTAACGCAAGTTGCTAGTTACTGGCATCAGGGTATGTTGTTGCGCTTTAGCGCTCTTATTACAACTGGGATAAGAGCGCTAAAGCGCAACAACGTACCAAAGAGCAGCCCCAATCTTATAACTAGCAACTTGAGTTATTTTATCTAAACTTCCCATATAATTGTAATCTGGAATTTTAGATCTGGGCGAAGTTTAGACCAAAAACCCGGTTTCTTGAAGAAACCGGGTTTATTTTCTACAATTGTTCACCTTTAAGCTAAACTTAACTAACAGGCATCACAACCTTTTTAGCTAAACCAACAGTCTTGAGAGTTTGAATCGCCCACCAAGTCACATCAATTTCCCACCAACGCAGTCCCGCTTTTGCTACATTTGGATGAGCATGATGATTATTGTGCCAACCTTCTCCATAAGTTAAAATCGCCGCCCACCAAAGATTCCGAGAGCCATCATCTAATTGAAAATTACGATAACCCCGTAGGTGCGTGGCAGAATTAATCAGCCAAGTGCTGTGCCAGAGTAGGACCGATCGCAAGAACATTCCATAGATTACAAAAGACCATCCACCCAAAGCATATAACAATAATCCCAAGGGAATTTGAAGCAGTAAAAAGTTGCGATTTAGCCAACGGTAATAGGGGTCGCGGTCTAAATCAGGTGCAAATCTTTTATAAGCTTCGTAGTTGAAAAAATCATCCTGTGGGTAAATTAGCCAAAGACAGTGACTCCACCAAAATCCTCGTTTAGCAGAGTATGGATCTTTATCGAAATCCTCTGTATGTGCATGATGCAAACGATGTCCTGCTACCCAAAATATCGGCCCACCTTGAAGGGCAAACGTACCTATAGTAGTAATTACATATTCCAACCATTTTGGCACTTGAAAACTACGGTGAGTTAAAAGTCGGTGATATCCTAAACAGATACCTATACTGCCAAATAACCAATGGAGGAATATCATTACCCCCAAAGCTGACCAAGAAAAAAACCAGGGAGCTAACAAAGCTAAACCATGAACGGCAGCAAAAAATGCCACACTTATCCAGTCGAGAGTAAGAGTTGATTTATGCTTAGGAGCAGTTGATTGAATTGTCATGAATTTTTCCTATATATATCTGTGAATGTCTCAAACTGTCGCCAGAAGCCAGCTACAGTAGAGAAAGCAGATGCAAGTGCTACTTACATCTTTTAGCTTAACAAGGTTTCGGTTTAAATGCAAGTACCACTTACAATTTTCACCTATGTCCTCTGCACGAAGTTCAACTAGACAGCGTTTGATTGACGCAGCGCTTGAGTTATTTGCCTCTCAGGGAGTAACTGAGACGACGACTCGGCAGATTGCAGAATTAGCACAAGTCAATGAGGTAACGCTATTCCGGCATTTTGGGAACAAGCACGGGTTGCTTTTGGCTGTGATTGAGGATTCTGCCGTGTTTACCGCTTTGGGTGAATCCTTAGTCGAGCAAGCGAATCAGACGAGCAGCATTGAGCAGGCTTTGAAAGACTATGCTAGGGGTCGCTTGCAGGCGCTGGAGGGTGTACCTGAGTTTGTGCGATCGGTGGTGGGGGAGGCGGGACAATATCCAGTCGCTAATCGTCAGGCGTTGGGACGCGGCTTAACGCAGGCTAATCGCTATGTTGCGGAATATTTAGCAACTGTGATGGCTGGCGGACAGTTGCACACTCATTTTCCGCCGGAAAAATTAGCAAGTTTGCTCAATGGGATGTTGTTGGGATATGTGGTGATTGAGTTTACCAGCGAGTTTCACGAACTTTGGGAAGATAGAGAAGATTTTTTAGATAATTTGGTAGATTTGTTTTTACATGGAGTTGTATCAAATGTAGATAAATATGTTGGAAGTTCTGCGATTCAGGTAGCAGAAGTAGCAACGGAAAAGGTAGCAGATTTACCAGCTTCTTTAGTTAATTTTATTCTGGAACGTGCCAAGAAATTGGCAGTGCAAGATTATGCTTTGGCGTATGTGTTGTTTGGTGCTGGTTTGTCTCTGGTGGAAGTTGTTAGTTTAGAGCGATCGCACCAAATTAGCGAGAATGAGCAGCATTTGTTGCAGGTGAGTTATGGTGTAGTTCGACAAGTTCCAGTCAATCAATGGATTATGGGAAAACGCTATGGTTCTTATGTTCGCAATCCCTTAACTCAATGGCTAAAAAGCCGTAAAGATGACCAGTTGGCTTTGTTTTTAAATGATGTTGGAAAACCGATGTCAGAGGAGGATTTACGCGCCAGATGGCAGGTAATAACAGAGGCAATGCTGACTCCTGAAGGTCAACCACCTGCGATCGAGCAAGCGCGACAAACTTGGTGTGTTGAAATGTTGATGAAAGGAATGAATTTGGAGGATTTGAGTATTATTAGCGGTTGGGATGTCAGGAAATTACAGCCTTATGCGCGGAGGGCTAGAGAGAAAGCGGCTTTGGAACAGGCTATTCGGCTCGATCGCAAAGTTTAGTAGTAAGTTGCTAGTTATCAGCAGGTACGTTGTTGCGCTTTAGCGCTCTTTTAGCGCTAAAGCGCAACAACGTACCTATTAGACATTCCGAAGAAGATCAACCACTCAAAATTAGACTGGTGGACAACAACTTAAGGCGCTTTGAACTTTGGCATTTCAATAACCTGAATATCACCGAGCGCTTAAGCCAACAATTCATCAACTGCTACACTAAAACCAGGTAGCATGATTTGAGTGCTAACTACATCACCTAAATTAAACAATTTTTGCTGTTGTTGGGTAATTACCAACACCCACTGACTTTCAGGAAATATTAGCCATATTTCCTGACAACCTGATTCTAAATACTCTCTTACTTTGGTAAATACTTCTTCAGCGCGATCGGTAGGAGAGATAATTTCAGCAATTAGTGGGAAACTTTGAGGTAATATGGTAAAGTCGTCGCCAAATTGCCTAAGTAAGTCCGGTGTCAAATAGGCAACATCAGGACAACGCCCTCGTCCCACTGTGCGACAAGATACTTCAGTGTAAATTTCTCCACCCTGATTGCTAGAAATCATATAATGTCTCCAGAAATAAGAGAGTCTAGCTTGAGTCCGACTATGCTTTGCTGTCATGCCATTTTTCTCCACTAATTCTCCATCCACCCATTCCGTATTATCGGGGGGATTGAGCATATAGTCTTCTAGTGTAAAGACTTTTGATACATTTGAGACTTCTGTGGTAGTTACCATTGAGATTCTCCTTGACAGCATTTATTAATATTATCGCTGGTTGTTCTCTAAAATACTACTTGTTCAGTTCGAGAATCATTCGGTGGTGTCTACACTCGCCTGGGGTTCAAACCCCAGGCTAATAGCTGAAGTCCACTTAAGTGGACTGAAATCATGAATGAATCCAGTCGTCTTTAGACGACTTTCGCTATTAGCATGGGGTTTAAACCCCATGCGGGTGATGAGGCTAATGCAATATCTCTGTTTTCACATATTCTCGCACCACAGGTTGAAGGTTGAAAAGGGTTTGATTACTTTGTTTTACTTTTCCAATCAACGAACGCCGTCCCAAAGATTGCATAGCATTAAATAACTCGGCTGGCGCTAATTCTATATGTTCTAGCAATTTTGAAATAGAAACAAACTCAGTTTCCTTTGCCAAAACGGACATCACCTGTTTTTCCAATTCCGATAAGCCATTAAACTGCTGATTTAATATATCTTTCAAATCCTCATTTAAAAGTATTGTATCATATTTAATCAATTCGGAAACACTGCCACCAAATAAATCTTGAATCATTGTCGCAATTATCTTTAACCATAAAGGATTGCCTTGATAGTGTTTAATTAGGTCATCCCATTTTTCCTCTTCAGCTAAACCTTTCTCTCTCAGAATTTCCCTTGCTGATGCCATATCCAAACCATCCAATTGCAAGGAACGAACTGGTTTATTTTCTCCTTCTAAGGCAACAATTTCTCTCGGTTTATCCCAACTGGTCAGCACTAAGCAACTATTATGGTATAATTCTCCTATTCGTCTGAAGAATAAGCCATAATCTTGATATCCAGGTTCGTAGCAACCAGCTAGTTGTCCGTTGCTGAAAACTGAATGGACATCATCGAGTATGACTAAACAGCGGTGTTTTCGCAAATACTCTATTAACTGCGATAGTCTACCTTCGGCGCTAACTGCTAACTCTATTTCCTGTTGGTTAGAGATGAATTGGATTAAGGTTTTCTGAATTTGTGCTAGGGGTGGTTTGTAGCAGAGACTTTGCCAAATTACATATTCAAATTTATCTTTAATTTGTTCTACTAGCTGGACGGCTAGTGCAGTTTTGCCAATACCGCTTATCCCTAAAAGTGCGACTAGGCGACAGCGTTCTTGCACTATCCATTTTTCGAGGATAGTTAGTTCTTTTGTGCGATCGTAGAAATTGCCGATATCGGGTGCATCATCTACAGAAACCCGGTTTCTTGGAGAAACTGGGTTTTTAACTTGGCCCGATCGATCTTGTGCGACTTCTGGAGGTTGCAAAGGTTTTGCACAAAGGTTGACGTTATTAATTTGTGCAAAGTCTTGCGCGAAATTTGATGAAACGATGGAGAACCGACACCTCTCCATTGTAGAGCGAAAATTTGATTTACTGACATCTTCTCCTACTACCTCTGAGAGTATCTTCCATAGTTCAGAAGCAGCATCTTTAATGTGTCCCTCGCTACAGTGGAAGTCTTCTGCTATTTTCGAGTATTTCTGACCTTGCACCGTTCCCCTTAAGACAGCTTCTTGCAGATCGTCTAAGTGTTCCCCTGTTTTGGTGAAAATTAGGCGATTGGCTATTTTTAGCACTTCTTTAACGTCCATTGGTTAGGTAGATGTCGGTATTTTCACTATTATAATCCGACTTTTTCCGACTTTGGCAACTTTTTCCGACTTTTTCCGACCTGTTGTATTGAAAAACTTCCTACGAAATCTGACTTTTCCCGACTGGACAAGGCTTCTATTGTACCGCATACTTGGCAACAGAACCTACCTTTAAAGGTCATAAACTTTTTGCTCTATATGAGTCTTATCAGGAGGATATAATGCTTAAATTTTCTAAAACTTTGTCTAAAAGCATTGTTGGCTTAACTACTTCGGTCATTTTGATTCCTGTTATGTCAAGTAGTGCATCTGCGGCCAGCCTCAAACTAATTGGAGACGTTATTGGCCTTGCAAAACAGAATACCAGTAGTGTTAACGCTAGCTGTACTCCTTCTCTTCAAGGCTGGACGATGAAACTCTCTTGTACTCAAAGCTATAGAGCCAGCACTATACTAGGCGTTAGTACAGCAGGACGAGTAGACTGGCGAAATATATTTCAAGCGTTTGAATTTAAGGGTGATCAGGGTGGAAAGTACAGGATTAAATATAGTTTAACAGGCGATGTATTTGCATCAGTAAAAGCTGCTGGTTTTGCCGGTGCTAATGCTGCCAGTGGTCTTGCCCCACGTAGTGGCACTCCTGTTACCAGAGTTAACTTAGCTAGTGCTATTGCATCAACATCATCTGACTGGGATTGGCACTCTTCATCTAGTTATTTCGATTTTAACGGTGCTAGCACCCGGGCATTTCGCGTGGGAGCGCAAACTCAGGGAGTTGCTTGGACTTATGGTTTTGGTTTTGCTGAGGCTAAATCTTCCATAAATTTCACAAGTATTGCCACCATAACAAAGATAGGTCGTAGTCGTAGTTCCCTTTTTAGCCCTAGCAGCGTCGGTAGTGCTTCTAATTATGGCTTTAACAATGCCTCTGATGACGGATTTTCCAGTGTTTCTGACGATGATTTTATTCCCGTCTCGGATGACGAATTTTCCAGTATTTCTGACGATAATTTTAGCAATATTTCGGATGACGGATTTTCTAGCGTTTCTGAGGATGATTTTAGCAATATCTCGGATGAAGGCATTGCTACCTCAGTTCCAGAACCATCTCAAATTGGCGGACTAGCAGCACTTCTAACTATGTTATTAGCAACCAAGCGCTCTCGTTTTGCTAAAAAGCATACTAAAGAAACTGAAAATATTGTTGGTAAAACTGCGGTTAAAGTTTAGGAATTAGCAAGTTGCTAGTCTCCCAATATTACACCCTCTCGATTCTGCATCAAACCTTTTAGCCAATAGGCGATCGCACCTTACCCAAATTAAGTGCGATCGCACTTCACTCTAAGACACAATCTCACTCTTCTGTTTAGCAGAAACAGCAGGTATCTTCCACACTCGCCCTTGACAGTGAACTTCATCACCAATGATGCGAACAGCAAAAATAGCTCTTGTTAACTCTAGGGATTCTTGTCGCTCTTCATCAGTCATGTAGTCATCACCTTTGCGACCGCTTGGACAACGCCTTGGATCGCCGCCAGCATCCAAATATCGCTGACGAGCTATCGCAGTTAGTTCTAGAACTCTTGCTAGTTGTTTTTTTTCTAATTCCGTTGGCTCTCTCATAATTATGATATCCAGCTAAGAGGGACAATTTCACCATTTTGCAAGACGATGGCAACTGGTAAAATAGGACTGGGAGTGTAAATTCGCCAAAACCCCGTATCTTCATCATACAGCCGATACTCAAGTAATTCAAGCGTTTCCAAAGCATTAATTATTAGATACTGTGCTTCGGTGGGTTCCATAAGTTTTTTGTTTTTATTTTGACTCTAGTTATCTTACCAACACAAGTCAGAATTTTATCACAAAGCTTTGATCGAAAGGCGAATGCCTACACCGGCCTACGCCAACGCACCTTACCAAAATTAATTGCGATCGCACCCCCCATATCCTCAAATTATGCTATGATTTAATAATCATCACTACCAAAATATAAATAATGGAAAAAATAGCTCTCTCTGACTTATCAAACCAAAAGTTATTAGAAAAAACCTTTTCAGAACTGGCAGAAAAATGGCGCAATGAAACGCAGATGATGTCCTCAATTACCAAAAAGTCAAAACATCCTGCTTACCAACAAATTATCACAATGGGGACACCAGTTGTACCCCTAATTCTGCTCGAACTCAAGCGCCAGCCCGATCATTGGTTTTGGGCGCTGGTTGCCATCACCGGACAAAACCCCGTAAGTCCAGAATCCAACTTCGATCGCGCTGTTGAAACCTGGTTGGAATGGGGAAAAGATCGTGGATTAATTTAGATGGAGTCAATTCAACTAGAAATATATTTTCAGAACTTAAGAAACACCGGATATAAAATAGAAAGCCAAAAAACACCTCGATATAATTGTATTGCTTGGGCTAAAAAAAGAGACGCAAATATTCGCGCCTCTTACTATTAATCAATTAACCCCTATTAATCTACAATTTCGTGCCGCATTCAGGACAGAAATTGTTGGTACCCACATTTTTAGCACCGCAATTGCTACAGTAAAGTAACTCTGTAGGTTCCAGTTTGCTACGTTGTGGCAAACCAATCATTTGTGCATTGCTCTTACCGGGTGCTACCATTGGATAACAGTTTTCATCCCGTTTCACACGCACATCCATCAACACGGGGCCATTGTGCGCTAGCATTTCGGCAATAGCATTCTTCAACTCATCCCGACTGCTAACCACCATTCCCTTGATGCCATAAGCATCCGCCAGCTTCACAAAATCCGGCATCCCAACTTCCATATTGGATGACGAGTAGCGATCCTGATAGAAAGCTTGCTGCCACTGGCGCACCATTCCCTGCCAGCCATTATTCACAATCACCGTCTTGACATTTATGCCATACTGTGATAATGTTCCCAGTTCCTGAATATTCATTTGGATACTGGCATCACCAGCAACGCAAATCACCTCTTCATCTGGCAGCGCCATCTTGGCACCCATTGCTGCTGGCATCCCATAACCCATAGTGCCTAACCCAGCACTGGAAATCCAGCGACGCGGCCCGGTTTTGAGGAATTGTGCCGACCACATTTGGTGCTGACCGACATCGGTGGTGTAGTAAGCATTCGGCGCTTGCCGTCCCAACTCGGCAATAACTTCTTGCGGCGATAGCACATCGGGATATTGAGGTGCGACTAAAGGATAATCTTCGCGCCAGCGATCGATCTTCTCCAACCAATCTTTAGTTTGATGTGGATTCCCACAAACTCCCGTTTCGTGACATCGGCGCAGCATATCAATCAGCACCTGGCGCACATCGCCCACAATCGGCACTTCTGGCGATCGGTTTTTGCCGACTTCAGCGGGGTCAATATCAATGTGGATCACCTTAGCGCGGGAAGCAAACTCATCCAACTTGCCAGTCACCCGGTCATCAAAACGGGCACCCACCGCAATCAGCAAATCGCACTCGCTCACGGCAAAGTTAGCATAAGCCGTGCCGTGCATCCCCAACATCCCCAAAGCTAACGGGTGGTTTTCGTCAAAAGTACCCTTACCCATCAGCGTTGTCGTCACCGGGATCTGGAAACGTTCTGCCAATTCCAGAATTTCCGTATGGGCACCAGATGCGATCGCACCCCCTCCCACATATAGCAAAGGTCGCCGCGCTTCCCGAATCAAATGCACCGCTTGGCTAGTCTGACGAGGATTACCCTTCACCGTCGGACGGTATCCCGATATCTTCACCGAACCGGGATCTACCGGCACATAATCAAATTCTTCCAAACCCACATCTTTGGGAACATCAATTAAAACAGGCCCCGGACGCCCCGTACTGGCAATGTGGAATGCCTCTGCGACAATTCGCGCCATATCTCTGGGGTCGCGCACCACATAAGAGTGCTTAACGATCGGCAGCGTAATTCCATATATATCCGTTTCCTGAAAAGCATCAGTCCCAATGGCGGCGCGACTCACTTGCCCAGTAACGATCACCATCGGAATCGAGTCCATGTGAGCCGTAGCAATGCCCGTTACCAGGTTAGTCGCTCCAGGGCCAGAAGTAGCAAAACAAACCCCCACCTGACCAGTAGCGCGGGCATAGCCATCTGCTGCGTGGGCGGCTCCTTGCTCGTGTCTGACCAGAATATGCTGTATGCCACCGGCAGCTTCTGCCCGGTACAGCTCGTCGTAGAGTGGCAGAATCGCACCGCCGGGATAGCCAAAAATATGCTTGACGCCGTGGCGTTTCAGACTGTCAATTAAGGCGAAACCACCAGTTGCACGCCTGACAGTTTGTATGGGTGAAGAAACTTCACCACTATTACTAGATTCTCTTGGAGACAGGGTTTGGGAAGACACGGAGAGGGCACCTCCAAATTGGGTAGGTCTATTGGATTTAGAAATTGTATTTAATACTACTTTAGTATTTCGTATCACAATTCTATTGTGATACGAATTCAGACAAAGAAAAATTGAGGTATGCGTGTTTGTAATATAGCTAAATCACATCTTGCAATACGTCGCGGGTATTGCGCCACGCCCAGACACCAGATGCGCTGACTACTATGCTCATACCCAAGAGAACGACCCGCAAACCGGCGTCATCCGAACCCAGGGCGTTGCCAACGGCATCGGTGAGCGGCCCTGCGATCGCTAGTGGCAGACTCAGGGCAATGTTGACGGCATTATTCTCAAAACCAAACACCGTACCGCGCATATGTTCAGGTGTTTGCCTTTGAATCACAGTTTGCATAGGCACACCTATAAAAGCAGCTCCCACACCCAAGAATATGCTAAGCCCCAATCCCAGCCAAGTTTTGGTGGTCAAGGTAAACATGGCTAAAACAAAGCTCATCATTAAAAAACCTAGCAAAGGTAACGGCTTGTTATGCAGGCGATCGCCAAAATACCCCAAAATGCCAGCACCGAAAACCATCCCCACCCCAGCTGCACCCAACAGAAAGCTAAATTCACCAGGCCCATTAAGACCGATTTCCTGTGCCAGTTCGATCGCCAACACCGTTAAAGCCGCAAACACTGAGTACAGAATCGTCAACTGTAACATAGCATTACTCACCAAACGGTTTTGCTTCAGATAGCGCAAACCCGCCTTCAAGTCAGTCAATGGATGTATAGCAATTTTTTTATCGATAATCCGCCTAGTTTCTTTGGTTCGCATGAAGCGAATGATAAATGCTGAGAGCAAGTATAACCCGCCTACCAAAATCTCAGGCCCATAATCTCCCCACCACCGACTGGCTAAGTGCAACAGGGGGCTGCCAATAATCATACCTACAATCAAAGCACCCATCATTGATGCGGTGAACATGGCATTAGCGGAGATTAATTCCTCGTTTTTCACCACCAGGGGAATTGCTGCTTGCTCTGCTGGGGCAAAAAATTGGGTTACTGTTGAGATTAAAAACGTAATCGACAACAAGATAAAAAATTGATCGTGTGCCAACGCCAGCGCTATAATTAATAGCTCTCGAATCACATTGCTGGCGATCATGGTTTGCTTTTTGGAGAAGCGGTCTACAAAAATCCCCGCACCCGATCCAAATAGAATCGCTGGTAGGGTGAAGGCTACCATCGCCGCCGATCGCATGGAATTGGCAAAACCGGGCGCTGCCTCTGCTTGATACTCTGCTACTAGAGCAATCAGCAAAATAAAGAAAATTTTATCCGCTATCTGGGACACCAGCTGCCCAATCCAAAGCGCCATAAATGGGCCATTTTTTAGTAGAGCCCGAAACCCGTTACTAGAAGCAATGGAAGGGTCAGTTGGAAACATAGGAAAGGTAATAATAGCTATTGACTAACACCAAGTTACCTGGTTTTCTCTAACAGCATAGTCAAAAATTGGGCAGCAGTGAGACGCGATCGCTGTTCGGATTTACCACATTTTGAGTTTACCCACCAGCCTTGAGTTGTTTGGGGCGATCGCCAAAGTTCCAAATGCGCCACTGGCGGCTCGGCATAGAAATTGTCCTCCCCACTTAAGAGTAGAGCAGAACTCCAGTGGGTAAAACGATCGTGACTAAGCCGATTGATGGGAAAGTTACCCCCCAAGGGTACACCCCAGCCATCTATAGCGATAAATGCTTTGACATTTCCTCCTAAGATCTGCCACGCCCAAGCCGCTCCAATGGCACCTACAACACCGGCACTAAAGCTAATAAACACCAGCGGCGTGGGCGATTTGTCTCGATCGAGAGGATTTACACCACAGTCTCCCAAAAATTGCAATATGTGAAAGGCTGAGTATGCTGGATAGTCTTGGGCTGGAAAAATAAGTATATTTTCCAATTTACTAGCATTTGTTAACTTATCCGACGCTGACCACCCCAATCCCTCCAGAAAGCTCTCCGTCAGTTCTGGCTCGTGAATCCCAGGGCAAATAATCACGCTCATCATGCTCATCCAAAAATCAGCGGTTTACAACGCCAATCTAAAATCTAAAACCTAAAATCCCATAATGCCCCCCCAGGGGATGTTAACCTATGAAAAAGGAGTGGCGCTTTGAGGCGATTTAAGCCTCAAGACAATGGGATGCCCCAGATCGCCACTCTGATGATGACATCTCCTGGAGGAATGCAACGTGGTTGCCACCCCTGAAAAAATAGAACAAAAAACTCTACCACACTCTGGCAGCAAAGACCGAGTTGCCGTATTGCTAATGGGTTATGGAGAAGTGGAGAGTTACGAAGACTTCGCCAACTACAACGAACAAGCGCTGAATTTACTGACGGCGAAGTTTGCCCCTGTGCCAACCTGGATTTATCCGCCGCTAGCCAAAATTCTGGCGATGTTCGATCGCCATGAGTGGGGCCATCAGCACCACGACTTCATTTCACCGCACAATGCTATCTTTGAAAAGCAACGAGCTGGGATTGAAAAGTGTTTGGAAGAAAAATGGGGCGATCGCATTCAAGTCTTCAAAGCCTTCAACTTCTGCGCTCCCTTCCTCCCCGAACAAGTCTTAACTGAAATCAAAGCCCAGGGATTTGACAAACTCCTAATTTATCCTCTGCTAGTTGTAGACTCTATCTTCACCAGTGGCATTGCCGTCGAGCAAGTAAACAAAGCCCTTACCAATCTAGTTGACAGCGACGAACATTGGGTAAAAGGTCAGCGCTACATCCCCTCTTTCTACAACGAACCTGCCTACATCGATTTAATGGCTCGTCTCGTAGAAGAAAAAATAGCCATAGAACTAGCCGAAGCTTACCTGCCATCTCAAATCGGCATCGTATTAATGAATCACGGTTGCCCCCACAAAGCCAAAGGATTTACCTCTGGCATTACCGAAAGTCAGGCACTTTACGACTTAGTGCGCGACAAGCTAATTAACCGCTATCCACTTATTTCAGTAGGTTGGCTCAACCACGACACGCCGTTAATTGAATGGACGCAACCTGATGCCAAGCAAGCAGCCCAAAACTTAATCGAACTGGGTGTCAAAGCTATTGTGTTTATGCCCATTGGTTTTGCCACAGAAAATCACGAAACTCTGCTGGATGTAGACCATATCATTCATGCTTTAGAGAAGCAACATTCGGATGTGAACTACGTGCAAATGGCTTGCGTCAATGACCATCCCGATTTCTTAAAGATGGCAGCCGAGTGGGCGAATCCCCAAATTGAAGCTTTGTTATCAGAACAAGCATTAGCTGTTAATCTACATCTGGCGACGCATCATCACGGTCATCATCATGACGACCATCACCATGACGACCATCATCACCATCATTAAGGGATTTGAATAAATTCTGATAAGTAGGTGGGCGTAAATAAACTGAACTCCCAGAAACCGGGTTTCTCCAAGAAACCCGGTTTCTAAAAGCCTGGCAGTTTTACGTTTAATTAGTTGCGAATCACTCAAAACTTAAGCAGCGCTTCGGAGTTTGCGGGTACTTTCGACTAAACTTTGTGCAAATTGATCGAAACGCTGAGATAGTTTTTCATCCAACAGCTTGCCGTCCGGGCCAAAAGCTTTCCAAACTTGACCGATCGCAATTTGTTCTGGAATTACCCAACCATGCACCCATCGGAGAATCACCCGCAGGTCGTTGAGAGCGTTGCTATTAGACTGACCGCCCAAGACACTAATTAAACCAGCAACTTTGTCGCTCAATTGCTCGAAACTCATCAAATCCAAAGCATTTTTCAACACGCCGCTGAGACTGCCGTGATACTCCGGCGTGGCCAAAATTAAGCCATCTGCTTGTTTAACAGCATTTCGCAATCGTTCCACATCTGGGTAGTCGGGGTATTCATCTTCCCCGTTGCAGAACGGCAAATTCATTTCCCGTAAATCAAGAACTTCCACTTGGACGCCAAGTGCTTCTACCCGTAAAGCAGCCAGATTCAAAGCCTGTTGGCTGTAAGATTCGGGTCTGAGGCTACCGCCAATTCCAACTATTTTGACCATTTTGCTCTCTCTTCGATATAAGAACGATCTTCATTAAACGCAAAAATACTTAACTGAAGTTAATCAAGTATTTGTTTCCCCAGAGTCTACATATAGGTTGATTTCACTATTCAAAAAAGTCGTACTCGTTATGACTACATTTAAGATAGCAAGTTTAATCTGATTTTGTCAACGACTTATTTCTTTACCCTTGAATAACCAGCATCTGCTCAACTCATGCCGATATACTGAGCTAAGCTCTAGCACAGAGTGGTTGAGTCAAGGTTGTAGCTGGCTTTATCGCTCTTTAAGTGGAGTTCGCCTAGACTGAACCGAAAAACACATCCGTAAACAACCCGCCGCTAATCTGAGTACAGATTCTTCGGGGGCTTTGAAAGAAGTCCGTAGTTTACCAGACTAAGCCGCCCCTGGGCTACGTTAGAGGCAAGCGTTAAAGTTCTTACCAGCAGATGCGAAGCTAGTCTGCTGCTCTAAAACTCAAAGATTAAACAGGTGTAAATGGGTGAAGCCAGTGTCTTGGAGAAAGTACCGACCTCTAACATTGTCAAAGCTAACATTACGAGCAATCAGTAGAGACAAAACCATGTCTAAACAAAACTACGTCTTTGTGCTTGATACCAATAAAACGACCTTATCCCCTTGTCGTCCAGTCACGGCTAGGAAATTACTGCAAGTGAAAAAGGCAGCAGTATTCCGATTATTTCCTTTTACCATCATCTTGAATAAGGTAGTAACAGAAACTCCAAAGCCAATTACCGTCAAATTAGACCCCGGTTCTAAAACTACAGGAATTGCCTTAATTCAAGGGAATAAAGTAGTATTTGTCGCGGAATTAACCCACAGAGGACAAGCAATCAAGGCTAGTCTGGAGTCCCGTCGTTCACTGCGTCGTGACAGAAGAAATCGCCATACTCGCTATAGAAAAGCCAGATTTGCGAACAGGAAAAGACCGACAGGATGGTTAGCGCCATCATTACAGCATCGGGTGGAAACAACGATGACTTGGGTGAGAAGATTAATCAAGTTGGCTCCGGTTCAATCAATTGTTCAAGAACTGGTGAGATTTGATTTACAACAATTAGAAAATCCCGAAATTTCCGGGATTGAGTATCAACAAGGTGAGTTACGAGGCTACGAAGTGCGGGAATATTTACTCAATAAATGGGGCAGAAAATGCGCCTATTGTGGTGCAGAAAATATCCCATTGCAAGTTGAACATATTCACCCAAGAGCGAAAGGTGGTACTGATAGAATTTCCAATCTTTGTCTAGCCTGTGAGAAATGTAATCAGAAAAAGGGAACTAAAAGTATTGAGCAGTTTCTAGCTAAAAAACCGGAGATTTTGAAACAAATATTAGCGACAGCTAAACGTCCTTTGAAAGATGCGGCGGCAGTTAATTCAACTCGTTGGGCGTTATTTAATCGACTAAAAGAAACAGGGTTAGCTGTTCAAACTGGTTCAGGTGGACTGACTAAGTTTAATCGGCGCGCCTTCGGATTAGCTAAAGCTCATTGGTTAGATGCAGCTTGTGTTGGTCAAGTCGAATCGCTGGAGTTGATTACCAGCAAGCCTTTATTAATCAAGGCAACTGGACATGGAACTCGCCAAATGTGTCGAACTGATAAATTTGGATTTCCAGAGCGGTACGTTCCTATATTTAAGTTTGTCAAAGGTTTTCAAACTGGAGACATTGTCAAGGCAATAGTTACATCTGGTAAGAAAGTCGGACAATATTTAGGGCGTGTAGCGATTAGGTCAACTGGTTCTTTCAATATCTCAACTGCGGCTGGATTAGTACAAGGTATTAATTACAAATACTGTAAAACTATTCACAAAAAGGATGGATATAACTATGCGGCGTAGACCATGCCCCCCGTTTCCTCCCACCGCTAATCTGGGTACAGATATAGCGGGGGTCTCCACGGGGGAAGAGTGATGAGCATCCAGACATCTGTGCTGGCAGAGCTGCTGCAAGACCTGCCCCAACTGCGGCCACAAATGTACTTCAAGTCTTCCTTAACGGCGCTTTCTCATGCGATGGAAGACCAAGTTTTGGCGGGTTCCGATCGGCCCCTGGTGATTGCAAGCTTTCAAAGAGAGCGCTTTTATCGTCAGGAAGCTCACCGCTACCGACGGGTTGCAGAAAAGACCAATCAGGTGTATGTGCTGGCGGCACCGGAAACTGATTTCGTCAGCCGATCGGACATTTACGAGACGATCGCATTTAACCCTGAAGATTCCTTAAGTCAGGAGTGGCATTTAGTGGTGATCGGGCAGCAATATGCCAGCTGCCTTGTTTGCCGCGAACGGCAAGGGCCAGCACTCCCCACAGTGGAACAGCCGCACTTTGATATAGATCCATCTCGCCGATTTGAAGGCGTTTGGACTTTCGATCGGCAAGTGAGTTGCAAAGCGGCTGAATTATTGCTTAAGAAAATTTTGGCTTATCGGCCTGAGTTGGAAGAGAAAATCGAACAGGCGCAGACACAGTTTCTCTTGGAAATTTCATCGGGTTTCCACGACATCGACCCAGACCCTTTTGCCCAGCGTTTGGTGACGTACCTTCAGGCGGGTCAATACAAATTGCTAAAAGCCTACAGATCGATCGCAGATCAGGAACGGAAAGAGCGCTTGGTGAACTCAATTACCTCAGCCATTAGGCAATCGCTCAATTCTCAGGAAATTCTCAAAGGAGCCGCGCAAGAATTGGGGCAGGCTCTACAAGTTTGTCGGTGTTTGATTTATCGTTGCAAAGAAACGGAGGTAGCGACGACAAATCTGCACGAGTTTTTAAGTCCTAGTGTTACCTCTGTGGCAGGACAAAGCTGGCCTTTGCAGGAGAATCCCCTCTTTAAGGAAGTAGTGCAAAGTGGCCAACCTATCTACGTGGCAGATACTCACAGAGACTCCCGCATTAGGAATACACCAGCGCTAAAGGCTCTAGTCGATCGCGTTGGTATCGTCTCTTGGTTGCTAGTACCCGTACTCGATAAGGGCAGATTATTGGGAATGGTGGAATTGCACCATTGCGGTGCAATGTCCCATGAATGGGAAGAAGATGATTTGGAACTGGTAGAAGCGATCGCAACCCAAATCGGCGTTGCCCTCATTCAAGCAGAAGCCTACACCAACCTAGAACAGCTCAACGAGCAGCTGGAAGCCCTAGAACGCACCCGGAGCAACTTGATTGCCATCACAGGTCACGAACTGCGTACCCCCCTATCGACCATCCAAGTTTGTCTGGAAAGTCTCGCCAGCGAACCAGATATGTCCCTAGAACTGCGACAGGTAATGCTGAACTCGGCTTTAGAAGATGCCGAACGGATGCGTAAACTCGTGCAAGATTTCCTCACCCTCTCCCAGCTGGAAAGCGGTCGAGTGCAATGGCACCCGGAACCCCTAGAATTTCAAGAATGTGTCGATTTAGCTCTCAGCAGTATTCGCGCCCGTCTGTCCAAGGAGCAATTTCCCAAGATTACCACCCAGGTTCCAAGCAAACTGCCTCTGGTACGCGCTGATGGTGAATGGCTGGTGGAGGTACTGTCGAAGCTCTTAGACAACGCTTGCAAATTTACAGCACCGAATGGAGAGGTAATTATCCAGGCTCAACCTAACGGCTCACGAATGCTGGAAGTTACAGTCGCCGATACGGGTCGCGGTATCGAACCAAACCGTCTCGAAACCGTCTTTGACAGGTTCTATCAAGAAGAAGGAGCCTTGCGACGAACAACAGGCGGCACAGGACTGGGACTGGCGATTTGCCGCCAGATTGTCAGCGGGTGGGGCGGTCAGATTTGGGCCTTGTCTGCTGGCAAAGATCGAGGCAGTCAGTTACATTTCACCATTCCCATTGTGGGAAGTAGCGGCGATCAAAAGCGATCGGCCAAAAGCAATCCGCGATCGGCCAAAACAGGGATTAGGGCTAGGGGCTAGGGGAAGAGGGGAGTGGGAGAGTGGGGGAGTGGGGGAGTGGGGGAGAATGACTAATGACCAATTTTCTTTTGACTTTTGTACGGGCGGGTTTAGCCCACACATCTCATTACCAACAGAATATTTTACAAAACCCGCCCCTACTGACTTTTGAATGAGTGACTTTTCTAGCCCCTCTGCCCCCAAAGCTGAAGAGATGTTACAGTTCTTGACAGAATAGCAAGACTGACACAGCCACGATGATAGGATTCCCTAAAAAGTTGAGAGAGGAACCTATGGCAGATACTCTGACTGGACAAGCACCTTTGTTCGGTGGCAGCACCGGCGGCTTACTGAGCAAAGCGCAAGTAGAAGAAAAGTACGCAATCACCTGGACCAGCCCCAAGGAACAGGTATTTGAAATGCCCACTGGCGGCGCTGCTGTCATGCGGCAAGGTGACAACCTGCTATACCTAGCCCGCAAGGAACAGTGTATTGCCTTGGGCGGTCAGCAACTGCGTGCCAAGTTCAAAATCAACAACTACAAGATTTACCGGGTTTTCCCCAACGGTGAAATCGAGTACTTGCACCCTGCTGATGGCGTATTCCCCGAAAAGGTGAACGCAGGTCGTCCTTACGTAGGTAAGAAAGACCGTAACATTGGCAGCAACCCAGAACCAGCAAAGGTGAAATTCAGCGGTCATAATACTTACGATACCTAATTGGGTTCCTAAGTTAGTAAGGTCAGGAATGGCAAGATTATTGTGCTAGCAATAATCCAGCACTCCTAGAAAAACTCAAGTCTCGGAAGGTTTAATCCTTTCGAGACTTGAGTTTTAGATTTAATATGCTTATGCAATTTTACTTGTAGGGTGCGTTAACGTAGTGTAATACCAAATCCGGGTTTGTTATATCGTTTACGCAAATGCTTGATACAAATGGGTAGGGGCGGGTTTAGCCAAAGAGCTTGATTCCTATCGATAAGATTAAAGTCAAAACCCGCCCCTACTCTACAATCTGTAGCAAACATTTAGGTATTCGATATTACCCCTTAAATTTTTGGTCTAAACATTGTAGAGACGTTTCATGAAACGTCTCTACAGCCTAGAGACATAAAGGGGGTAATCGTCGCAAAGATGATATAACGCATCCAAAACTGTCGGGCGATGGTGCGTTAGTAACGCACCCTAAGTTACCATTAATCAAAGCGTTGTGGTAATAAGCAATGAGAAGAGAATTAATCAATAGCAGAGTGCTAATTAGTTTTGGGTTGAGTTTGGTAATTTTAATTGCTAGCTGTTTAAAAATTTTTGCACAACAACAGTTTGAGCGATATCCAACGGCGGCAGAATTACAGAGATTGAGGGAAAAATTACGCCAGCAGATTCGTAGGAATAATGTTGGAGATATGCGTACTCAAACGGAGAAACAAAGGAGAGAATCTTTTGTGAGAGATTGGTCGAGGGTAGATCCAGTGGTTGCGCCTTTTTTGGGTAAATGGTCGGGATATGAAGAGGGTCTAAGTGTTTATCCTTCAAATATAAAAGGTCGGGTTTGCCTTATTTATATTGGAATACAAGCAGCTGACTTTGGTTTGGGAACTGTATCTAATGGAGTCATACGAACTAATGACAAAGCAGTAATTTTAAAGGAAGGAGATTATCTGGGGGTAGCAACTGTGAGGAACAATCAGGCAGATATTCCCGTCGAAATTCCATATAACTCTCCTACAGTTACGCAAGCAGCAAGACAGTTTGCACAGTTATCTGCAAATGCACAAGAAGTTGATAAGGTGGTGCGGGAGTTTAACGCTGCTGGCTGTAGGTCTGGGTTGCCGTCTGGACTGTAAATTTTACAGTATAATCCAATTAACGATGTTTATGAAAGGCAAATCGCTACTTAGTTTTGGGTTGAGCTTGGCAATTTTAGCAGGTGGCTGTTTACCAGTTTTGGCAGAGTCTCAGCAAGAAGCAACGAAGCAATCCAGACAGACAATTCAACGCCTACCCAATGGAAACTACTTTTATGGAAAATCCCGTTTGCCAAATCAAGAAGATGTTGATTATTTTGCTTTCCGCAAAACAGGTAACACAGTCATAGGAGTTAAGTTTCGATGTATCTTTTTAAAGCTGAAACGGTTACGCGTTCCACAAAACATCATGGAAATAGAATTAATTTACAGAGCGCCATTAGAAACAAAATCATTTTTCATTCTGTCTTAATCGCTTGTTTGGGGTATACTAAAAAATCATACTAAACGGATAGTCAGCGTGAGGACAGCCTACCAGTACAAACTACGCCCAACCAAACAGCAAGTCATTGAGATTGACAGATGGCTGTCAATGTTGTGCAGCCAGTACAATTATTTGTTGGCTGATAGGTTTGCCTGGTATGAGCAAAACCGTTCTCCTATCAACGCTTGTCCTCTAGTTTGCCACCTTCCAGAACTGCGAGATAATCCCGATTATTTCAGTCAAAAGAAAACGTTACCTCAACTCAAAAAGACTCATCCTTGGTACTCCGAGATTTACTCTCAAGTATTGCAAGATGTAGTTAAGCGGGTCAAGGTAACATTTGACAGATTCCTTAAAGGCGACAATAACGGCAAGCGCAGCGGTAGACCAAGATTTAAACATCGTAGCCGTTACCGCACATTTACTTATCCTCAGATAAAGGACGGTTGTCTGCAAGGCAATCTGATTAACTTACCAATGTTCGGTAAAGTTAAGGTTGTTCTACATCGCCCTATCCCTGACGGATTCAAGGTCAAAACGGCTTCTGTTACTAAGAAAGCTGACGGCTTCTACCTGACGCTTTCTCTGGAAGATGCAACAGTTCCTGAAATTAAGCCAGATTTCAATCCAAATTTAATAGCTGGTATTGACGTTGGTTTAAAAGAATTCTTGACAACTTCTGATGGTGAAACTGTTGCTATCCCTCAACACTACCGTAAAGCCCAAAAACGCTTAAAGGTAATTCAAAAGCGAGTGTCACGTCGAAAAAAAGGTAGTAACCGCAGACACAAGGCGGTTAAACAGCTAGGTTGTCAGCACAAAAAGGTTGCAGATAAGCGAAAAGATTTTCACTTCAAGACAGCTAACTGGCTGT
>CASBRD010000452.1 GCA_949128025.1 Oscillatoriales cyanobacterium PMM_0008 | reverse complement strand
GGCTAGGGGCTAGGGGCTAGGGGCTAGGGGCTAGGGGCTAGGGCATATAATTTATTGGTTAAAACCGAAGATTTACTACCCGAATGCTTCGCCCCTACTGCCAAGAGTCGCCTTGGCGGTTGCTATATTGTAAAATAGAACACAGCCAATATCGATGCGGATCGGGATCTACTTTGAAAGCTATTTGAGGCTAGTAACTCAACTTCAACTACCCATAACTGATACTCTGGGAGCAGGCGCACCGCGTAACATTCCTTCTGTGCTGAGATCCTCGTCTATCTCCTCCCAGTGAATACCGTAACCTCCACCACAGACTTCCCACTGCGATCGTTGTTCGGGTGTAGCCTGAAGCAGTATCGGATACCAGACTAGAGGTACACTAATCGTTCGACCGTCCATTAAATCGACACTGATTGTTTCTTCTGTAAAGCGAACATCCTTAACTCTCTCGTCTGCTCGAATCGCCAAAATACCCATACCATGCCTCCACAAGCCTTATTTGATTCTCTTGTACCATTAACTGCAATTTCCGAAGTTCTTTAGCGCTAAAACCAATATTATTTGCTAAGCTGACTGGTTCTAGCCAAAATTTAGCTGATGAGTCATCACGGTCAATGTGTATATGTGGTGGCTCGTTTGGTTCATGACTGTAAAAGTAGAATCGGTAAGCGCCTATTCTTAAAACTGTCGGCATTTTTCAATATTAAACGAAAGCTATCCCGTATGACCGATTGCTACACCGGACGCCTGCTTCAAGCTTGTGCTTACTGTGAATGTCATTAGTCATTAGTCATTCTGTTCATTGTTCATCGTTCATCGCAATGACCAACGAACAATGAACAATGACCAATGACCAGTGACTATTAGCTATATTGCTCTTTGGATTGAGTTTCTGGATTTAGGTTAAACAGCGTTTGCAGAGTCTGCATTGCTTTCCGTCTGGCTTCAATATCCTGCTGCGCCCGCAGTTGTACCATCGGATCGTGCAGAATTTTATTGACAATCCCCCGCGTCAGGGCTTCAATAACTTCTTGATGTTTTTCCGCAAATTCAGTACCGAGCCGAGATAAAGCTTTTTCCAACTCTTGGGCGCGGATGGTTTCCATTTTATCCCGCAGGCAGCTGATGGTAGAAACAGTTTCCAAACTGCGCCACCACAGATCGAAAGCTTCTACCTCTTCGTCCAAAAGCACCTCAGCTTCCTTCGCCATCTGTCGCCGACTTTCCTGATTCTGCGCCACTACAGCTTTCAAATCATCGACATTGAAAGCCTGAACATTAGCCAAATCGTTCGCATCGGCATCCACGTTGCGCGGAACAGAAATATCAAATAACATCAAAGACCGATTTGGTGACAAAACCGCTTCCAGTTTGGCGCGATTAAGTAGCGGTTCAGTGGCAGAAGTACTGGTAAAAACTATATCCGACGCTGCGATTACCTGCATCATTTCCGAAAGCGGGTAAAGTTGCAGCTGCACGTCATTAACGAACTTACTTGCCAATTCCTCAGATCGTTGCATAGAGCGATTCAAAATCGCTATTTCACTTGCGCCTTTGGAGATCAGGTGTTGCACCAGCAGCCGAGACATTTTGCCAGCACCCAGAATCCCTATTCGACAAGCTGCTAAATTTGGCACTTTCATTTGCGCCAACTCCACAGCAGCGGAGCTGATGGAGACTGCACCAGTACCGATGCTGGTTTCGGTGCGAACTCGCTTACCAGCGGTGAGGGCTTGATTGAGGAGTCGGTTAAGGATGCGTCCGACGCCTTTGTACTGCTGACATATTTTGTGAGTATGTTTAACCTGAGCCAAAATTTGGCCTTCGCCAAGCACCAAGCTATCTAAACCGGCAGCAACCCGCATCAGGTGCATGACAGCATCTTCGTGGAGCAACATAAATAGGTGCTTACGCAGGTCAATCGGGGGCAATTTGCTGTAGTCGGAGAGGAACTGGCGTACTTCTGAAATTCCCTGTTCGGTTTCGCTGGTAACGATGTAAATTTCGAGACGGTTGCAGGTGCTGAGAATGGCAACTTCTTCAATATTGGGGTAACTGCAAAGTTGCGCGATCGCACTTTCCGTCTGCGCTTCTGGAATGCTCAGTTTTTCACGAATTTCAACAGGTGCTGTTTTGTGGCTAAGCCCTACTACTGCAATATTCATTTGCTAATTGTTAATTGCTAATTGCTAATTGCTAATTTGGCATTGGAATCAGTTTGGGCATTGGGGTCAGTTTGGGCATAGTTTTTCTGCACTTGCCCATGCCCAATGCCCCATGCCCTGTTACCTAATGACTACCTCAATTGCAGACTCTTTGGTTCGTCAAACAGGTGGATCGTGTCAACAAAGCGAGCCGTCTTGGACTGAGTAGAAATGACCAAGCTATGAGTCCGGGCTCCTCCGTTGAAGAAGCGGACGCCTTCCATCAGCGTTCCAGGAGTGATACCGCTGGCTGCAAATAACACCGTATTGCCAGAAGCTAGCTCCTCTGCCTCGTAAATCTTGTCGGGGTCGTTGATACCCATTTCTTTGAGACGAGCGAGGTTGCCTTCTTTGCTTTCACCGATCAAGCCCGTTTTCACCACCTCTGGATCGTAAATCAATTGACCTTGGAAGTGTCCTCCCAAACAGCGCATGGCGGCGGCTGAGATGACGCCTTCTGGTGCTGCGCCAATGCCCATCAGCGCGTGAATGTTCGTACCGGAAAAGGCACAGGAAATGGCGGCAGAAACGTCACCATCGCTGATTAGGCGCACTCTTGCCCCGGCTTGACGAATTTCCTGAATTAGTTCTTTGTGACGGGGACGATCCATTACCACCACTACCAATTCCTCAATAGAGCGACTCAAGCACTCGGCGAGAACCTTGAGGTTGTGGGTGGCGGATTTGCTAATATCGACGTGGCCCCGCGCTGCTGGGGGAGCAGCTAGCTTCTTCATGTAGAAGTCAGGCGCGGCAAACAAACCGCCTTTTTCGGAAATTGCCAGCACCGCCATTGAGCCATTTTGACCGTAAGCAACTAGGTTAGTGCCTTCGCAGGGGTCAACAGCAATGTCAATTTCTACCAGTTCGTCTGGGTTGCAAAAGGCTTTGGCATCCTCACGGGTACAGATACCAACTTCTTCACCGATAAAGAGCATGGGGGCTTCATCGCGTTCGCCTTCGCCGATCACGATGCGACCTCTCATGTGAATATTGTTCATCCGCTCCCGCATGGCTTCTACCGCTACGCGGTCAGCCTCGTTTTTATCGCCTTTACCCATCAAACGGGAAGATGCGATCGCTGCTTGCTCAACTACCTCTATAATCTCTAAACTGAGTGTATTTTCCACGGGCTGCGTCCTTCCAAACTGCTTGATTTTGCTAGGTTTCGTCTGGCTCTAACAGTTTTCAAGTCTATCAGAGTAGGGATCGCTGTGCAGAGGTGTTGGGGTTCAAGCCGTGTTAAGTTTTGCTGCTGGTGTTTCGCAACGAGCAGAACGACTAGCCCAAAGATTGCGATCGATCGGCATAAATCCCGATGATGTTTAAATCTAGACTAAATACAGTTACTAAGTAGGTGGGCGTAAATAAACTGAACACCCAGAAACCCGGTTTCTTGGACAATACCTTCGCCAAAAACCTAAAATGCCTAATTTGTAGGTTGGGTTTCGCTGGACTCAACCCAACAAAGCAAAAAAATGGCTGAAACCCTTGATTATACATCCTTCTGACCCTAGCCCCTAGCTATACTACACCATCATCAAGGAAACCAAAATGCTCGACTTCCTCAACCCCATCCTGGGCCGCCATCCAGAGCAAATCAAAGCCAACGTAGAGATTTACACCTGGCAAACCTGTCCTTTCTGTATCCGGGCCAAAATGCTGCTCTGGTGGAAAGGCGTTAACTATACCGAATATAAAATCGACGGCGACGAAGAAGCTAGAAACAAAATGGCCTTTCGCGCCAACTCCCGCCGTTCAGTCCCCCAAATTTTCATCAACGATCGGCATATCGGTGGATGTGATGACATCTATCAACTCGATCGAGAAGCCAAATTAGACTCCTTGCTAGCCGACCCAGCAGTTTAAAGGCAAAATTAGCCCCTCTCAGCTAGGGCTTGATTTCTGAGCCGACCGATGGACGTTTTTCAGTCATGCCGTTTGTGAATGAACAATGAACAGCCAAACAGTAAAATTTGGGTTTGTGACCGATCGCAGTATATGGCAATTAATCATCCAGAATATCTAATTCACCGACAATGGATGAATAGAGCTATAGAACTGGCACAAGCCGCTGGAGACGCCGGAGAAGTGCCTGTAGGAGCCGTCATAGTCGATCGCAACGGTAACTCGATCGTCGCAGAAGGAGAAAACCGCAAAGAACGGGACAAAGACCCCACAGCCCACGCTGAAATCATCGCCATCCGTGCCGCTAGCAAAGCTCTGCAAGACTGGCACCTCGATCGATGCACCATCTACGTTACCCTAGAGCCATGCCCCATGTGTGCGGGTGCGATCGTCCAAGCTAGGCTGGGTCTGTTAGTTTATGGAGCAGACGATCCCAAAACTGGCACAATTCGTACAGTTGCCAATATTCCCGATAGCGCTTGCTCAAATCACCGCTTATCCGTACTCGGTGGTATCTTAGAATCTGCCTGTCGCCACCAGCTGCAATCCTGGTTTGCACAAAAAAGGCAAAAGTAACAGGACTTACGCTTTTGGGCTCTTTCGGAGTTGTGATGCTTTGTTCATTCAATACCTTCGCCAAACCGAAAAATGGACGCGCTTTGTAGGTTGGGTTTCGCTCTAGCACAGGCACAACCTACAAATAAATCGCGAAGGTATTGTCATTATAAGAACATTTTTATTTCTTTTCCCCTCTGCCCCTCTGCCCCTAGCTATATGTATTTTTCCGACAGATGACACCCGTAGAACTGTCCCTTTAATAGAAGACAACTCACCACAGAAAATTTACGGTGGAATTGAAGATGCCTTGATATAGTTAATAACCGCCCCTATGATGATCCCGCTCGACTCTTCTACACAAACCCTTGCAACTTCAACACCGGCAAAGATAACAACTGTTACCTCTCGCGTTGCGCCTTGGTTCAGTCAGTTAGCTTATCCCTTGGGGCGTCGGATTATTTTACCGTTTTACTTCGGTGAGATTTCGGTGACGGGTCGGGAACATTTACCCACAGAAGGGCCAGTTATCCTAGCGCCCACCCATCGCTCTCGCTGGGATTCCTTTATGGTGCCCTATGCAGCGGGTCGGGATATTACCGGGCGGGATCTGCGGTTTATGGTTTCGGCTAATGAAATGACAGGACTCCAAGGCTGGTTTGTCCGCCGCTTCGGAGGTTTCGCGGTTGACACCGAGCATCCGGGAATCGGCAGTTTGCGGCATGGAGTTGAGCTACTGCAAAATGGGGAAACCCTGGTTTTGTTTCCAGAAGGCAACATCTTTTTTGATAACCAAATCCACCCGCTTAAACCTGGATTGGCGCGTATAGCCCTACAAGCAGAAGCGAGCAAATCTGGCTTGGGGATAAAAATTGTCCCCATAAGCATTAAATACAGCAAATCCATACCCCACAGAGGCTGCGATATTAAAATCAGCATCGGTTCTGCTTTTAATGTGGCCGATTACCGCACCGAAACCGTGAAAAAAGCGGCACAACGTTTGACTGCGGATCTGGAAACTGCTCTTCGGATGCTGCACGAGAGCTAGCATAAAAACTGTGTTTAAATTAGTTGTGTCAGATACCGACCCACTTTTGCCTGGGAATGGTAATATACTCCGAAGTAAATATTTATCCTGTTTGTGCTAAGACGCAAACCTAGTTCATGGTAGTTTCTGGATCTGTTCGCTTACTCCACGTCAACGGCTTCACTTTCCTGTCTCTCCTGGCAGCTTTGACTGTGTTTGCACCATTCCTCGTCCAAGCACAGGAATCTTCTCCGCCAGCTGCTCCCAATCAAGTCCAGCCTTTGGAAGGGACAGACACGAACGAGCTGCGTCCCCTAACTCAGGATAATAGTTTACTTAGCCTCCAAGGCGGGCAGCGTCTCATGTCTGAAGCCAGTAGCGCCGTTTCGGCTCAAAACTATGCTTTGGCTATGAAGAAACTCCAGGACGCTCGTCAAGTTTTCAATCAGTTGTCTAACTTCTATCAAGAGTTAGCTGGCAGTTTCTCAGGGATCGACAACCGCATCTCTGATAGCCAACGGCGCAAGGCAGTAGAAACGGCGCAAATGCGGGATGAGGCAACCTATCAGCTGGCACTGGTACACCGGGCGCAAAATCAGCCTGAATTGGCTGTGCCGTTGCTGGTTCAGATTATTCGCTCTCAAAACCCGACTCGCGATTTGGGGAAAAAAGCCTATCAGCAGTTATTTGAATTGGGGTTTGTGGATTCGCCTTACCCCAGATCTGGCAATAACTCGCCGTCTTCTTCGGCTCAATAGTTAAACTAGATTTAAAACAAAGACTGAACCGTTTTTAAGCGAGAGGAATGGAATGATTAGTCCGGATCGGGTTGAAGCTATGATTAAGGAGGAATTGCCTGATGCACTGGTTCAGGTTCAAGACTTGACCGGCGGCGGCGATCACTATCAAGTGACGGTGGTTTCTTCTTTGTTTGAAGGCAAGGGGCTTGTTCAACAGCACCAGATGGTTTACGGTGCGCTGCGACAAGCGATGTCTTCAGAAGCTATCCACGCTCTGGCTCTGAAAACCTCGACTCCCCAGGCTCAGTAAGCCCCCGATTAGTTTGCTTGAAGCGGAATAAGGCTCGATTAACTAGCAAGCGTAGGGTGACCTTAGTATTTTCTAACCCACAATTGCGCTAAAAAAATACTGGACAACAAAGCGATCGCGCTTACGCGCATTTTACACGAAGGCACTGAAAAACTATGACCCCGGAACTCAAAGAACGAATTGACAATTTGGTAAAGCAGAACAAAATTTTAGTGTTCATGAAGGGCAACAAGCTTATGCCCCAGTGTGGTTTCTCTAACAATGTGGTTCAGATTCTCAACACATTGGGAGTTCCCTACGAAACTTTTGATGTTTTAGAGGATCAGGAAATACGTCAGGGAATTAAAGAGTATGCCAATTGGCCGACTATTCCCCAGGTTTACGTTGATGGTGAGTTACTCGGCGGCTCTGACATTATGATCGAGCTGTATCAAAAGGGTGAATTACAGCAAAAGGTAGAAGTTGCTTTAGCATCCTAGAGCAAAGGCCCTTGCGTTATACTCTGCACGGTCACAAACTCCGCTTTTTCCGAGCGCTGTCCTTATGTCTCCCCCAGTAAGTGATGTCCACAAAAAAGCGCGATCTATGACCGTGCAGAGTATATCTAGAAGGCAGGGGCGTAGCATTCTCCAATCAAAATCTTGGGGAATGCTATCTCCCTAAATATTAATAATTTGGCATACTAAGCTGCTACGCACCTAAATTTTACAGTCAATTTAATGAAATTCTTGTGGGATGGGCATCTTGCCCGTCCCTAACTACAATTTAGATCGTGAGAGCTTAGAAACAAAAGAGTCCATCCCCTCAGCTAATTCTTTAAATGCAGTTACTCCCTTTCCGCTGGAAGACTATGTATAGTGCGAGGGCGAAGCATTGCGGAATTAATCTTAACTCTAAACCGAAACGTTAATTCCGCAATGCTTCGCCCCTACATAATCTTGTGGCGGGAACGGAGTAAGAAGTAATGAGGGATTTTATTTTTTAGGTAAAAAGATAGATGAAATTTACACAAAAATGAATAAAAAAACGATAAAGATTGTAATCGGCAACTAAAAATTGGGTACCTGTAGACCGTTTAACAGTATTATCCACAGGCAACACTTGAAATTTTTTTTCGGGTACCCTAGTGATGCCAATACTAAAAAAGCATCAGTAGTAGTCGGATTGCGGTTGAGTCTGTGGAATTTCAAAGTTCGATCGATCGTATATGTAACGTGTTGCTTCCTCCTCTAAGCGATGGATGCGGTATGGTTCAATTGCGTTGGTATGCCGCAGTGCAGCTAAATAGCCGTCCAAATATAACCGCAAACTATCGTATCTATAGCCGCGATGCCACATCTCGACCAGGGCGTCGGTAAGTTTTTGGTAGTGGCGGATAGTTTCAGTGTCCTGAAGCATGATCGTGTCTTCAATTTGTCTGGTGTCTACTTAAGTTGACGCCTGTCGGCAAAAGCTTTTTTGATTGTGGCTTTGTCGGCTGGGGCGCTAGCGCAGCTTTGGCTTCATCTACACGACCTACAATTAGATTGTGAGGTGCGCGATCGACTAAATTCCGATCCTGTTGAATCTCCGAGTGTATCAGGAGCAAAGGTTTAGCGATTTTTAAATTGCTCTCCATCGCTGCTGACTTTAGCTCGAATTTGATAATTAATCAAAAGTTCGGGCATATGGTGATTCAAACCAGATCGCTACGTTACTTTATTTTAGCTATATCCCGGCGAAGTCCTTACCTCTGTGGCTGGATAGACTGGCTTACTCAGAGGTAAAAAGGAGAAACGATCGGGCCTTTTGGTGCCCAGAGCAGCAAGCGTGCATCCACAATGGAATAATAAGCAATAAAAATACAGTCCAGTCCAGGGTAGCAATCGTTACAAAATTGTCAAAACGGCTCTGTTAACGTGAGATTTAATAAGGGCAAGGAAAGCAAGCCTCCGTGGAATCAGTTGGAATTCAAATTATTGAGGTAAATCCGCATCTGCGATCGCTGCTAGGTTGGCACTTGCAGCAGGCAGGATACCGGGTTTATCAAGCCGCCAGCCTCTATCAGGCGAGGGAAGTTTTCGATCTGCGCCAACCTACAGTCGTAATCATCGATTCGGAACTTCCTGATGGGGATGCTTCCGAGTTTTGCGGGTGGCTGCTACGGCAGCAACAGCCGTATATTATGATGCTCTCGGCTCATAACACTGAAGCGGATATCGTCGCCGGATTAAAAGCTGGGGCAGATGATTATCTGACGAAGCCTTTTGGTATGCAAGAGTTCTTGGCGCGAGTTGAAGCGCTGGTGCGACGCAACCGAATGGCAATTCCACCCGCTTACCTGGATTATGGGGATCTGAAAATCGATTTGGTGCAGCGCCGCGTCCACTTTAAAGAAGATTCGATCGATCTGACGCCGCAAGAGTTCAGTTTGCTCTATGTCTTGGCTCAAGCTGGCGGGCTGCCGCTGAGCCGTTCGGAACTGTTAAATAGAGCTTGGCCCGATGCGATCGATAACCCCCGCACTATAGACACTCACGTTCTCTCGCTGCGTAAAAAACTCGAAATTGACCCGCGTCAACCCAGCTTAATTCAAACAGTTCGGAATGTGGGGTATCGCTTTAATCCAGAGTTTCTTAGAGGGTATGGATCTGAGTTAGATGAAACTCCCCTTCATCAAAAACATCATAATTATGGGTAGAAGCCCGAGGGCTTTAGCCCCGCGTTCGGGAGGATCTCGCTCAATGCAGGCTTGGAATATATGCGAAGATTCTCCTTGACTGTGGTAGGAGCCAAAATCGCTACAATTAAGGCATCGATTTTGCCGCCCGCGCTATGATTTCCATCCCATCAAGGAACTTGTTATAGGATAGAATCACGATCCAGCTACTTTGAGAATCCTGAAGAAATATGCTCAGTGTAGAATTAAAAGTAGAGGAAAGTTCTGATGGCTGAGAATACCGTGAAAGTAGACATCTCATTTCAATCACTGCTGGAAGCTATTTCATCACTGGGAATTGCTGAAAGATACAAGCTCTGGGAATTTTTGGAAGCTGAATTATTCCCGGATGAGGATGATTCTCCAGAAGATATGGCCGAAATTCAAGTTGCCCGTGCTGACTACAAAGCAGGAGACTACACAACTTTCGATCAATACATGGCACAACGGGCAAATAAATCTACATCGCTGTCAAAATCATGCAACTTGCCGAAAACCCGCGCCCAGATGGGGTGGTCAAGCTGAAAGGTGCTGATAATGAGTACCGTATTCGGATCGGTGATTATCGCGTTCGTTATGAAATCGGCGATGAAGAACTCATCATTCTTTTATTACAATGCAAACATCGGAAAGATGTTTACAGAGCATGATATTTCTTCACATCTTATTGTTTTGATATTGCAGAGTATTTTTACAAAAAATAACTTTTTCGGGGTCGATGATTAATAAAAGTTATCTGTTAGCTAGTTATAAACGAAAAAAAATATCTGCCATGCTTACTTCATTAGCTAATTTATCCTTCTGTTCCTTTTCTGCGACTTATTCAGCAAGCCCTAAATAATGAAGTGCTTTTGCCTTCAAAGCCATTCATCAACCGTCTGCTGCTCCAATTGGATAAATGTTTCGCGCAGCTTGTTCCAGTCAAGACGATCGGCTTCTACGTCTTGAACGAGTTCTCCCTGTTGCAAATGCAAGACTCTCGTACAAAACTGCTGTGCTAGATCTAACTGATGATTAGCCATCAGAATCGGAATTTTAGTTTCCTGGGCTAACCGGATCGACACTTGTAGGAGGTGGGATGCACGACCGGCGTCAAGGGCGGAAGTTGGCTCGTCCAACAATAAAATTTTAGGTTGAATTACTAAGGCACGAGCGATCGCTACTAATTGTCGCTGACCGGCTGAAAGTTGCACCTCAGTCCGTCCTAGCCAGTCTTCTGGTATGTGTAAACGCTCGATCCAGTAGTGTACTCGTTCCTGAATCTCTTGTGGTGGCAAGCGTCGTAGCAGCAGGGGATAGGCTATTGCTTCTCGAACTGTCATCCCCAAAAGTTTGGGTTCTTGCAGCACTAGGGTGACTTGCTGACGTAACTGGATGACGGGGATTTGCTGGATGTCCTGATTTTCTAGATAAATTGAACCATCGTGGGGCGAAATCAGTCGGTTCAATAGTCGCAAAAGTGAGGTTTTCCCAGCCCCTGATGGCCCTACAATGGCAATGCGATCGCCAGGAAATACTTCAAAAGAAATATTTTTGAGCAAATACTGTAAACTCACAGGTGCCCTTAAGCTCACCTGCGCTAGCCGTAATATGGGAATTTGTGCTGATACCATTTAACCAAGAAGTGTAGTCATAGATGGAGTGCAGTCCAAATTGTCCAACCATCAATCAATAGCAATATCAGACTCACACCCAATAATATTAAATACATCCAAGGCTGAGCCAAAGGACGAATATCTGTTGTATCAATACCCGTTTTAGCTTCTACCTGCTTAACCATTTGAGCAAAACCAACTACACGCATAGGTAGCAAGTAACCTTTCCCGGATTTACTCACAAAATAGTAAACCAGTCCCCCTTGACCTGTGGTACGACATTTTAATTCTTGCACTTCTGTCCAAGGTAACGACCAACCTTTACGAAACAAATGGGGAACCCAGCGGGGATACGTTACTTGTATTGCTTCCTCATCTAAAATTACTCGTTCGCTTAATGCGCCATAAAGTGCGATCGCACCCAGACCAATCCCCACCCACAATAACATCGGCGATACAGGTGCCGCCGTCACCTTCGCCAAAAAAGGTAAGGGTATCGTGAGTCCTACGTACAAACACAAAAGCGTCAGCCGGATTAAAGGAGAAATACGGAAGACTGATGGCCAAGATTCATCAGAGGAAGTGTCGATCCGATCGACGGGATTACTTAACACAGAATATTCTCTAGGCAACAACCTTATCCCAGTTGTCTATGACGCAGACTTGGACTTTAGCGTGACTGAGTAACCGCTGGATTTGATGGATCGGCATGGCGGCGATCGCGTAATCTTTTCCAGATACACGATGAACCTCAGACATCCGCTGACGATAGCTAGCAACGTCAGCGCGGTTGAGGAAAACCATCGTGTAATTACCTTGCCGAGATTTTTCTACCACCGGCTGACCGTTTGCGCCCACAATAAAGAAACCTGATGCTAAAGCAGAGTAAGACATTTTTTTTAAGATCGATCGTATCTAGGAGAAGTTATTCAGTATTATTACGGAATTGTCACCTAGATGGATTGATCTCAGGAAAGATATTCGCAAATCTTTAAGTAGATTTACGTTCCCTTATAAGGACTATACCTGAAAACCGCTTGTATGCGAACCGGGGAGTGTCAAGGTAGATACTTCTGGACAATGTTCCAGCCGGTCAGCGAAACCAAGGCAAATCCGACCAACAAAATTATATTTGTTCCGATGTGGAACGATCGAGCCCAAGGATGCTGGGAACCAATTTGGGTGGCGCTTCCAGCCGAAAGCAACACCAATCCTACTACTGCTAAGCCAACTGGTAAGTGTACTGAGTGGTTCAAGCTGCCATAGTGACCCAAGGTACCGACGATGCCGATGGTTAGGAGCAGTAATACCAGAGCTACCATTGTACCGCCAATCCCATAGTGCAAAGGTTGCAACCAACTAGGTCGCTCTAGCCTTGTGCGGCGAAGGTAGAACATCCAAATGCCGCTAGCAGCCAGCAGCAAATAAGCTACCAGCGAGAATCCCATAGACCAAGCGGCGATTCTCCACAACCAAACAAAATCAGGTAAATTCAAGCTATTTCACCTATCTTCTGACTAGGAATCAAGTGCCCATTGGTGCGATCGCTTCCCAAAGAGCCTTTAAGCCATTCCTAGCACAAAACAGGGATATCACCCGGCTTTCCCAACACCCCCTCATTCTAGCTATAAGACCAGCACCATACCTGTACTCAGGTTGGTGTCGGGAGGATGTCACTAACACAGAAGACAGAGAACAAAACTTTTATTTTGAAGCTTTTTTTGAAATCGTATTTTAGCCTACAGCGACTAAAGCCAGATTTATTAAAGATGGCGTTACCTCTACATTTTTCTTAATTCCTTCCCTGTTTGGGGTTTTATTTTTTTCTTCTGGCTGTTTTTGACTGGGGGGGACTTCGTGTTGGGGTTCTTCGTCGAGCCGCAAGCGATCGCAAGATATCTTGTCTGATAAAATCGCACTTGCCATCATACCCGTATGGATTTCCAGCACCCCCTCAAGCATAGTTTCAAAGACGAGCCGTTGCCCTGGAAAAACAACTCGCTCAAAGTACCAGTTGGGAATGTTACTTATCCTGGCGATCTGAACCTTACTCGTCGCATTCACGTAGCAGCAGAGAATGCCATTGCTGGAGTTAGGCGGTAGGGGATCGAGAATTTGAGCCATAACAGCTAGTGAGGATGTGTGTCAAACTTGGTTACATTAAAAAATGTAACATCTCCGATCCCCGCGTGCTGTAACTCCGACTACCAACTCAGCCAATTTAGGAAATTTATGTCTAAAGATGGAGCTAAAGTTGGTAATCTACACTACGGATGAACCAAGTAGCTTAGATCGGAAAGCGAAAGCCTCAACCCAATAGCAGGCTGGACAGCTTGACAAAAGTCCAGCCTGCCGATCTAAACGGCGGGGCAACCTAAATTTTCGGCAAATCAGTTGCTATGCTAGCCAAGCGGACTCTACGCCTAGTGTAAAAGTTCAGCGAAATTACGCTATCGCTGAGAAAACCTGATGTTATCGTAAAGTTATATAAAAATAATCCTAATTTCTTAGAAGCCCACCACAGGTAGCAATGGCTCTTAGCACCTGTTTGACTGTTGCTTCTAAGTAGAGTCATAGCAATCCTAATACAGAAGCCCATGACAGAAACTCGCATACTCTATGTCCGCCTACCCTGCAATCCTATTTTCCCGATCGGCGTTGTTTACTTAGCCGACCATATACACAAGCTGTTTCCAGAAGTCGGACAGCGCATTTTCGACCTGGGAACAGTGCCACCCCTTGATTTTGCCAGTGCGTTGGATGCTTGTGTCGATGAATTCAAACCTACCCTACTGGTATTTTCCTGGCGCGATATTCAGATTTATGCCCCAGTAGGAGGTAGAGGCGGTAACCCACTCCAGCACGCCTTTGAGTTTTACTACGCGCCCAATCCGCTGATCAGATTACGGGGAGCTATGGGGGGTCTGCGCGTCACTACCGCCTACTATACGGAACTCTGGCGTAACCTGGGATTAATTAAACGAGGGTTAAAATGTGCTAAGAAATATAATCCAGAAGCGAGGACTGTAGTTGGTGGAGGTGCAGTCAGCGTATTTTACGAGCAGTTGGGAAAAAGCTTACCATCTGGAACAATAGTTTCAGTGGGAGAAGGCGAGGCGTTGCTGGAAAAAGTTTTGCGTGGGCAGGATCTTACAAACGAACGCTGCTACATCGTGGGAGAGACTTCGCCGCGCGATCGCATGATCCACGAACTTCCCACTAACATAGAAAAAACCGCCTGCAACTACCACTATATAGAAACCATCTGGCCTGAGTTCAGCTATTACCTGCAAGAGGAAGACTTCTACATCGGCGTGCAAACCAAGCGAGGTTGTCCCCACAACTGCTGCTACTGCATATATACCGTCATAGAAGGCAAACAAGTACGCATCAACCCAGCAGAGGAAGTCGTCGCAGAAATGCGCCAACTCTACGACAGAGGTGTTCGCAACTTCTGGTTTACCGATGCCCAATTTATCCCAGCCCGTAAATTTATCGACGATGCTGTAGAGTTATTGCAAAAAATCCTCGATGCTGGTATGAAAGATATTCATTGGGCAGCATACATCAGGGCAGACAACTTGACACCCCAGTTGTGCGACTTGATGGTAAAGACGGGAATGAATTACTTTGAAATCGGCATCACCAGCGGTTCCCAAGAACTCGTGCGTAAAATGCGAATGGGTTATAATCTCCGCACCGTCTTGCAAAACTGTCGAGACTTGAAAGCAGCTGGATTTAACGACCTCGTTTCCGTAAACTACTCATTCAATGTCATAGATGAACGCCCCGAAACCATTCGTCAAACCGTTGCCTATCATCGGGAACTAGAGCGAATATTTGGGGCGGATAAAGTCGAACCGGCTATCTTCTTCATAGGATTGCAACCGCATACCCATTTAGAAGAATACGCTTTTGAGAATAACATCATCAAACCAGGTTACGATCCGATGAGCTTAATGCCGTGGACAGCCAAAAAATTATTATGGAATCCAGAACCTTTGGGTTCCTTCTTTGGCGAAGTTTGCCTCCAGGCATGGCGTCAAAATCCTAATGATTTCGGACGCGAAGTAATGCGGATTTTAGAAGAAAAACTGGGTTGTGCTGATTTGGAACAAGCCCTCACCGCGCCCATAGAATCAAAAGAAAAACAGCTGGTAACTGTTTAATAACATCTTGTCGGACAGGCATCTTGCCCGCCCCACAAAGCCTAAAAACTTCCTCTCTTCCTTCCTGTCCTTCGCGTCTATGCGCGAAGGCACACGCTACGCGAACGTGGTTCGTTAAATAAAATCATGTTAGAAGGTTCAATTTTACAACATCTGGCGGATGCCCATAAATCGGGACAAAGACCTTTGCGTTTTGGAGTTTATTACAAAAACACTTTAGTTGCCCTATGTCACGCCTTGGAAGATAGTATTCTAACTTCCAACACATCGCCGCTAATGATTACGGCGTTTCAACGGGGAAAATGGTATCTCCAAGAAGCAGAACGATATGGCGAAATAGCCCAAAAGTCTCGCCAAATTGTAATTATGGCGGCACCCGATAGCGGCTTTGGAGAACACCCGACAAGCAAGCAGCCCAATGTAGCGCTGGTGGGACTGGAAACAGTTGACCCAGTGGCGCAAGAATGGCATTTGATGATCTTGTCGCCAAGCTACACAGCGATGGTACTTTGTCAAGAGTTATCGCCAGCAGATTATGGGCCAGAAGGGCCACCAGAGGAAGATAGAGAGCGCAAATTTTACGGGTTTTGGACGTTTGAGCCCGGTTTAGTGTTGGAAACGGTAGAATTAGCGATCGCTCACATCGATCGTTACAACCCAGAACTCCAGAAAACCTTAACCGCGCAAGTCCAAGAAATTACCGCCGCTGCTGCTAACGCCGAACAAGACAATCTCGGTGAAATTGTATCCCGCGTGGTGGAATATCTCCATAACAGTCAGCAGGATTTAACCGCACATGAAATAGCTGCATCCCATCACGAAGAGTTGGATCTAAATTTAGTTTCCAACGAGTTGCAAGCCTTTGTGAGAATGGCGCAATTAATGGAATTGGCTAATACCGGCAACCCGATGGCAACTGCCGAAGTAGCAGCATTAGCAGAAGTAATGGGGCAACTTTTAGATCTCCCCGGTTGGCAATTAAAGCGACTGCGCTTAGCTGGTTTCCTCCACGGATTAGTTCCTTTGGGAGTAAAAGCGGTTGCCGATCTTGACGAAGCACCTTGTTGCCATTTGGAACCAGGCGTGCAGGCTTTGCGTGCGATGCCAAGGTTGCAAGCGGTAGCCAGTATTATCACCCATCAAACCGAATGGTGGAATGGTAGCGGAACTCCTGCTGGTGTTGCCTATGATGCTATTCCTTTAGAATCTAGAATATTGGGTTTAACAGCACATTTTGAGTATCGCGTCAACCAATTAGCAAAAGAATCAGAAAACCTCAGCCGCGAAGAAATTTTGTCTAAAGCTTTGGCAGAGTGTCAGGCGCAAGCAAGTGAGCGTTGGGACCCAAAATTAGTAGAAACTTTGACATTGTTGGTGATGGGTTTGCAACAGGGATTGAACTTGCCAATAACACCACCAAAGGTAACATCTGGGATGTGGTTACTCGATCCTCAAATGCCTGTTGAAGCCAAAAGTTATCAAGAAACCAATACTTAATAAAATTCATGGATATAGAAGCCATTCGTGCGGGGAAAATTAAACAACTGCCTGGAGCGAATTTAGAAGATGAAGACCTCTCTGGCAGTAATTTGCGCGGTGTAAACTTAGCTGGTGCTAACCTGGTTGGGGCGAATTTGAGCGGTGCTAAACTCGAAGGCGCTCGTTTGGAGGGAGCCAATTTATTGAGCGCTCAATTAGCCGCAGCCGATTTAAGAGCAACGCTTTTGGGTGCTAATTTAATGCAAGCAGATTTGACTGGTGCTGACTTGCGGGGAAGCAACTTGCGCGGCGCTAATTTAATGGGCGCAAAGTTGACTCAAGCATCTTTTGCAGGTGCTTTTTTGAGCGGTGCAAATTTGATGAGCGTAAATTTAAAAGGTGTGGATTTACGCGGTGCAGATTTGCGGGGTGCTAATCTCAGCGGTGCCAATTTGCAGGGTGCAGATTTGAGTCAGGCAGATTTGCAAGGCGCTACTTTAAGTAATGCCAATTTGGAAGAAGCAGATTTGCGTGGCGCGAATTTGACTGGCGCGAATTTGACTGGTGCGAATCTACTTTGTGCTGAGTTAGAAGATGCTAATTTGCAGGGAGTTAGTTTAGTGGGAGTTTGTTTAGTTGGTACTGCTTTTGCTGAATTAACGCCGCTACCGCAAAAGATTCAAATTCCTTTGAAGTTAGCTGAAATGGAGCATATTAAAACAGAAGAGTAAAATGTAGGGCGATCGCTTTTGCCAGGGCTAGAATTTTGGCAACTAATGCAGGGAATTCGCTCTTCATTCACCGCACGCACTAGAACTTCGCGATCTTCTGCACCCACAGAATCTTCGCTACCGTAAGCCACATCGTAGCCTGCATCGCGCAAATACCTTACGCTGCTGCGGGGAAAATTCTCATTAGCCAAAAACCTCATCACCCAGCCTCAGCCCTGTTATTGTGGGGGCAAACGGTTTAACAAGTTAAGTGTAGCAGTGGTAAATTATGCTTCAATCTTTACAAAAACCAATAACTTTCGCTGAATTCATCCAGTGGAAGCCGGAAAAAAAACGCTACGAACTGCATGATGGAGCAATTGTTGAAATGTCCCAGCCTACAGGCGAACATGAAGATATTGTGGGTTTTTTAGCTGAGAAGCTGACTTTAGAATATGTCCGCCTTAATCTTCCCTATTCTATCCCGAAAACGGCGCTGGTTAAATCAGCTTCAAGTGAGTCGGCTTATTCGCCAGATATCTTGTTACTGAATCGTTCTAATTTGGTAAACGAACCTTTTTGGAAAAAAGAATCAACTGTAACTCTGGGTGCGTCTATTCCTTTAGTTATTGAAGTGGTTAGCACTAACTGGCGCGATGATTATTACAAAAAATATGGAGAGTACGAAGAGATAGGAATTATTGAATATTGGATTGTAGATTATCTGGCTTTGGGATCTCGTAAGTTTGTTGGGAATCCTAAAAAACCGACTATTTCTATTTACTTGTTAGTTGATGGAGAATACCAAGTTAATCAATTTCGAGAAAATGACTGCATTCAGTCGTTAGCTTTTCCTGAGTTAAGTTTAACTGCCGAACAAATATTTCAATCAGTTAATTAGGTACGTTGTTGCGTTTGAGCGCCCAAGCGCAACAACATACCCAACTATGAGGCTAAATTAAAATTAGCGAATCTCCGAAGCCGACATCCTTGGATGAAGCAGGGAGAAAACGCTAGGCTGGATTAGATACAGCGGTTCCCGCTGTAATGAAGTACATTTTAAGTAGGGGCGAAGCATTCCGGCAGATGATTTATTGGTAATCAGCAAAGATAAAATACGGTCATGCTTCGCCCTTCTCCTTCGCATACTGTACCTCTTAACAGCGGGAACCGCTGTAAGTTTAATCGTCACCATTAGCCTTGGCATCGCCAGCCTGATTCCAACTTATGAGCGATCGCTAGCCATCCTTATTACTCAAGCAGATCGGGCACTCTACTGTGCAAAACAACAGGGGCGCAATCAGTTCGTGACGTTCTCTTAAAAAGTTTATCAGTATTTTGAGCAACAGTGTAAATGACTTTACTCAGCACAACCAAAACAGTAAACTAAAAATATGAGCGAATCAAATACCCTTACCATTCTACTTCCAAAAGAAGATAGCGATCGCCTCGCCGTCGAAGCGAAACGCCGTCAAATCGATCCCATTACACTAGCCCAGATATTGCTACATAAAAGTCTGGCTAAACTTGATGTTGAATCCCTAGAAAAGTTATATACTTTCCGGGTAAAAACAGAAGTTTTAGACTACCTTGAAAAATATCCTTTCCTGATACCCCTGTTGCTAGAAGTACACCCTCATATTCGCCAACACTTTCCAGATTCACCGTTATTTCTACAATACGTCCCAGACCCAGAAATTGATGAGCCGCAGCTGGTAGTCTACATTGTTACAAATCTAGACCCAGAAGAAGCGCTTGATAGGCTGGATATCTTCCATGACTGGTGGGTAAAAGTTCCCAATCGAGGTCAAGATAAAATGTACATTAGCTTAGATAGGGTGGATGATGACATTTAACTGGTCAGAGTATCTAGATTTGGCAAGAGAACTTACGGGAAAAGATACAACTCCTGCCAGTCAGTCAGCTAAATTGCGTTCTGCTATCAGTCGATCGTACTATGCTGCTTTCATTCAGGCACGCAATTTTTTGCGCGATCGCGAAAGTCTCAGAATTCCTCGTGAAAATAGCCACCAGTTTGTCATCAGTCAGTTCAAAAATAGCCCCGATGACGAAAGACGTAGAAAAGTGGGTGAAAGGTTACAAATTCTAAGAGGTCATCGTCGTCAGGCGGATTACGAAGATAAGATCGCAGGATTAGTTGGCAAGAGTGAGGAAGCTTTAGGTTTAGCTAGGCGTATTATTTCTGGATTGAGTAATCTATAAAAAAGTGCGATCGCATTCTCTACTCTTTCGCCCGTTTCCTCATCCAAAACCCCAAAATACCCAAAAATATCAACCCCATCACCCCAGCTAAAGGATTTCGATCGATTCCCGTCACCCATTCAGGAACACGGTTAGAAAATTTTACCAACTGCCCTACATTTATAATGTAATAACCCCAAACTAAGCCAGCGTGCAACCCAATAGATAGCCCCAGACGCCCCTTGCTTCCCCGCTTCGCCCAAACCAACGTCAAGCCCAGCAGCAACAGCGCCGGAAATGTAGGCAACGTGCGAATCATTTCTTTAAAGGACTTCAGAAAATGCAGACTGGCAAATATAATTCCATCAGCCCATAAAACTGCGTTGGGACGATAATCTCGCTGCAACTCATCTAGCAACCAACCTCGGAATACTAATTCCTCGGCAAAACCGACACCCAAAGCACTGATAAATCCTTCTAGAATTATCCTGGGTAATATATCTGAACCCTGCCAAACAACCCAACCTAGTAGTCCCTCCAATCCAAAAAGACTGAGGGTGAACAAAAGGCCAATATTCAGCCCTTTCAGAAGTTCTAAGGCATTTTGCCGCGTTCTTACCAAACCATAGCTTTTGAGCAACTGAGGTTGCCGATAGATTTTCTTACCCCAAATCCTCAGCAGCACAAGAAACTCGGCGAATAACAATCCCATTGTCAGGATAGTCACCAAGTTCTTGTCACTGCCCAAAAAGTAAATTGGGGCAGCCAACGGCAACCATAGCAGCAGTAAAGTCAGCAAAAACACAGCCAGCCGTATAGGGGCAGGATAGCTGGCTAAATTAACGAGTTTAATTTCCAAAAAACCCCTATTTCTGGCTACTCTTCAGGTTCAATAGTACTGGTCAAACCATGATTTTTCAGCGTTTCGCAGTAAAACTCTGCGTGTTCTTGAGCGCAGGCAATCACCAAGGCAATCCCACTGTTGTGAGCTTCCATCATAATGCTGACCGCCTGGGGCTGGGTCAGATTTGGCACCGTTGTCAGCAATACCTGCACCACGTACTCCATCGGGTTGAAGTCATCGTTATGCAGTAGCACCCGATAACGAGGCGCAAGTTTACGAGACGTTGAACGCTTTTCAAGGGTCTCGATAGACACTGCTTTATCCTCTCCTTAAATTCGATAATATTAAGCAACTCATTCAGATTTATTAGACTGACTACCGAATATCCATAAAATTAGCGGGGTCATTGACTAATTTAACCTCTCGCTTTGCCGATTCAAACCGAGATTTTATGGAAAATGCAAATTTTTCTTAGGTGTTGCTTACCTAAGCTTGCTGCCAACTTTGTGGCTTTTTATACGGTTTTAAGTAACAAAAGGCACGATTTGGGTTTTCGCTTTATAGTCCTTAATACTTATTTATACCATCGAATCTCAGATCTAGCCACCTAAATGGCAATTTTTAGAGGAACTTGCTCGATCGATCTGGCAAGCGACATGAATAACATGGCCCATCGTGGGATCTGCACTCAATTTCCAATAGCCGCTAATTCTCTAGGTGCTTAACCCCCCCTGCGATCGAGCTTGACGACCTCAATACAGATCTGGGATCGGATCGGTAAAGCGTCGCGGAAAAAGCTCCCTACGTAATCGCACTGAAGAAGGTTTGGCAGGAGCCCACTACAATAAGTAGGCAGCCAAATATACAGTCTTGTCCTGTGGAGCAAGCAGCGATGATTTCTGCTATTGACTTTCAGCCCAGCCAAATAGTCTGTTTGGAGCATGAGGAGACGCGCCTGTACGCAGAAGTCATTCAAATTGTGCGATCGCGCCAGATGTGCTGGGCCCGCCCTTTGATGCTAGTAGTTCCGAAATCCTTTAGTGAAACCCATAAAGACCAGTCCACTTTGTATGACTTGCGTCAAGGCGCGGATCTAATCTGGCCTTCTATTTTATTCCGAGCGGCTCTTGATACTGAGGTAATACCACTTTTTACTCACTTACAGGCATCAAAAACTCAACCTGACAGTACCCAAATGGCACACCAACAACTCCAGGATTTTGTCCGCCAAGTTTGGTTAGCCCACCCAAATAATTTTATATTTTAGCCATTAAGATAGAAGAATACTGTCTTAATAGCTAGACACCAACTGAATTCGACCGGCATCCATCTCATCCATCAATAGTTCCAACGCTTCGTAATCAACGTCTGAGATGTAACCCAGTCGCGTCAGTTCATAGTTGATTTCATCCTCAATATCGGGAGTCAATCGCCGGATAAAGAGAGCTTTTTCTACAAGTTGACGAATCACGTTTTTAGCTTCCACGGTTGGTGGGCAGAACTCCTTTATATTGCAATTTTCTGCTGTATATTTCTAGCCGCGAGTGATCTTAAACCTTTACCATCAGTGATCTTACTCACAGCGATATTTATAAAATTTATGATTTACTTTTAAATAACCACTGGGTTGTAGCCCAGCGGACTGGTATTGGCATAGTGCCAGGTCATATCCGTATTTTGTCTACTCAAGCATCTTTGGCGTTGTTTGGTCAAATAGCTGCGTTGACCGCCCTTCGTAACTAATAGCAAATTTTCCAGGTTTCCGGAAATAGCTTTTAACTGGTGTAGGCAAGACAAGGGCTTTTGCAGCTAGGGTGCAACTATTTTTTACAACAGTATTAGTTAATACATATCGCATCCTCCCTGCGATAGGTATTAACTCATCCTTTAGACATAAGCTAGGTTTATATTTACGGGTCACTCTTGTTTGTATGCAGTGGCTGTATCCGTGAAAATACTGGCTCAGCTTTAGCTTGGCTGGGGCGATCGGGGTGGCAATTCCGTATCTTTGCTTACTTTTAAGCCAGACTTCTTTGTCAAAACTTTATAAAAGTACCCATGTTGGATGAAGATTCCGTAAAAATGCCTAAAGAGAGTGGTCAACACTGACAGCTAGCATATAAAGTCGAACCATACAGCGAGATATTTATTTTTTGTTAAGGGGGATTGAATCATGCAGACAACACTAGCATTTTCGCAAATTACACTTGTTAGACCTCACGGCCATCTCAATGCCGCCAACGCGCCTGAATTTGGAAGAGAGCTAACAACAGCTATTACTTCCGAGCGCAAAGCGATCGTACTGGTTGACATGGAAGAGGTAGAATCCCTTGACAGTGCTGGCTTGATGGTATTGGTTTCTGCCCTAACTCTAGCTCAGCGCCAAAACCAGAGATTTAGCCTGTGTTGTCTTTCACCATCAATTCGGATTATCTTTGAGTTGACTCAGTTGGACAGAGTATTTGAGATTTTTGAAAGTCGCACCGCTTTTGAAGCTACAATAGATCTGTTGGCAACAAATTTTGCCGCCTAGCTCATATACAATCAATACAATTTCGATCGATAGTTGAGGATGATAGCAAAAATCTGACCGTGCCTTACCTGCTTTTTGACCTGTTTTGGGGTTAAAGCAGAGTTTCGGCATGAAAAAAGCTGACTGCTTGAGCTAGGTGTCTCTGGGAAAGAGGATAGTCAAACAGAATCAGGCTCAGGTTTTCTGCCGACAGAACGAAAAGAAATTCGTTTCTTAACTTCCCAACCCTGTCAGCGATAACAGCAAGTATGATGAATGGATAGGGCAGACACACTACAAATGCCTTGTCGCTTAAATCAAACCAGAGTTTTATCGTGGCAGTAGCAGTAGAAGAATTACTAACAGCAGATATTCTTAAACCAGCTCGTTACCTGGGCAACGAGCTAGGAGCAGTGCATAAGCCTTGGAATGAGGCAACCGTGCGTTGGGTATTGACATACCCGGAAGTGTACGAAGTCGGGGCATCTAACCTGGGGCATATAATTCTCTACAACATCTTAAATACCCAGCCGCGACAGTTGTGCGATCGCGCCTATTTACCTGCACCCGACTTAGGAGCTAAACTGCGATCGACGTTTACTCCCCTTTTTGCCGTCGAGTCGCGCCGCCCTCTTACAGATTTTGATATCTTGGGTTTTAGCCTTAGCTACGAACTTGGAGCAACCAACATTCTAGAAATGTTGGACTTAGCTGGAATTCCCCTAACCTGGCGCGAAAGGCAGGGGAGTGGGGGAGTGGGGGAGTGG
>CASBRD010000451.1 GCA_949128025.1 Oscillatoriales cyanobacterium PMM_0008 | reverse complement strand
GAAGCATTCGGGCATATAATTTATTGGTTAAAACCGAAGATTTACTACCCGAATGCTAATGCCTCCGGCACGCTACGCGAACGCCCCTACTGCCAAGAGTCGCCTTGGCGGTTGCTATAACGAAACCCAACTCTCGCCAAGGTCAGGGTTGGGTTTCGTTACCTCAACCCAACCTACGAAAGTTACTAATGACTAATGACTAATGACTAATGTCATTGCTCCAAACGTACTCGCATTTTACCTGGATTGAGCAGCCCATAAGGATCGACCATTTCCTTAAATTTTAGCTGCTCGATATCAACTTTCTTTCTACCTCCCAATTCCAAAATATAAACGTGGGGATTGGCAATGAAGACGCCCTGTTCTTCGTGATAGCGAATAATTTCGTTGAGGCGTTCTTCTGTGGTGTAGCGAACGAGTTGCAAAGCGCCAGGAATTGCTGTACCGCCTACTCGGAAAAATTCCAGGTGCATCATTACTTCGTCGCCGAAGCGATCGTACATATGCTCAACTAACTTAAGGCTTTTGTCTGCGGGGAATATGCTTTGCAGGTAAGTGATGGACGGATCGACATTGCGAGCGTGTAAAGTGGTATGATTCCAGGTAAATTCGGCCAGATGGAAACCTTTACCGGAGTCCTGTGCCAGTTTTTGATAGGTAATTGTGCCGCCGAATTCCCGCACCATATCCTGCAATGGTTCTAGGCAGGTTTCTGCCACCATCAGCAGTGCAGCGTGAGTGCCGTCGGGAATGTATGGGCGTAAAGCGGTAAGATAGCTGGGAATTGGCGATGCTGTAATGCAAATAAGTTTTTTCATCATTCCATCTGCATTCGCCAGGGCTTGTCCAAATCGCGCAGCTGCCATGAAGCTTTCAAAGGTGACGATCGCTTCTGCCCAAGGATAAGCTGGCCCCAGGGGAATCTCTAATTCAGTGATGATGCCGTTGATGCCCCAGGCATGATTTACTTTCTGAACGTCGTCTCCTCGTAAGTCGATCGCACGTGGAGTGTCTTCCAGGGTGACTACTCGTAGGGCGAGCAGATTGCCGCGATCGGCCAGCAGTCCGTAGGTAATAGAACCTATACCGCCACTACCACCGGCAATAAAACCTCCAATAGTTGCCGTCCGATACGTCGAGGGTGCCATCCGCATTTCCCAGCCGATTTCTCTGGCTTTTTTATCCAGTTGCGCCAGCTTGACACCAGCTTCTACCCGCGCTACCCCCGGTTTCACCCAGCAGATGTTCTGCATTCGGGTCATATCCACGATGACGCCGCCTTGTAGCGGTACGCATTGCCCGTAGTTGCCAGTACCAGCGCCTCGCACTGTCAGAGGCACCTTGAATTTTACGCAGGCGGCGGCTGCCCGCAACACTTCTGCTTCGTTGGCTGGACGGACAACCAGCTCGCCTGTCTTTCCGGCTAGCTGGGCTTGTAAAATGGGGCTAAAAGTATGGTAATCCTGGGATAATTTAGCTACTTGGATCGGATCGGTAATGATTTCGATTCCTTGCAATGCAGCGGTCAGGGCATCCCAGTCACTAGGTTTAATTGGTGTTGCGGTCATGTTATGGTGCTAAGTAATTATACGGTCAAGAATATCAAACTCTTTGCCGTTACGTATATGGGAGTCATTCTTACGTAGAAAGTGCAGTTGAAAATTATACTGGCTTTTCTTAAATTTACGTGAATACTCCCAAGCCAAAACAGACAAAAATAGCTGAAAACGCAGTCCAAATACCTTTAATCAGTCTGTAAATGTGACAGGTACGATCGCACGCCAGATACTATAGCAAACATTTGTTTCTTTCTAGAGATTTTAACAAAATCTTAAGTATATTGAATATAATTTAAAGATTTTCGTGAAAGAAATGTAAACTTGTATACATAAACGACGAATTTAAATCTTTGTTGATCGCAACCTGGTTTTTGAACAAATAATTCAGAAGGGAGCATCACAGACCGCTCAAATTAGAAGGTTTATTAGGATGGCGCATAAAAAAAATACAAAAGCACCGGACTTAGGGGTAAAGGGAGAGGAAGCCCAGCTTTACGATCGCGAGAATTTGCTAAATCGGATTGCCACTAGAATTCGCCGATCCCTAGAGCTGGGAGAAATTTTGACAACGACAGTACAAGAAATCCGCTCATTTTTAGGGACCGATCGCGTCAAAATTTATTTATTTCATCCAGATGGGAGCGGAGAAGTGATTGCTGAGGCTCGTCAGGGCGGGAGACTACCTTCATTGCTGGGACTGCATTTTCCGGCTGGCGATGTTCCTCTCCATGCCCGTCAGATGTTTGTTAAAGCTCGTCAGCGGGTGATTGTGGATGTGGCTTCCAGGCAGAAAACCGTCAGCCAGCTAGATTGCCCCAATACAGGAGAAAGCCTGGTTACGGAAGATGTTCGCTACAGCCCAGTCGATCCCTGCCACGTAGAATATCTCACCGCTATGGGGGTGGATTCTTCCCTGAGCGTGCCGATTTTGCACCAAAATCAGCTTTGGGGGTTGTTAGTTTCTCACCATGCCAAGCCAAAAAGCTTTACAGAACGAGATTTAAAAATCGTACAGCTGTTGGTGGATCAAGTGTCGATCGCGATCGCCCAGTCTAATCTGCTGTCGCGCACTAGACAGCAAGCTCAACACGAAGCCGTATGTAACCAAATCAGCCGTCTGCTCCACTCGCCGCTTAACATTACAGAAATTCGGCAAAAAGTGCTGGAGCAAACCGTCAAAGCATTAGAGGGTGCTGGTGGTCGGTTGTATATAACAGCAGAGCCGATTGAGCAGCCCGCCCAACTTTACACCTACGGCGAACAGTTGTCTTCGACCCCTCTAGAAGAAAGCCCCTTTTGGCAACAAATTATCAATCCTACCAAAGACACCCCCAATACCAACAACGAAAAGAGCTTTGAGTTATTATTTCTAAATCCTGAGTTAAAGAATCTAACCGATCTGCCGCTAAACACTCAAAACTTTCCTTACATCATTACCGAGATTTATCAAGAGTGTCAACTTGAATTTTTAAAACCGGAGCTAGAATCAACTCCTATTCGTTCCTTGCTTATCGTACCCCTGCGCTATCAGCAACAATGCGTGGGATGCCTCACCATTTTCCGCAATGAGATTGAAACCGAAACATTATGGGCTGGACGTTTAAATCAAGACGAACGCAACTTGCGACCCCGCCGGTCTTTTGAAGCTTGGCGAGAAATCAAGAAAGGACAAGCCAAAGAGTGGAGTTCCGATGAAATTAAACTCGCTCAAGCTTTAGGACTTCACCTCTACATGGCGGTGATGCAGAGATGTGTGGAGGATACAATCCGGCATCAAGCTTCCCACGACCTCCTGACGGGTTTGCCGAATCGGCTACTATTTAATGACCGTCTTACCCTGGCACTAGCAAAAATCCATCAGTGCCGGGAAATGTTGGCTGTGGTGTTTCTCGACTTTGATTATTTCAAAAATATTAACGATACGCTAGGCCATGCTCTTGGCGATGAATTACTGCAAAATGTCGCCAAACGACTGAAACAATCTCTGCGCGAAAGTGACATCGTTTCCCGTTGGGGAGGGGATGAATTTACCATATTGCTATCCCCAATCCACAGTGCAGAGGATGCCGAACAAATTGCCCAGCGATTTCTGGATGTTCTGGGCGTTCCTTTTAAATTTGGCGAACAAGAACTTTACGTCAAAGCTAGCATAGGAATTGCTCTAGCTCCCTATGACGGTGAAGACGCTGAAACCCTCCTGAAAAATGCCGATGCTGCGATGTATCGGGCTAAGCAACAGGGTCGAAACAATTATCAACTTTATACATCAGCGATCGGCAACAAAGCGTTAGAGCGATTGGTACTAGAAAACAATCTCTATAAAGCATTAGAACGCCAAGAGTTTCTGTTGCACTACCAACCGCAGGTGGACTTAAACACAGGTAAGATTGTGGGCATGGAAGCTTTGATTCGCTGGCAGTCTGCCGATGGCCGATTAATTCCCCCCGATCGCTTTATTCCCCTAGCAGAAGAAACCGGACTGATCTGCCCGATCGGAGAATGGGTACTCAGGACTGCTTGCGCCCAAAACAAGCTCTGGCAGTTAGCTGGCTTACCGCCTCTACGCATGGCAGTTAATCTTTCGACTCGTCAGTTCCAGCAACGCAACCTAGTAAAAATAATTGCCCAAGTTTTAAAAGAAACAGGGCTAGAACCGGGTTATCTGGAATTAGAAATTACTGAAAGCATTGCTATACAAGATGTAGACTTTACAATTTCAGTATTGGAGTCGTTGCAGAGGATGGGAATCCACATTTCGATGGATGATTTTGGCACGGGCTACTCTTCCTTGTGGACATTGAAACGATTGCCTTTAGATACGCTGAAAATCGATCGCTCTTTTATCCACGGTTTGATGAATAATACAAAGGAGGCGGCAATTATCACGGCTGTCATTGCTTTAGGGCATGGGCTAAACTTAAAAGTGATTGCTGAGGGCGTTGAAAAAGCGGAAGAATTAGAATTTTTGCGGTTGGGAAAGTGCGACGGCGTACAAGGGTACTTCTTTAGCACACCCTTACCTGCCGAAGAAGCAACCAAACTGTACATGAATAAAACCCAACAATCTAAAGCTGGAAAAGACTACTTTGGCTGCAACTATTTGGCTTAGCAATGAGGAGTAATCCTTCTGACTTTATTTTTCCTAATGGTTATCAACCTAAAACGGTTCGACTGGTAGCCGTCATAATCTAAAGACGGGTATAAAATTGAGGGTGGCGGTAGGATGAGCGAGCAAGAAGATAATTTAGATTTAGGAAGGGCAGAAGCATTCAGCATTCCGGTTGCACCGGCGGGATACAAGTCTGGCTTTATTGGTATCATCGGACGCCCCAATGTGGGCAAGTCCACTCTGATGAATCAGTTGGTAGGGCAAAAAGTTGCGATCGTTTCGCCGGTGGCGCAGACGACGCGCAATCGCCTGCGGGGGATTTTAACGACGCCGGAGGCGCAGCTGATTTTTGTGGATACGCCGGGAATTCACAAGCCTCACCACCAGTTGGGGAAAGTGTTGGTGAAAAATGCCCAAATTGCGATTCAGTCGGTGGATGTGCTGCTGTTTGTGGTGGATGGTTCGGTGGAAGCTGGTGGTGGCGATCGCTACATCGTCGATCTCTTAAACCACAGCCAAACGCCGATCGTCTTGGGGTTGAACAAAATAGACCAACAATCTTCAAATTACCATCAGATTGAGGATACTTATGCCAATCTGGCTGGGCCGCACGATTGGCCGATCGTCAAATTTTCGGCCCTCAACGGCGATGGTTTGGAGGCGCTTCAGGAATTTTTAATCGATCGCTTAGAACCGGGGCCATATTATTATCCCCCCGATCTGGTAACCGACCAACCAGAACGCTTTATTATGGCAGAACTGATTCGCGAACAAATTTTGCTTTTAACTCGCGAAGAAATTCCTCACTCCGTAGCTGTCACGATCGAGAAAGTAGAGGAAACACCCACAATTACGCGCGTTTTCGCCGCCATCAATGTCGAACGAGACTCCCAAAAGGGAATTGTGATCGGCAAAGGCGGAATCATGCTAAAAACTATTGGCAGCGCAGCTCGCGAACAAATGCAAAAATTAATTGATGGGAAAGTATATCTAGAGTTGTTTGTGAGAGTGGAGCCAAAATGGCGGCAATCTCGCAGTCGGTTGGCAGAATTTGGCTATCGTGTCGAGGAATGATATAGCTAGGGGCTAGGGGCTAGGGTCTAGGGGCTAGGGTTACGGAGTAAGGGATGGAAAGACCAGAGGTAAGAGTTCGAGTTGTCCTAACCGACTTTCATCGGTTGCTATATCGATTGAAGACTTGAAGAATTGAAAATCGCACCTAAAGATGTTGCTGAAATTACGGAAGCGATCGCTCTTTGAACAAAGTCCTTGCCTAGTCAGCCTTCCAAGTAATTTAGCACACTAAGTACGGAAGAGGCGAAACCTTTAGCTGAGGTATAATCCGTTACCGAAAAAAAGACAGGAATCGAGGGAGAATAGGATCTGAGATTGATTTTCAATTCCCGAATTTCTATGCTCGCAGCCAAAATCTAAAATCCTAAAGGATATCTACAGCTATGCAAACTGTACCAAATCCAGCCTTTGAATGTAAGCCGATTATACAGGTGGAAGATGACCGCACCGGGTTGAGTATCGAAACGCTCAAGCGGGGTTTCTTAGATAACCTTTTCTATCTGCAAGGTAAGTTTCCCGGCATTGCCACGAAAAACGATTGCTACATGGCATTAGCATACACGGTACGCGATCGCTTATTCAAACGCTGGATCGACACGGCCCAAACTTACACAATAAACGGTTCGCGGACAGTTTGTTATCTTTCTGCCGAATTCCTCATGGGGCCACACCTGGGCAACAACCTGATCAACCTGGGTATCTACGACCAAGTTAAACAAGCCATTGAAGAATTGGGACTTGACCTCAATGAATTACTCGAACAAGAAGAAGAACCCGGACTCGGTAACGGCGGTTTGGGGCGCTTAGCTGCCTGTTACCTCGACTCAATGGCAACCTTAGAGATTCCCTCTCTAGGTTACGGCATCCGCTACGAATTTGGCATCTTTGAGCAAAAAATCCAAGATGGCTGGCAAGTCGAAATGACCGACAAATGGCTGCGCTACGGTAATCCCTGGGATGTCGCCCGTCCAGAATGGTCAGTGGAAGTGAAACTCGGCGGTCATACTGAAGTATATCTTGACGAACGATCGCGCTACCGAGTCCGCTGGATTCCCTTCCAAGTTGTCAAAGGCATACCCTACGACACGCCAATTTTAGGATACAAAGTCAATACTGCCAATACATTAAGATTGTGGGCAGCCGAAGCACCCGAATCCTTCGATTTTGGAGCCTTCAACTCTGGCGATTATGTCAAAGCCGTTCAAGCCAAGATGACCTCAGAGAATCTCTCCAAAGTCCTCTACCCCAACGACAATCTTTCCCAAGGTAAAAAATTGCGGCTGGCGCAGCAAATCTTTTTCGTGTCTTGTTCCCTGCAAGACATGATTCGGATTATGAAAGGGCAAAAGATTGAACTGGAAAAATTAAGTGAAAAATTTGTCATTCAACTGAATGATACCCATCCTTCCATCGCCGTTGCTGAACTAATGCGCTTGTTAGTCGATGAAGAAGGAATGGAATGGGATCGAGCTTGGTACATCACCACCCATACTTTCGCTTACACCAACCATACCCTATTACCAGAAGCCTTAGAAAGGTGGCCTCTGGGCTTGTTTGGTGAACTATTGCCCCGACATCTCGAAATTATTTACGAAATTAACAGTCGTTTCCTCGACGATGTTCGCATCAAGTATCCCGATAATTTTGACCGAGTGGGGCGAATGTCGCTCATTGACGAAAGCGGCGAACGCTACATCCGCATGGCAAACTTGGCTTGTGTGGGTAGCTTTGCGATTAATGGAGTCGCAGCACTACACACTGAACTCCTGAAAAAAGATGTCTTGCACGACTTCTATGAGATGTATCCAGAGAAGTTCAACAACAAGACGAATGGGATCACACCGCGCCGCTTTATTGCATTAAGCAATCCCCAAATGTGCCAACTTATTGACAGCAAGATTGGAGATGGTTGGCTCAAAAATTTGGATAAACTTCGCCAATTAGAACCTTTTGCGGAAGATCCAGAATTTTGCCATAAATTCCGGCAGATCAAACAATCAATCAAGCAAGATTTGGCTGACTATATCAAAGCTAAAAGCGGCATTGAAGTAGATGCTAATTCCTTGTTTGATATTCACGCTAAACGATTCCATGAATACAAGCGGCAGCACTTAAATGCGCTGCACATTATTACCTTGTACAACCGAATCAAGGCCAATCCAGAACTTGATATTACGCCGCGCACGTTCTTATTTGGTGGCAAAGCAGCCCCCGGATATTATATTGCCAAGCTGATTATCAAGCTAATCAATTCGATCGCGGATGTGGTGAATCGCGATCCAGATGTAAGAGGCCGCTTGAAGGTTGTTTTCCTAGAAGATTACAGCGTTAAATTTGCTCAACGAGTTTATCCGGCGGCAGATTTATCCGAACAAATTTCGACAGCAGGAAAGGAAGCATCTGGAACGGGTAACATGAAATTTGCCCTCAATGGAGCCCTAACTATCGGCACGTTGGATGGTGCTAATGTTGAAATCCGTGAAGAGGTGGGAGCAGAAAACTTCTTTTTATTCGGATTAACGGAAGAAGAAGTGAATGCCAAAAAAGCTTACGGATACGATCCAATGTATTATTACAATACAGATCCTGAATTGAAATTGGCGATCGATCGCATTTCGTCGGGTTTCTTCTCCCACGGCGATCCCAATTTGTTTAAACCTTTGCTGGATACCATGTTGTATCACGATGAATATATGCTCTTGGCAGACTATCGCGCTTATATAGAATGCCAAGAACTCGTCAGTCAAGCTTACCGAGATACTGACAACTGGACTCGGATGACAATTCTAAATGTGGCGCGGATGGGTAAATTCTCTTCCGATCGTTCGATTGGGGATTATTGTCAAGACATTTGGAAAATTGAACCTGTCAAAATTAAATTAGGAGAATATGGACAGGCAGATGTCAATCAATTGAAGATCAGTTTTTAGATTAAGTAGGGTGCGTCAGAAGCTTAAAATTAGCGCTTATCGCCTAAAATTATCTTGTCTGACGCATCCTACAGACTTTATTTCAATAAAGATCTAAATTCAAAGTAAATCCAGGTAACACATCTTCACCGGATAATTACTAATGACTATTAGGAATTTCCGCTCGATGTATTGACAATGTGTATACAAAGCTGTTGAATTAGAAGAGTATCTTTGTGACTCTCAGAGGGGTAGCGGTTATGTATGGGTCAGGAAGTAAAGGGTCAGTCAGCCAGACCCGCGACGTGACGATCAATATCCGAGCTAAGCAAAATCAACGCGATTTAATCGATCGAGCGGCTGAAATACAAGGCAAGAGCCGATCGGAGTTCATGCTTGAGTCAGCTTATCAAAAAGCCCAAGATGTGATTCTAGACCGAATTTTTTTTGGGCTAGATGAGCGTAAATTTCAGGAATTCGTGGCGCTGTTGGATGCACCACATAAGCGAAATGAGAAATTACAGGCATTGCTAACAACCAAATCTCCGTGGGATTAGATCTAGATCGAGACGAACTCCGCCCTCCTGAAAAACTGAATTCGTTACATCGAATTGAGAACTTTGACTCAGGTAACAGTCAGCTAGATGACTGGCTGAAGCGCCGCGCTTTGAAAAATGAGTCCGAGGGGGCTTCCCGCACTTATGTTCTCTGTGCTGGTGAAGTAGTCGTCGCGTATTACTGTCTTGCTAATGGCGCAGTGGCACAAACTATTGCAACGGGTCGAGTTAGGCGTAATATGCCCGATCCGATTCCAGTGATGGTTATAGGAAGATTGGCAGTCGATCGCCACTGGCAAAGTAAAGGTATCGGGCGTGCTATGCTGCGAGATGCAATTCTTCGCACTCTGCAAGCTGCTGAAATTGCGGGAATAAGGGCAATTCTCGTACACGCTATCTCGGAAGATGCGAAGCAGTTTTATGAGAAGTGTGGGTTTACCGCTTCAGCGATCGATCCGATGACACTCATGGTGAAAGTTAACGATGCCATTGTTTCACTTGGGTTGCAATAAGCAGGGATGGGATAAAAGGCGGGTTATTTACCCTGACTGCATCATCCAGACAAAGAAACTGAGGATTTGTTCTACGGGCGGTAGCGGATAAACCGATAGGTCAATGGTGACAGTTTGCTCTTCAAGTTTGAGGAATTGCCATTGAATACCATTACTTACACTGCCATAGATGGTTGGAATATATTTGTCTTTTGCCTGATTAAAGCGTTGAGCGGCGACCATCTCAGCAATGCACTGACCGATTCCCGTTTTCAGGTCTGTTTTTTTTGCCTCTACAATGACTACTGTTGGTGCTTCAATTTCTAATACTTCGGTCGAGCGAGTGAGGAGAAAGTCGCAAATGCCGTTGAGTCCAACGGCTTCTTCAATTGTAAAATCTTCGCCGGAGAAGAGGCTGATTTGATGATCGAGAATTCGCCTCACTTCTAACAGTACGGGGTAGATAATTCCTTCGGAACGGGCTTTTTCACTGCCAGATATCGCCACAATTGGCAGGCTTTCTTTGAGAGTACCTGCTAAAACATCCGAAGGCGCGATCGGGCCCTGGGACGGCAGGAAGCGCGATCGCTCCAGAACCGTGAGCCCGAAGGCGGCTTTTGCTTTACCAATGGTGGTAAATTGGCTGTAGGGCATAGGAAAGGAGGAGAGGGGGAAAATCTAAAATTTCTAGTCAAACAGGTGTTACGTCGTGAAAGTGAGTGTAGTCGATCGCAAGCTTCCCGTCCGGCATCCTAGAGAAGATATCGACAAAACGCATATTCCATAGAATATCCAGCGCCACATAAGAGTGACGGGCATGAATAGTCTGCGAAACCGTTTCGTCAAGTCCGGTTAGTGTTACTATTAAATCGAAATTCACCTCTGCTAGGGATTCTGCGGTCAATCCATACAGAGGACTTATCTCGTCAATTGGGTGCATAACCGTCCAAGTCAGCATGAAGATCGGCGTCTTGCTGCGAAGCAGTTTCAGGTCGTAGAAGCGGCGCATAGCCTGTCCTTCGGCGGTAACTTCATCGCGCAGCAAACTCACCCGCATCTCGGCTTCCAGAATCTGGTTGTGGCGTTCGTTAGCCGCCCGAAACATCAGTGTCGGCACACCATTATAGGGAGCGATCGCAGCTACGCGGCTGAATAGCACTCTGGCGGTAGGGCGGGAAAACCGGGCGAACATCAGTCCCGTAGCCATTGATAGCGCCATTAAACCCGCTAGTGCTTCGATCGTAACCACTACATTCGCGTAGTAGGTGCGCGGATACATAGCACCGTAGCCGATCGAAGCCATTGTCTGAACGCTGAAGAAGAAAGCATCAGAAAATGAGCCAGGATGGGCATTCTCAATGCAATCTCCTCCCGCTAAATAAGCTAGGGCAAATAGCGCGTTGGCGACAACATAATACAGAGAAATTATGGCTAGAAATTTAGGCCAAGAAACGATGAGCAGCAAATGGTAGGGGTCGCGCCAGCGTGAGTGCGATGAGCCTTTACGGATGACATTCAAGCTGCGATCGCGTAAGGGTGTCGGGGGCCCTTCGCGATCGAAAATACGCAGCAATTTAGGGCGACTTTTCATATAGCTAAGAATTCAAAACTATTTTGCTATAACTTTGCCATGCTTGCCAGAAAACATAAATTGATAAAACCCCCAACAGAGTGCGAAAGGCTAAACTGACTATTTCATCTGACAATTTAGGTAGAAAGCGCGTACTAATTTGGGCTCCTAAAAAGCCACCAAATCCCAGGATAAGCCCCTCTAAAACCAAGACATTGCCTCGCAAAGCGTGTCCCGCACAAGCTGATATGGCTGTAATGATGATGACCCCCAAACTCGTCTGAATCGCAGTTTTGATAGTTTCTCCCAAAAGCAAAATTTGCAGTGGCACCATAATCACACCTCCACCAACTCCAAACAAACCTGCCAGTAGACCTGCTGCACCCCCAGTGGCAATTCTAGCAACAGAATTTTGGATTTCTGATGGAGAATTACTCGTTTTTCCCCTCTGCCCCTCTGCCCCTCTGCCCCTCTGCGTAGCAGTCAGGCGCTGGCGTAGATTGACTAAGTAAATGTTCAAAAGTAGCAGCAGTCCGAACGCCACCAGCAGGAAATAAGGGCGAATCTGGCTAGCTATATAAACACCAATTTGTGCTGTCACCACGGCAGGAAATCCGATCGCCAGCACCTTTTGGAAGCTGAAGAAGCCCATCCGCCAGTTTTGTATGCTTCCAGAAATCGCCGTGATCAAAATCGACAGGCTACTGGTGCCAACCGCTTGCACTGGGGTGTAGTTCAATGCCACCAAGAACGGTACAAGCACGGTGCCGCCGCCTATGCCCAAAAATCCGGCCAGAATTCCCGTAAACAGTCCAGCAACAGCCAAAATCAGTAAACTTGTATACATCATGCTAATTTTAGATTTTAGATTTTAGATTTTACTTTCAATTTGCAATCTAAAATCTAAAATTTAAAATTATTAAATGCTGATGCTGTTGGGAATTAGAGAAGGTTTGAGGTAGATGTACGGTACTAAACGCTTCTTGTTGTTCAAATCAATTTGCCGTTCTACCCTTGACCTGTCACTAGCCTTCAGACTGCTACCGGATAAAAATCTTCATGCTTCCACTGCACCAAGAGATATCAGGGTGGTTTTCTGAGCTTCAGTTAAGCCGGTAACGCCAGTAATATTCATCCCCTCGTAAGGTCTTTCCGGTATAAGAGTATCGAAACAATCACCCGTGCTGACATCCCAAAGCTTAATCGTGCCATCTTCGCTAGCGCTAGCAAGGATTTTACCATCTCTATGGAAGGCAACCGATCGCACTCGTCGGGTGTGTCCTTCTAAAGTTGTGACGCACTCACAGTTATCCAAATTTCCAATATGCCACAACTTCACGGTATAGTTACAACCAGCACTGGCGAGAATTTGACCGTCGGGACTCCATGCGATCGCTTCTACACCTTTTTCGTGTGCATCCAAACACTTTAAGTATTGACAGTTCTTTGGATCGGAAATATCCCATAATTTAATTGTTGTATCTTCACTGCAACTTGCTAAAATTAGCGGCGAGTTATCAATTTGCGGACGGAAAGCAATTGACCAAATCGCCTTATTATGACCGGACTCCCCTCCCAAAGTGGTGATGTATTGACAGTTATTAATATCCGAAATATCCCACAACTTCACAGTTTTATCTTCACCGCCACTGGCTAACAGCTTACCATCTGGACTAAACTCAACTTCCCAACTCCAAGGTTTCTCCTGTGGATGCAAAGGAAGAGTTTTCAGGCATTCACCCGTGCGGATATCCCATAGCTTTACGGTTCCATCAGCGCTACCACTAGCCAGAATTTTACCATCAGGACTAAAAGCAACTGACAAAACCCAAAGCTGATGTTCCTGTAGAGTATTCAGACATTTACCCGTACTAACATTCCACAATTTAATCGTAAGATCGGCACTAGCACTAGCCAGAATTTTACCATCAGGACTGAAAACAACTGACTGGATTAAATTATTGTGCCCCGCCAAACTTTTCAGACATTGACCTGTGTTAATATCCCACAATCTGATGATGCGATCGTTGCTACCGCTGGCGAGAGTTTTACCATCGGGACTGAAAGTGACTGACTGTATCCAATTCCTGTGTCCTTGCAAAGTATTCAGACATTGACCCGTGCGGCTATCCCACATCTTGAGGGCACGATCTTCAGCGGCACTTACCAGGGTATTACCTAAAGGATTGAAGGCAATTGACCAAATAGCACCCTGATGTCCCTGCAAAGTATTCAGACATTGACCTGTGCTGACATCCCATACCTTTATTGTGAGATCGGCACTACCGCTGGCAACTGTTTTACTATCAGGACTAAAGACAACCGAACGTATTCCTTCCCTGTGTCCCTGCTGTCCTGTTAAACTATGTTGGCATTCACCCGTGCTGCTATTCCACAGCTTAACTGTTGCATCCACACCGCCGCTAGCCACTGTTGTACCATCAGGACTGAAGGCAACTGACCACACGGGAAGTCTGTGTCCCTGCAAAGTTTTTAGGCATTCACCCTGACTAAGATCCCATAGCTTGAGCGTTGTATCATCACCGCCACTAACTAAAGTTTTACCATCAGGATTGAAGGCAACTGACCAAATTCCTTTGGCGTGTCCCTGCAAAGTATTTAGGCATTCACCCGTGCTGACATTCCACAATTTTACTGTTGCATCCACACTGCCGCTAGCTAGGATTTTACCATCAGGACTAAAGGCGACTGACCGTACCCAATTTGTATGTCCTTGCTCTCCCTCAATGGTAATTATTTGTTGAATATTATCCAGATTGGAGATATCCCATAGTTTAATTGTTTGATCGGCACTACCACTAGCGAGAGTTTTTCCATCCGGACTGAAGGCAACTGAAAACACCCAATCTGCGTGTGCGTGATGGGTAAAAAGTAGTTGACCGTTGGCAACTTGCCACAGGCGAATCTCACCATCTACATCGCCAGTAGCTAAAAGTTTCCCATCCGGGGTTATTGCCACGGACATAATAATCCCGAAGGTTTGAAGAAAAACTGATTTGGCTATGTTGGCTCCGGCAAAATTCACCCGCCTTACATTTACTCCTTGTAGATATGCTTGCCAGATCGCCAGATTAGAAAAGTCATAGCCGCTTAAATCAGCCTTCATTTGGATGAGCAGATTCAGGACGTTTCCTGCGGCATATCCCGGTTCTAATTCGGGAGTTCTTTGCATTTCTGATAGCAGGCTGATTAGATGTCCTTCTAGGTTTTTACCCTTGATATGATGTAATCTTTCCTTGATTGGATTCAGTATAAAGCTCAATTGAGCATCTTTAATGTAATCTTGTGCTTCTGCTTTAAAAATAGCTATTTTGTTAAATAGGTCTATTTTTTGGGGTTCAATCTCTTCAAAAAGTTTTTGAATTAATTGTTTGGTTACATACTCCATTACTACGGGTTGCAATGTAACTCCGGCTGCACTTGTCTCAATTAAGGCTCGATGTCCGAGGGATTCCAAAGCATTTTGCAGTTCTCTTTTTAATTCGGGCGATATAATATCTTCTTGCAGTTCGGAGAGAGAAACTACCTCGCGGTTAATTGCCAGCCAGTACATTATCTCTTTTTCTGAATCGGACAACCGAGTAAACTGACGATCTAATAGTTCGCTCATATCAAATACCCATGTTCCTTGTTTTAAAAATTCGACAAATTGAGAAATGTTAGCATTAAATACATCTCGAATCGCAGCAGCCACCATCTTTAAGGCTAGTGGATTGCCTCTGTAATGTTCAATTAGTACGCTCCATTCATCCTCCAAGCCAACAAAAGTACCGATCGCGTTAAATAGTTCTTGTGCTTCTTGAGATTTTAACCCCGTTAGGGATAAGGAGCGAACTGGTAGTCTTTCTCCTTGCGATCGCTGGATTTCTCTAGGTTTTTCGCGAGAAGTCAGCACTAAGCAGCTCTTATGGCGTTCCTCTCCCAACCGTCTCAGGAGTTCGCCATAGTCCTGAAATCCCTCTCGATAGTATCCTGCGCGATCGCGATCGCGCAATATTGTCTCGAAATTATCCAGTACTAACAGACAGCGATGTTCGCGTAAATAATGAATGAGTCTAGATATCTTACCATTTACGCTCTCTGGTAAATTGGTTTCCTGCTGGTTAGACAAAAATTTGATCGTCTCTGTCAGGATATCTTCCACGGCGGGAGCGTTGCGGAGACTTCGCCAGATGACAAATTCAAACTTATCCTGAATTTGTTCTGCCAGCTTTACAGACAGAGTAGTTTTACCCATCCCCCCCATGCCGAGTAACGCCACCAAACGACAGCGATCGTTGACAATCCATTGTTCTAGTGTAGCCAGTTCTTCGGTGCGACCATAGAAAAGCGCGACATCCGGCGCTTCTCCCCAATCTTGGTAACGGTTGGGAGGTAGTGGAGGCGGGATAGGTTCTACGGGGCGTGGATCTGGGTTTAGCTCCTTCCTGCGCCTCAAAACTGCCTTAAAGTTACCTTTAGTTACTTCCCCCCCAAAGTCTTGACTGAGGATTTTCCATAATTTAGCACCAACATTCTTGATGTATTCGGTATCGTAGCCGAGTTTTTTTGCTATATCCGAATAGGTCTGTCCTTCCCAGGATGCGCGAAATATCTGCTCTTGAACATCATTGAGCCTTTCTGAGTTCATTTTTTGATCTACGATACCTAGAGCTTCGTCAATAGTCATTTTATTAATAGAGTTTTAAAGGGTTTTTATAATCTTAACTTACTTTTTATTACCGATCTCACCTTTTCGGGTGAGTTTAACCCAGTTTATCTTTCCCAAAACATTGTGACCATTTACTACTTTTTCTCACTGCACACCAGAAAAACCCAAGTTAGATTTAATTCATCAGCCAAACGAGTTGGTCGAAATTAAATGAACACAGTTAACCAACCAACATTCCGTGAAATTAACGCCAAAAGCATCTTTTCCAGCAAAACTTTCTGGGGTGCAGCATTAACAGCGTTAGCAGCGATCGCTCCAATTGTAGGCGATGCAGTTAAGAAACACGAACTCTCGGTAGAACACACCGTAAACATCGTGATTATTCTAGCTACGACTGGTGCAACTGTAGCCGGACGGGTTCAGGCAGAATCCCCTGTCTTTACCCCAGATGGTTTACCAGGCCCGAACAAATCCGATTTTGAAACTAGCAACTCTTGATACTTAAGGAGATTTTATATGCAACTGAACGAAATTACTGCCAACGGACAAACGATTTCTTTAGAGCAATTAGCCAAGGATACTCAACTCGCCGAACAAGTCCAAATTAACCTGTTTCGTTTGGGTTTACTCGACCCGCCTGCTGACGGCAAGTTTGGTCGCTTTTCAACTCAGGCGCTCAATTACTTCCAATCTTTGATGAAAATATCGGAAGCGGGAATTGGGTCGCAAACAAGCAAAGCGCTGCTTGAAGTTAAGGAAGCGATTCCTTTAAAGTTGGGTAACGATTTGGCCAGCCGCATCATCAAGTATCTGCGCGATAAGCGGTACTTTGTCGCCCTGGGAGAGAAGCGCTACAACATCGTGTATGTAGAAGGTGCTTCTGCTGACGGAACTCCCAACGCTGATACGCAAAACGAATGGAATGACCGGCGAATGGTAATTGAGATTGCTTCTGGAACTCCGAAAATTGTGGGTAACTGGGTAGCAACAACTGAACCGGGAACTTTCTTCATTAAACATCCGATGAATCCTAATGGTGCGGCTCGAATTGCATTCGGTCAATACCAAGCTTGGCAAGTGGGTACCCACAAAGATCATGAAGCGCTGGTGCAAGTTGTCCCGATTACAGTGTACCGCGATCGCAACAAGGACGGGTTTCGTACTGGCGATTCGACCAATAATGGTTTATTCGGTATCAACCAACATTGGGGATATGACATGGCTAAAGTCGATCGCGCTAGTGCTGGTTGTTTAGTCGGTCAATCAAAACAACGTCACCGAGAGTTTATGGCGCTGATTAAGAAAGACGCTCGTTATCCATTAAATAACAAGTATATCTACTTCACAACTGTTATTCCTGGTGACGATTTAGCGAAAACTTTCCCAGCATAAAACTCGAATTTCGAGGGGATTAATCAACAAGCCTCCACCTTGGAGGCTTGGATTACCTCGAATTTTAATGGTCAATTACTCAATCATTATTAGGTTCTTAGAATATGAAACTCCAAGATATTTTCACCAATGGCAATTCTGTTAAATTTGAAGAAATGGATCGAGAACTAACCCAACAGGTTCAAGTCCGTCTCAGCTCGTTTTCACTGTTACCCCCTAAAAGTCCAGATGGGTTATTTGGCCCTAAAACAAGAGCGGCTCTTGATGCTTTTACTAAGGCTTTTAATTTACCCAGCGGTATGATTACCCCCGCGATCGCTAAATGCCTAATTGAAGCAAAATCTCTTCCGCTGGAAAACCGCCTGTTATCGGATGACGACTATAGCAAAGCTGCTAAACTAATAAATTGTGAAATAGCTGCGATTAGAGCGGTGGTAGAGGTGGAAAGCAACGGGAACGGCTTTCTGAAAGATGGACGCCCTTTAATTCTATTTGAGGCTCATTGGTTCTCGCATTTTACTGATGGTAAATATGATGGTAGGAACCAGAATATTTCCAGTCAAAAATGGAATCGCAAATTGTATAAAGGTAAATCGCTCGAATATCCACGCCTAGAGGAAGCTATCAATTTGAATCGGGAAGCCGCACTCAAGTCTGCATCTTGGGGTTTGTTTCAAATCATGGGCTTTAATTACGATGTTTGCGGTTTTAAAGATGTGGAATATTTGGTGTCGGCGATGTACGCTTCTGAAGGTAAACAATTGGAGGTTTTTGTTAAGTTCATCCAAAGTCAAAAACTCGCAGGTTTCCTGATAAATCATGATTGGGCAAAATTTGCCAAAGGTTACAATGGCCCTAGTTTCAAGGCAAATGACTATGATGGTAAATTAGCTCGTGCTTATGTTCGTTGGGCTCAACCGGCTATTGTCAGTTAATTAGCTTCGCTATGATAATTGAGGTTGGGATTAGGTACGTTGTTGCGCTTTAGCGCTCTTATTACAACTGGGATAAGAGCGCTAAAGCGCAACAACGTACCCTTATGCAAAAATCACTACAATGGGTGAATTACCACAGCTAAAACTTGGGTTACTTTTAAAAGTAGTGTCACCAATTCGATTATGAAATTAAAAAACTTTACAAACAAGTGCTTAATTCCTGCGATCGCCCTGACTTCGATCGCCACCGCGTTTTTCGCATTCACATCTCCAACTCTTGCCAATACAGTTTTAAGGAATGGACAATGGAGGATAAATATTGGCAATGAAGATTCTTGGAATGGTGTAAACGGAACGGGGAATTTAACTTATCGAGGCTGCGATACTAGAAATCGCTGTATCTCTTTAAGAAACGGTAAAGTCAGTTGCAGAAATGGAGTTTGTACAAATGCTTGGCGTAATGGAGAATATACTTATGTTGTTAGTTCTCCTATGACTGAAAACGGTAACGCACCCTCAACATTAATAGTTAGGAGAGGTAATCAAGTTATCGTTCGTAGCACAGGATTGAGATAGAAAAAACAATCGAAAAGATTAGTTAAAATGATTTTAGGCTGGGTTTCGCAGACGTGACACCCAACCTATCGCAATTGGAGGATGAATAATACATTACGCGGTGGTAATTGAAAAATAAGAAGTAAATTTTTCGGCTTACGTTGTCAATGGCTTCGCTTACAGCCCGCCGGGAATCAATTCCCCGTCTCATAGCGAAAGTCGGTTAAAACCGACTGAAAACCCCCAGAAACCCGGTTTCTTATCACTCAGTCCACTTCAGTGGACTTTCGCTATTAGCCTGGGGTTTGAACCCCAGGCGGGCTGGTGGGCTGGCGGACTGGCGGGCTGGTGATCTGACAGATATTGCTGGTGGGCGTTGCAATTGGCACAATATCTAAATTGAAAAAAAAACGAAATTTCAGCTATAGCCCTTATAAGGTAGATGAGGTATGACTGACAGCTTATATAACCACTAAATTAAGAGGGCTAAAGCCCAACTACGTACCTCACTTACTTGAGAACCGCTATAATCCAAAACAGCTTCAATTAAAATAACGAAACCAAGCAATCTGATAAATTTCCTGCAAAGCGCTTTCTATTTCAGCTTCACTACTATTTTGCAACCGCATAGAAAACGCATCCAGAATACTTTCTTTAGTATGATTTTTAACCGCAATAATAAAAGGAAACGCAAATTTTTCTTTATATGCTTGATTAAGCGACTGAAATCGTTCATACTCTTCACTACTTAACCTATCCAATCCTGCACCAGCTTGTTCTTGCACGGAAGATTCGCTCATTTTTACTTTACTTCCCAAATCTGGATGCGATCGAATTAATACCAGTTGTTCATTTAAACTTGCATCTCGCACCAATCCCACCATTGTTTGATGCAGCGATCCTAAATCTGCAAAAGGTCGTTTGTTATACGCTTTTTCAGCTACCCAAGGTGAATCCTCAAAAATTGCGCCCAAAGCTTCGACAAAATCTCGTTGACTCATTTGATTGAGTACGTCTATTTGGTACTTCATCGTTTTACTAATGCAAGTTGCTAGTTATATAGTTGAGGCTGGTATTAGGTACGTTGTTGCGCTTTAGCGCTCTTATTACAACTGGGATAAGAGCGCTAAAGCGCAACAACATACCCAGAAAGCAAGTAACT
>CASBRD010000450.1 GCA_949128025.1 Oscillatoriales cyanobacterium PMM_0008 | reverse complement strand
GTGGGGGAGTGGGGGAGTGGGGGCTAAAAGCTGAATTGCTTCTTTAAAATTGCTGATTGAAATTAAATCTAAAATCTAAAATCTAAAATTGCCCTTCTTCCGGATCGCACCTAATTGCGGGAGAAGAAAAGAATGGTAGATGCACCCTGGTTAAGCCCTAGAGGATTCCTCTAGGGCTTTTTATTTTTTAGGTTAGAAGATTACAAAACTCATTTTACGTTTAACGGTTAACCGATAAAGAACTTGGAGATAGTTTGGTGGCGCTATCATCATCTTCGGTGGAAGTTACTATCACCGCTTGTTTTTCCGCGATCCGTTTGGGTTGTAAATAAAGATTTTCCAACACAACAGATGCACCTGCAACCCAAGGGGGAACAATCAAAGCGCCAATGATACCTAAAACTTGCGCTCCTCCCAGTACAGCTAGGAGTTGATAGAGTGGATGTACTCTCACGGAAGAACCCACGAGTAGAGGATCGAGCAGATAAGTTTCCAGATTTTGGATAATTACAAACAATAGCAGCACCCACAGAAACGTCCAACCGCCTTGGGAAATTGCCACAATTAAAGCGGGAACCGCTCCGAGAACTGGGCCGAAGAAGGGGATCAAATCGGTGACGCCAGCAATAGCGCCCAATCCTAATGCAAATTCGGATAGTCCCAAAAAACCTAAGCCGACACTAATTGCCAAGCCCAAAATTGCCGCAACGCCAAGTCTACCTTGAATGTAACCCCCCATTCGTTGGCTGACGGGGATAACTTGAGCTTCCAGACGATCGTTCCAAGGGTAGGGAAACAGCTGCACCAAACCTTCGATTAGGTTTTTACTATCTGCTACCATATAGCCGGAAATTAATAAGGCCAAAATCGCGCTCAAAACGCCGCCTACAATTCCTTTGGTGATACCGTAAGAGCGCAGCAGCAGCTGTTGAGAGGAACGGATTACCCCGTTTGTCAAAATTTGGGGGTCTAGAAGTTGGCGGATTAATTCTGGTCGCTCGTTATTAAATTTAACCATCAAATTCTCGATGAGCGATCGCAGATTTTCCAAATAAATTGGCAAATTGACGGCGAGGAGTTGAATTTGCTCGATTACTGTGGGGCCAATTAACACGCCCGCCCCTGTGACGATCGCAATTAGCGTTAAATAAACTATTATGACTGCTAACCACCGAGGCAGTCGGAACCGTTCGGTAGCATCGACGAAGGGTGCAATGGTAGCCGCTATTACCACGGCAACCATCAGGATGATCAGCAGACTCCGCAGTTGCCACAGCAGCACTAGCAGCAAGCTGGTGGCGACAATCAGCAACAGGTTAGATAAGGTAATACCAGTGCGGCGATCGAATATCATCGGGGAATTGGGGATTTTGGTCAGTGGTCAGTGGTCAGTGGTCAGTGGTGATTGGTCATTTGACAATTAACAATTGACAATTGACAATTGACAACTGACAACTGACAACTGACCACTTGCACTAGCCCCTAGCCCCTCTCTTGTAGGCTTCATCCAGGACTTCGGAGAGGGTGGGGTGGGCGTGGACGAGATAGGCTAGCTGATGGACAGATTGGCGAGATGCGATCGCAGCTGCTGCTTCGTGGATTAAATCGGAAGCGTGTAGACCGATGATGTGGACGCCCAGGAGTTCGCCTGTATCTTTACGGTAGATTACCTTTGCCAAACCGTCTGTTTCTACTTCTGCGATCGCTTTCGAGTTACCTTTGAAGTAACTTTTTACTGAGGCGACCTCAAATCCTTCCGCAGATCCCAACTCTTTAGCTGCTGCCTCAGTCATACCCACGAAGCTGATTTCCGGGTGGGTAAAGGCTGCTGCGGGGATGCTGCGATAGTCTGGGGTGCGATCGCGTCCGCAGATATTTTCTACTGCTGCAATGCCTTGGGCAGAAGCTGCGTGAGCTAGCATCATTTTGCCAGTCGCATCTCCAATTGCCCACAGGTTAGCTACTGCTTCGCCTGCGGATAGCACTGCCATCCGGTCATTTACGGGTATAAATCCTCGTTTGTCTGTCTCGACGCCGACAGATTCCAAGCCCATATTTTGGGTGAAGGGAATGCGACCTGTAGCCACCAGACAGGCGTCTACTTCCAAAACTTCTATGACTTCCTTAGTTTTAGCGTCGGCTAATTCAATTACGACTGGCGATCCTGGAGTGACTTTCTTTGCCAAGACACCCACTTTTGTGTCGATGTCGCGGGGTGCGATCAGGATTCGTTCGGCGATTTTGGCAATATCCCGGTCAAATCCCGGCATTAGTTCTGGTAGCGCTTCAATTATGGTAATTTCGCAACCCAACGCTGAGTAAATATCGGAAAACTCTAAACCGATGTAGCCGCTACCAACAATTGCCACCCAAGGAGGCAGCGATTCCAGCTTTAAGGCGTCATCGCTGGTGAAGACTGTTTTGCCATCAATTTCAATTCCTGGGGGAACCCAAGGCACCGAGCCGGGAGCGATAATTATATCTTTTGCTGTAATGGTTTTTTCACCGGCTTCTGTGGCCACGACGATCTTTTGCGGCCCAGCCATTTTGCCCCAGCCTTGAATAATATCTACGCCCAAGCGTTTGAGGCTGTTGGTCATATCGCCTCGCAACTTGCTGACAATGTTGTCGGCGTGATTAGCGATCGCACTTCGATCGAATTCCACGCTGCCCACATTTATCCCCAGCGATTTGAGATGATGGGCGTTGCGTAACTCGCGCACGCGACCGGAAGCCGCCAATAGCGCCTTTGATGGGATGCAGCCGCGATTGATGCAGGTTCCGCCCATTTGGCCTGCTTCCACGATCGCAGTCTTCAAGCCGCAGCTGACCGCATGGAGGGCGGCACCGTGTCCGCCCACCCCGGCACCCACGATCGCGAGGTCGTAATCAAATCCCTGACTCACTGAACTTCTCCTGGTGCGCGTGCCTTTTTAATTTTCAACTGACTGGGTGATTTAGACAACATTATTTTGCGGTGATACGATCTTGGGGTCAATATTGGGCATATTGAATACAGGTCAGATCCTCATCAGTACTAGCCCTGGTTATTGACCCGCAGTTTGGGAGTGAAATTTTATGGATCGGAGTAAGCGAAATCTGCGTCGTGAGGCCGCCAAAGCTTTTATAGCTAGCTTAGACCAGTTGGAGAATGTGTTGGTATCGGATGCAGTTGAGGCATCTGCATCCTTGTCTCGTGCCTTGGATGGAGGATTCCCGTCACATCCGCAAGCAAGTCCGACTCCAATTGAACCATACGATCTCGATCGGGCCGCCGCTGAGATTGAGGCTTTTTTTCAGTCGCAATCAAAAGAGCAAAGTGCTGAGTCCTGAGTAAATATTCTGAATTCAAAACTCAACACCAAAACTCATAACTATTTCCTATGACCAAAAAGGGGATAGGGCTATAACACCGATTCAGTAATACTTTGTGGTGCGTTTTTAATTTGTAGGGGCGAAGCATTCGGGCAGGAAATCTAGGGTAAGAGCGATCGCTTACTCCCCGAATGCTTCGCCCCTACACAATACATATTTCATTTTTTTTGTCAATTTATTCTACTGAATTGGTGTTCTAGGGCGTCGGGATTTGGGAAAAATCATCCAAAATCCAAAATCTAAAATCCAAAATCCAAAATTGAATGAACTTGTCGTTGTGCTTCGTACAAGATCAAAGCAGCTGCGATCGCTACATTCAATGACTCTACCCCTGGACTAAGAGGTATTTTCACTTGCTTGTCTGCCAAAGCTACTAAATCTGGTGATAGTCCAGCGCCTTCGTTGCCTAGTAGAATCAAGGTTGGCAGGCGCAAGTCTAGTTCCCAGTAAGTTAAGTTGGCATTCGGGACAGTAGCTACCACTTGCATCCCACCGGCTTGAGAGTCAGGGACGAGAGATGCTAAATCGGAACTGACTGCCATTGGCAGGCGAAACCACTGTCCTGCTGAAGCTCTAAGTACTTTTGGGTGATCTAAATCTACACTATCTTCACTTACCCACAATCCGGCGGCACTGGCGGCTGCGGCGGTGCGGATTGTCGTACCGAGGTTGCCGGGGTCTTGGATTGTTTCTAAGGCTAACAGCACACCGGGGCCTGACAGGGGTGGTGTTTGGGTAAGACACCTTGGTGCGATCGCTACTACTCCATCGGGTTGAACTGTGGTGGCTAGAGCCTTTAACACTTCTGCACTTACCAGTTCCATCCGTTCGCAGCGTTTGCTTGCTTCTTGCCAAAGTTCTGGATAACGTTCCTGCCAAGCTGGCGTAAAACAGACCGTCCGCAGGGGATAATCTACAGCACAGGCTTCTGTCAGCAGGTGAGTTCCTTCCAACAGAAACATCTGCTGCTCTTTACGCTCCTTGGCTTGATGCAGTTTGCGGATTTGCTTTACCAGTGGATTTTGAAGACTGGTCAACATTTAGGGACTAGGGGCTAGAAAAGTCAAAAGTCAGTAGGGGCGGGTTTTGTCAAATATTCTGTTGGTAATGAGATGTGTGGGTTAAACCCGCCCGTAC
>CASBRD010000449.1 GCA_949128025.1 Oscillatoriales cyanobacterium PMM_0008 | reverse complement strand
CTCTTACCCCCTTCCCCCTGCAAAGAGAAAAGGGAGAAACTGAAACTCAAACACAAACAGAAGAAACAATCTACACTCTTGCCCCCCTCCCCGTTGCGGGGAGGGGCTGGGGGTGGGGTTCCGCCGCTAAGCAATTACAAAAGTTTGAAGATTGGTTGAAAGAATGGAAGGAAGATTATCAAACGAACCGCCAAGACGCCAAGAACGCCAAGGAAGAAAAAGAGAGTTGGCGAAATAAGATGGCGGATAGGTTAGATGAGTTGGGTAAGATATTGGATGTTGAGGGGATATTAAATAAGATAGGCGATGATATTACTCAATTAATTTTGATTCCCCATCGCGATTTTAATTTGTTACCTCTGCATTATCTGTTGCGGGAAAAAGATTTTACGATTACTTATCTCCCCAGTCTTCAAATAGGCATCGATTTGCAAACTGATACCCCATCCACTCCCAAAAAACTCCTCAGCATCGAAAGTCCTAGCCGTTTAGAATATGCCGAAACCGAATCGCAAATTATTGCCCAACTTTACGACAATCTCACCTGGATTAAAAGCAGTAAAGCGACCAAAAATACAGTTATCGCCGCTTTCTCCAATTCTGCCGACATCTTCCATTTTACCGGACATGGCGAACATAATTTGCAACAGCCTCTAAATTCAGCTTTGGAATTAGCCAACAAAGAAATGCTGACTTTGCAAGATATCTTCCAACTAAACTTAAAAGGCTACCAACTCGCTTGTCTTTCCGCTTGCGAAACAGGTCTTACCAGCAAACAAGGTATCATCGATGAATACGTTGGTTTAGTCAGTGGCTTTTTGGCAAAAGGCGTAACTCATGTTGTTACTACTCTTTGGCAAGTTGGCGAAATCGAAACAGCATTGGTGATGATTAAATTTCACCAATTATATAAGGATAACATCCCTCCCGCCTTGGCACTCCAACAAACCCAAACCTGGCTTTCCACTCTCACCTTCGCCGATTTAATCGAATGGTATCGCCAAGAATCTGCTAAAGTAGAAGAAGGTAGTGGTTGTTCGGAAAGTTTGCAGGGTTTAATTGCCAAAGCACAACAAGAAGCCCAAACTAAGGGAATGAATCATCGCCCTTATGTCCATCCCTACTACTGGGCTGGATTTATTGTATCTGGAAATCAGATTAATTGTTTTGGTGTAGGGACACGGCATAATTAAAATTTGTTGATTACCAAGATATTTTATGATGCCGTGTCCCTACAAAAATGTTTGTTATCAACATCAGCCCAATCATTCCGAAACAACCAACGATATCAATTAAACCCGCCCTAGCAAAGAAATCACCAAATAAATTTATGCGAGAACAAGATATCAAAACCATTCGGGCTTTTTTAATTGCCCTTTCTCAGCTAGAATCACCTCTAGATGAATCTCTGCAAAAACAGCTTAATCAGTTAGGGGAAGAATTAGCAACTGACGTGGAAGCGGCGATAGAAAATCTGCGAAAGCTAATTTACAAACACGACTTCCTGAAAAACTTATATAAACCCGCCCTGGAATCTTTGCAATTAGCTTATCAAGCCCAATCGCGCAATAAATGTATCTTACCATCAGATAGCGAACCGGATAGCGAAAACCTGGAACATGAAAATTTTAGCCTCCCAATTGACTCGCTAAAGCTAATCAAGCAAATCTTTGAATCGAACAACTCTGTTAAAATAACCCAAGACATCCAACAGCAATTACAATCACCAAATCAAAATCTATCTCCTGCTGAAAAAGTACCCGATGAACCTCCGTCTTCTACGGAGTCTAACTATCCCCATGATTGGGTATATATGTTTTGCTAATGACTAATTTAATCTATTCCCATCTATTTCTGTTTACCTATCACCGGAAAGCCGAACAAACTTTTCAGGAAGATGCTGATATCTCGAAATATCATCAATTTCCAAATGGTTTTTATTCTCGTCACACCTTAGCCGATACTGACAGTCTACTCATTGCTTGTTCAGTAGAAGATAAACATAATTCTCCCGATGTTCTTCCCTTTCGCGAACTCAAAAAAACATTATTAGCCAAGAGAGAGGAATTGGCAATCTCTGGCGAACTATTGGGTAAAACTTGGCTAATTACGGGTTATTTACAGCTGTTTTCCTCACATGAAGATGTTGCCAAATCAGCTTACGAATCTTTGAATTTCGGCAAATGGCGCAGTCAAGAAGCTGGAGAATTTATGGGGGCTAAACTTTTTGAAATTTGGCAAACGCCCCATAATTGGGAAAACTTAGAAACCGAAAACAATCATATTTTAATTATAATCTATCCCGACCTAAACGCAATGGGAAATATGGCTAAATTTTATGAAGATTGGCGACAGTTATTTTGCTATCGACACAAAATAGTTTGGGCTTACGGCAATACCCGCCAAATCAAACCATTGTTAGCAGCCAACTTTTCTCCCTCCCTAGAAACTCTAAAGATCCAACTAATTTCGCCAGAACCTAACTTATTAGAATCGGAATTAGACCAATTAAAGCAATCCTTAGATGAGAATTATAAAACCCTGCGTTTCTATGCGGAAGGAATCAGCTTACTAGAAGTGCAAATGCAAACAATTAAAACTAATAATTACAATTATTTAGAACGACTAAAAACTATTGAAACGAAAGCTAACAAGATAGAACCTAATCATCCAAATAACCTAGATATGCTGAAAAAGTTCAGCGAGATTGTCCAATATAAATATCAACCCCAAGTAGAAGAAGATCATGCTGCACTCAGTCCCGGATTGAGATTGCGAGAGAAAGAAATAGACACGATTAGAGGCATTGTTGAAATCAGACAAGCGCAATTAGATGATATAATTGAAAAACGCGATCGCATCTTTCAAGAAACAGTACAAGAATGGGGAATTGGCATAGGAGTAGCCGCCATAACAGCCACATCCATATCACCCTTCATTCCCAACATCACCAAAAACAAATTAACTGAACCATTCCCAGCAGTAGAAGGAGTAATCAACTTTTCCTTAACTTTTATCTTCAGTATAATTATCGGCATTGTAGCCACAAATAAAGCCAAAAAATTGATTAAATACCGTCGTTCTTAATATCTTAGATAATTAACTAGCACTTTTCTGTTGATGTTTGTACCTTAAAAACTCAGCAAAATCTCTAACTTCTGCTACTAAATCATCAGATAAATCATCTAAAAGTGCTGCCAAATGCGCCCGGACACCCATTGTTTCACGCGCTGGCACAGTTAACACCAATTGGTGAGGATAGGCGGTTTCTACACCAATTGTTTCCATAAATGAGCCTTCCTCATCCTGCGTTGCTGGCAGAAAATTTCCTTGTTCGTCGTATTTAACCCAACCTCCAAATAATTCCACAATATAAGCTTCCCCATTATTGAGAACTTCGACAATTGCGCCGACAGTTCCCACTGGTGCTTTTCCCCCATCAGTTAAGGGAATTTCTTCTGTTAACTTTACGCCATCAAATAAATTAAATTTTTTCATTGTAAACCCCCTAATCTATCTGGTACTGCTGTGACAAATTGCGCTACATCTTCATTAAAAAGAACAATCCAAACTGTGCGTATTCGACGCGATAAACCAGAATTTCCGGTAAGCTGGATATAAGCGCGATAAAGCTCACCTTGGACATTCTGACTCTGAGGTTGTAGGATATCTAACGATACTGCTGCTAGGATAGCCTCTCGAATTGCTTCTGGCGACTCATACCCCATTACGATCGATCCGACTTTAGATGAAAATGCAGTGTTCGACCTTCACCGTGAAAATCTGATTAAGCTAGTACAAGATCCTAATAAATGGGTAGACTCCCTGCCCTCAGCAATTTTAGATCGCGTTGAAGTTGCATCTGGTATGTTTGGCATTAATCCAGAGGACTTAAAACGAGAGGGTTACAAACGTCTACCCGAAGTATTGGAACGAGTGGAATCAATAATTGAAACCTCTCGCCGCTTAGAAGCTTATCAAGCAGAAATCCAAGCGATCGCACAACTAGGAATTAGCTTCCATGACTGGCTAAAATTAGCTCCCTCAGAAACTAAACCAGATGAAGCAGAATTAATGTACATCATTCCATCTAAACCACTAGAGTTAGCAATCTCTTAGCTAAAAAGTTTGCGATCGCTCCCTTCTCTCTCTTCCTCTTGGCGTTCTTGGCGTCTTGGCGGTTCGTAAAAAAAGATCGATCGCATCAACTTTACCCCATGATAGCCTTGTTTTCTGATTTCAGCGAATCTTATTGTCGTTCTGTAAAATATTCATTTAGGAAAGCGAATTCCTACAAACTGAGCGTAACCAGTATATCCAGGTACTAAATAAATTGAAAAAATTTCTTTCGATGCTTCTGCTAACTCCATAACTTCCTGCAAATTTTCGCTATGAGCAATAATTCCATTAGCATTATACGCAACATATTGATGAGCATAATCTTTTTGGATCTGCTGCCGATTTCGGTTCAACCACTTCAGCATTTCCCGGCTTTCTTCGCGAGAAGGTGTTCTACTCATAGATTTACCAGTTTATAAAGGAATAGGAGCGATTTTGAGGAATCGCCCCTAAACATATTTTGGGTAGAGTTTGAAATTGGCGCTTAAATTACACTTAAGAGCATTCACTGCGAATCGTTTTGGTAAGAGCGACCGCCCATATAAAGAGCTGTTCCGAGAGCTATTCCAGGCAGTGCAATCACCATCGCCCACGGAGACTGCCACCAACTCGTTTGCTGGTATTTTTTCTTAGAAAACGGACAAGCTTCAGCAGAATTGACTGAACTCAACAAAATGCCGGTGGCGATCGCAGTCGTAGATACGATCGCGGCCAAAGAGTATTTTGCTTTCATCGTAGTTTTTCCTCCAACTCCATTTAGCTTTAATTCTAATCGCTAAGTTGGGAAATGGGGAATCGCTGAACGGCAAACAACCGAGTCGATAAAGCGATCGGCTTCGCAGACAGCGGAAGTGATAATCCTGGCGGTGAGATGCTTGCAGCGGCTTGCGAGTGGGTAGGTACAGGTAAATTGTAGGGGCGGGTTTTGTCATGATTCTTGTCGGTTAGCCACAAATTATCTGCCAAACCCGCCCCAAATGTCGCGCTATGAAGAAAATCCTTCCCTACAACCTAATAAAAAAAAGGACGATCGCACCCGATCGCCCAAACACCTACCTATTCGGAGTGAACTAGGGAGGAAAACTTAAACTTTCGCTTCTTCCTTCACCAACTTATCCCAACCCAAATCTTTCAGGCTGTTATTGCGACGCAGCGGACGAGTCACCAACTCCAGAATATCGCGAGCATTGGTGAAGCCGTGAATTTGAGCAAAAGTGAACTCAACCGACCACTTGGTATTAATACCCCGTGCTTCCAACGGGTTAGCATGAGCCATACCAGTAATCACCAAATCGATGTTTTGGTCTTTAATCCGTTGAATTTGATTGTAATTATCCGGTTTTTCCACAATGCGAGGAATCGGTACACCCATTTCCTGACAAGTTTTTTCCAACAACGCCAACTCAGCAGCTTGATAGCGCTTATCCATGTAAGGAATGCCGATTTCCGGACAAGTCATACCACAGCGAATCAGGAAGCGTCCTAAAGAGATTTCCAGCAAATTATCGCCCATGAAGAACACAGATTTACCGCGAATTATTTGCAGGTAATCTTCCAAGCTTGCCCAAATTTGCTGTTCCCGTTCTTCCAAACCTTTCGGTTCAATTCCTAACACCGAGCAAATCTTTTCAATCCAGGCGCGAGTACCATCTGGGCCGATCGGGAACGGAGCGCCAATCAGCTTGCACTTGCGACGACGCATCAAAGTTGTAGCGGTACGGCTGAGGAAGGGGTTGACACCAGCGACATAATACCCTTCTTCAAGAGTAGGTAATTCTGTAAACCTCTTGGCAGGTAACCAACCGGATACTTTGATACCTTGCTTCTTCAATTCCAAAGTTAGCTGAGTAACAACCGGGTCAGGTAGGGAACCGAAAAGAACTAGGGGCGTATGCTTGACATATTCTGCTTCATCTGATTCAACTTCTTCCTTCTTTTTGCCGAAGTTGAGCAGTTTAGCGATCGCATTCCGTTCTTCCTTCTCAGATTCCATCACAGGAGCCTTTTCAGGACAACGCGCCGCCATCGCCGCCAACACCGTATCTTCCCCTTGGGTGAAAGCGTAGTCCAAACCGTTAGCGCGAGCAACCACAATGGGGATACCCAGTTCAGCTTCCAGCTTAGGAGCCAAACCTTCCAAATCCATCTTGATAATTTCAGTAGTGCAAGTACCGATCCAAACGATTACACTGGGATTGCGATCGCGCTTAATCTGCGAACACAGCCGCTTCAATTCCTCATAATCATTCAGCTGAGCCGAAATATCCCCTTCTTCCAACTCCGCCATCGCGTAGCGGGGTTCAGCAAAAATCATCACCCCCATCGCATTTTGCAAGAAATAACCGCAAGTCTTCGTACCAATTACCAAAAAGAAACTATCTTCAATCTTTTGGTATAGCCACGCCACACAGCTAATCGGGCAAAAAGTATGGTAATTGCCAGTTTCGCACTCAAAATTGATCGCTTCGGGTTGAGCAACAGTCATGAAATCCTCTCTCGTGCTAGTTCTATAAACTTAAAAATGAATGCGGGGTTCCTTACAGAGCGGGCATTTTGCCCGCTCTTAAGAAAAATTTATGTGAATTCAATTTGAGCGAAGTCTGGCGAGAGGCAGATGTCTTCGAGGAGCTTTAATTATTTGCTCCACGCATCATCATCATCCGACTTAGCAGCAGGTTCGGAAAACGGATCGAAAGTTATGTCGCCAAAGGCATCGAGATCGTCGTCCTCCAACCCTTTAGACGATGTGTCGCCAAATTCATCTAGCGTCATATCGCCAAGGTCTACTTCTAACTCTTCAGGAGTTTCGTCACCCCAAGCTTCGAGTTCTGTACCAAAATCCGCATCTGACTCGACGCTTGGCTCCTCAGTTGAGGTTTCGCCAAACTCATCCAGCGCGATGTCGTCAAAGCCTTCGTCTTCTTCGCTCAACTCATCAGATACAGATGGGGTTTCGCCAAACTCATCAAGTCCGATGTCGCCAAAGCCTTCGTCTTCCTCCACCGACTCCTCAGATGAGGTATCGCCAAACTCATCAAGTGCGATGTCGCCAAAGCCTTCCGTTTCTGACTCGATTAAGACTATAGATGGCTCGTCGTCAAAATCATCGATCGCTTCCTCGCTCACCACAACCGTAGTTGTGCGGACAACCATCACTGGTTCTGCTAGAGACTCCTCCTCCTCCTCCTCAAACGCATCTACAATGGGTGCGACTGGGGGAGTCACGATGCTAGGGGCTGGTAACGGCTCTGGCTTACTCGCTGGCTTGTTTCCCAGCGCTATATCTGGGTCGATATTTAACTCCAAAACCTCAATCAGCGCATCAGGACTCGGATTGAGCCTAGCGAAGGGCAACATTAATTGCGCTAGCTTCGGCTCAAGCGCATTAAGTATTCCCAGGATGAGGTGAGAAGGTGGTCGCCGTCCACCATCTGGAGTTTTTACAGCTTCAAGCTCCATTTGCAGGGCGAGCCACGCATGATTTACCTGGTAATATTGCAACCACTTTTGTTTCAGAGCTGCTGTGAAGTCATCAAAAAAAGCCACAGTTCCTCTCCCTCATCCTGAAAAATAGAGTTAATTAAACCATCATTAAGTCTAGTTCCTCTTCCTCTGTCTTGACCGTTGGTTTTGTCGGATTTAGATAAAAATCTGATAGCAAGGAGAACAACTCACGATCCGGGGTATCATTTGGCACCACACCTTCCGGACAGGCCAGAATTTGATCGGCGATGTTGAGGTAGTAGTCGCAGACGTAGTTCAGGGATGGGTCGCTCTCTGCCATTTCAAACAGAGTTTTGCCCTTGACGCGGGAAACGCGAATGTCTTCGATCAGCGGCAGCACTTCCAGCACTGGCATCGGCACTGTTTCAATATACTTGTCAATCAGGTCGCGCTTGGATGTGCGGTTCCCAATCAAGCCAGCGAGACGCAGCTGGTGGGTGCGAGCTTTTTCGCGCACGGAAGCGGCAATACGGTTAGCGGCAAATAAAGCGTCAAAGCCGTTGTCGGTCACGATTAAGCAGTAGTCGGCATAGTTGAGGGGTGCTGCAAAACCGCCGCACACAACGTCGCCGAGAACGTCAAACAAAATTACATCGTATTCGTCAAAGGCGTTGAGTTCTTTGAGCAGCTTCACAGTTTCGCCCACAACGTAGCCACCGCATCCAGCACCCGCCGGAGGGCCACCAGCTTCTACGCAGTCAACGCCGCCGTAGCCTTTGTAGATGACATCTTCCGGCCAAACGTCTTCGTAGTGATAGTCCTTAGCTTGGAGGGTATCGATAATCGTGGGAATTAAGAAGCCTGTGAGGGTAAATGTGCTGTCGTGCTTGGGGTCGCAGCCAATTTGCAGCACTTTCTTGCCGCGTCTGGCTAGGGCCACAGAGATGTTACAGCTTGTCGTAGATTTACCGATTCCGCCTTTTCCGTAAACTGCCAGTTTCACGCTCTTGTTCTCCTTGCTTATTAAACTCGCTTGAGTTTTTATTTGTCGCTGCCTCTTTCCCAGCATTATTGTCTAACTTCCCAGGAAAATAAAGGGGCTGTCAAGATAAGTAGGGGTTTAAAAGGGATTATTTAAAATAAAAATTGTATATTAAGGCTTATATTAAGCTAATAAATCAAATTAAGGCTTAAAAAAGCTACTTTTTTATTATTTATATACTTAAATTAATAAAAAGCGGTACAAAATACAAAAAGAACCATCCTTGTCTAGAGAATATCTGCGGACAGCGATCGGCCCCTGAAAGCTTCGATACAAGACTACCGCTTCAGGGGTAATGCTTTTGAGGGTGAGTGCTATAGCTAGGGGCTAGGGAATGTCCTAACTGCCGAAAGCGG
>CASBRD010000448.1 GCA_949128025.1 Oscillatoriales cyanobacterium PMM_0008 | reverse complement strand
TTTGCCAGGGATTGAGATGTCTCAGTCTAGGCCAAAGTCGAAAACCCGCAAGGGAGTAACTAGGAAGACTAAGAAGTGATTCTTGGAAGCCCCGTGCCTTTAGGCCGGGGTCATGTCACTAAGGCTTTGATTGAGAACTATACTTTAGGGGGCTTCGCGCCTGACTTCTTCAACTTGACCCACTTCAAAAATCAGCGTGATGTGTTGACCCATCTCTTTTTCTACAAATTCTTCTAAAAGCCGCACTTGTTTTGGTGTCAAAGGTTCGCTACTGCGAACATTCAGCCGGACTTCTGGTGGCTTGGTTAACCAGTTGGCATCGCTTTTCATCAGTACCACCCGCTGAAAGGTAATCGTTCGGTTTAGTAACGCCTTTTTAAGACTTGCTTCCAGTCGGGCTTGCTTGATTAATTCTACAAAGCTCACGCCCAAGGGAATTACAAGTATGGCTGTAAAAACTAAAGTCCAAGTAAGAGCTTTATGGGCGCGATGCAATGGAGTGTAGCCTGCTATTAAAAAGGTCAGCATACAAGAAAGAGTAATTCCCAACAAATTGGTTAAATACAGAAGTGTTGCACCCAAACTGAGCGACCAATTTCCTTGAGATAAAGCCAAACCAATTACACAAATTGGGGGCATGAGAGCAACAGCGATCGCAGTTCCAGCCAGAGTAGCAGAAACTTTGGGTTGAACTTTGGCAAAACCGCTGATTCCCCCGGCTGCAACCGCAATTCCCAAATCTAGCAAGGTTGGTTTGGAACGAGCTATAACTTCGCTGCCAAATTCCGGCAATCTTATTAAGGAACCTAGCAATACAGCTAACACAATTGCGAGAAAAGTACCTACTGCGATCGCACTTAATCCTTTGCGAACTAAGACAACATGGCCTTCTAAGGCTCCAAATGCCAATCCGCGAATAGGCAACATTAAAGGAGCAACGATCATAGCTCCAATAATCACAGCTACGCTATTAGATAAAAGCCCTAAAGTGGCAATTACGCATGAACCTAAAATCAAGACAAGATAATTAATATCTAAATTTGATTCTTCTAATAGCTCTAATTGTATTCGCTCTAAACTTTGCGGCTCGATGTTTCTGGTTTTGAATTTTTTAAAGCGAGTCTTAAGACTTTTCATCAAAATTCTCTCCTTATAGCCTGAAACGTAAATTTATACCATTTTACTTTTGACCCGCTATTATATACCAGTTTCTTCCTCTTTGTAGGGCGATATATAGCATTACCCAGGAAAATGCGTATTACTAACCTTGGATAGAGTTTAACCTTTTGAGTTTTTACTATAATCAACAAAGTTTTATACCGCAGGGAGGTGCCATGAATCTCCGGGAATCAGCATTAGCAGCGTGGGCAAAGATTCAGGGGATGATTGACGGCCTGATTGTAATGCTGCCAAATATAATGTTGGCCGCGATCGTCTTCGGGCTGTTTTTTTTCGCGGCGGGCCAAATTAAATTGCTCGTCAAACGCCTGACTCGAAGGCATCGACAGGCTCGCAATCTGGGGTTGGTACTGGGGCGTTTGTCCCAGGGAGTGGTGATTTTAGTCGGTTTATTTATTGCATTATCGATCGTCATCCCATCATTCCAGGCCGGAGATTTGATTCAACTGCTGGGTATTAGCAGTGTGGCGATCGGCTTTGCATTCCGCGACATTCTCCAGAACTTCCTAGCTGGCATCCTGATTCTGTTAACTGAACCTTTCCAAATTGGCGACCAGATCGTCTTCAAAGACTTTGAGGGAACAGTCGAAAACATCCAAACACGCGCCAGTACAATCAGAACGTATGATGGTCGTCGCATCGTGATTCCGAATTCCGAGCTGTTCACTAATTCGGTCACTGTCAACACAGCCTTTGATAACCGCCGTTTAGAGTACGATGTCGGCATTGGCTATGGGGACAATATCGATCGCGCCAAACAGTTAATTCTGGAAGCAGTTCGTAGCGTGGATGACGTATTAGAAGATCCACCCCCAGACGCGCTGGTAGTAGAACTGGCTGAAAGTACCGTCAATATCCGCGCTCGTTGGTGGGTCGCGCCGCCGCGTCGTGCCGAGACTCTCGACGCAAAGGACAAAGTTCTTACCGCTATTAAGAATAAGTTAACTGCTAACGGCATCGATTTAGCTTTCCCAACTTATCAGATTCTGTTTCACGACCAAACAGAAGAGACAGATGGCGATCGCTCTCTTCAGCGCGAAGGTTGGCCCGCCGGAAAAAGCGAAGTACCGAAACCGCGCAGTATCGGCGGTTCTTTGCGTAAATTAGCCGAAATGCGCTCGCAAACAGATGGTAACGGCAAAGTTCAAAATACCACCGATGGCGAATGAAAATCAAACTGCTCAAACTTTGGGACTCACTGCATAGTAGCTATTGGTTCGTCCCAACCTTAATGGCCACCATAGCGATCGCGCTAGCATTTGGGATGGTGACGCTCGATCGCCTTGGTATGTCTGGCCCAATTGAGAAATTAGGCTGGATTTATAGTGGTGGCCCAGAAGGAGCCCGCACCCTGCTTTCATCGGTTGCAGGTTCCATGATTACCGTTGCGGGTACTGTTTTTTCCATCACCCTGGTAGCGCTCCAACTTGCTTCCTCGCAATTTGGCCCGCGACTCATCCGCAATTTCATGCAAGATACGGGCAATCAGGTAGTGCTTGGCACATTCATCGCCACATTTATTTACTGTTTGCTCGTACTGCGAACCATTCACGGACAAGACTATGAAGTTTTCGTGCCACAGATTTCGGTAACAGTGGGCATCCTGTTAGCGATCGCCAGCATCGGCGTGTTTATCTATTTTATACATCACGCTTCAACTTCGATTCAATCGTCGTACATCATCGCGCAAGTCGGTTCCGATCTCGACAAAGCCATCGATCGCCTATTCCCTGAAAAAATAGGGCATGGCGTTGCTAACTCTCGGCGCTCGGTTGAGGAGATTCCAGCTAATTTCCACCGAGAAGCCTCACCGATTTTAGCCACTAGCAGCGGTTATCTTCAGGCAATTGATGACGAGAAATTGATGCAGATCGCCAAGTCAAAAAACTTAATTTTGCGTCTTAAATATGGCCCCGGAAAATTTATCGTCCAAGGAAGCGAAATAGTCGCAGTTTGGCCAAACAAAGCGGTGGATAAAAACTTGGCCAAGCAAATCCATCAATTATTTATTTTAGGCAGACAACGCACCGAACAGCAGGATATAGAATTTTCGATCGATCAATTAGTTGAAATTGCCGTGCGTGCCATTTCTCCTGGGGTCAACGATCCCTTTACCGCCATCAGCTGTATCGATCGACTAAGTGTAGCACTCTGTGGTCTGGCAGAAAGAGAATTTCCATCTCCTTATCGCTACGATGAGGAGAAAAATTTGCGCGTAATTGCCGAACGAGTTACGTTTGTCGGCATCATTGATGCTGCTTTTAATCAAATCCGACAGTATAGCAAGCCGGATGTAGCGGTACAAATTCGCTTGCTAGAAACGATCGCAGTTATCGCCACCCATACTAAAAATAAGAAATATCGCCAAGCCCTAGTGCATCATGCCAATATGATTCAGCGTACAAGTCAGGCGCAAATATCAGAAGAGAGCGATCGCGATTGTGTTAAGGAGCGATATTTGGCAGCCATCAAAGAGTTGGATGATGTTAACTCGGTGGGGTAAGCACCGTCACGTTAACTAAAGGTGTCACGTTAAAACCTGCTGCCATTAATTGCGCTTGAATTTCGCGAGTAAGACGAGAGCGAATCTGTGCATCCGATTCTTTGACACCCTTTCGACGTTGAACGTAAACTTCGCAAACCAGAGTGTTTTGGCCTTTAATATTCGGTCTGGGAAACCGAACGTTTGCCTCCACAAATTCCACCAAACCAACCGAATCTACTACCTGTTGAATTTGGGCAGTAGCCCGTTGAGAACGGCTAGAACGTTGCAACTGGGGAGAATTAGAAAATTGCCAAGTCAGCAAACCTGCCAGCGTTAATATCGTGGCTCCCAAAACAACGGGAAACACTCCTTTTTTGCCTCGGTTGTAACGAGTTCCCTGCGTATTTAAACCATAAATTCGGAATACGATCGCAGCTGCAAAATTAATTCCCACCAATTGCAACAACAGTAAGAATAAACAATCGATCGCCATTTCCCACCTACCGATCGCGATCGCCATTCCCACAATACCAGCAGGCGGCGCTAAGGAAGCAGCCACCAGCATTCCCACTGCTGCGCCCGATACCAAGCTACTCCTTTCCGATTGTACGAGGTTCAAAGCACCTGCCGCGCCTGCTGCCAGTGGTAGCATTACCGCGATAGCTGAAACTTGACTTGTTTCTACCATTAAAGTGGTAGCGATTTCTTGCCGGAAAATCAGGCTGAGTAAACAAGCCACTGCAATTGTGACCGCAAGTGCGGCAAAATAGCGCAGCAAGCTTTGTTTGAGCAGTTGTTTGTCTCCCCGTGCAGTGGCGATCGCCGTATTCATTGCCGGACTCGCAAACGGTGCTAGCAACATCGCAGCAACTAACAAATAAGAAGTATTTGCGAACAAGCCGATCCAAACTACAATTCCCGCCGTGACTGCATATCCCAGAAAGCCTTTCCAAGAACCGACACTTTGCAAACCAGCGATAAACACTTCAATCGGGCTGCGTTCCTCGACATTTTTTACCTGTTGTGCTGTTTCTTCCGGTGGTGGATGCAGCGCGATCGCGCCATGCGGGATTAAAGTAACTTGTAAATTCGGCAGATCTTGTAACTTTGCTAGTAGCTTTTCAACCGTACTATTAGAAACGTGAACGATTACCACATCCAGCGATCGATCTTTACCAGTTGCTTCAAAATAAGCCAGATTTGTACCGTTACAACTTTCCGCGATATCGAGTACTGTTTTTCCACAGCCCTGCGGAACCTGGATCGATAGTTGGCGCATTTTCCTATTCCTTGCAATTGGAGTTTCAATTTGAGGTGCTTCGTCCAGAAGTTCCCTCAATCTATACCTAAAAACAACTTTGCAATTCATACCTCATTAGGCTGATTTCTAAAATTTTTGCTCGAAATTATTTATTCCAATTCCCGATCGCCCTAACTCCTAACTCTACTTTTGTGCAGATGCCTGCACCTCTCAAATTCAGTAAAGTTTGCGATAGTTGATAAACCTATGGGAAGAATCTCGACATGAGTCAATTAGATTCCACAGAAATTAATATCGCACTACTAGCTTTAGGTGGGTTAGTTCATTTGCGCCTCGATTTTTGCCCACGATTTCACTGCTGTACCATTTAGTAAAATTTATTGCCAAAAGCAAAATAAATTAATGAATAGGCTTCAAGAGCAGTTGAGCAGGTAAGAAGTTTTAACTCAAAATATTATGAACCAACCCAACCAAAAAAGCGAAATCCAAAAAGAACGAAGCGAAGTTCTGGAACAGTTAGAAGACTGGTTGGAAACACCGATGCTTTTGCTGGGTTTTGGATGGTTGGCGTTGTTAGTAGTCGATTTAATTGCGGGCTTAAATCCTATATTAGAAGTTATTAGTAACGTTATTTGGATCGTTTTTGTACTGGATTTCGGATTGCGATTTACTCTGGCTCCTCATAAAGTTGTTTATCTCAAACAAAACTGGCTAACTGCTCTATCTTTAATGTTGCCAGCATTGCGGATTTTTCGGATTACCCGCGTTATTCGCTTGCTCAATCCGGCGCGAGGACTGCGATTAGTGCGAGTGATTACTTCTTTAAATCGGGGGATGCGATCGCTCAGATCTAGCATGGGCCGTCGCGGTTTTGGTTACGTAATTTCACTTAGTTTAGTAGTAACGTTTGTGGGAGCAGCAGGAATGTATGCTTTTGAAAATAATAATCCTAATGGGGCAGGATTAAAAGATTACGGTACTGCACTGTGGTGGACGGCGATGATTATGACCACAATGGGGTCGGAATATTGGCCGCAAACTCCAGAAGGTAGAGTGCTTTGTTTGATTTTATCGCTGTATGCTTTTGCGGTATTTGGTTATGTAACGGCTGCGATCGCTACCTTTTTTGTCGGTCGCGATGCAGAAAACGATCGGGCCGAAATAGCAGGTGCTAAGTCTATAGCCGCCCTGCATGAGGAAATTTCAGCATTGCGAGCTGATATTCAAGCTCTTTCCGGTCATAAACAAGAATCTTGAAGACTGTTTCAGATTTTCTATTTGTAGGTAATTGATTATTTTTGCAGAGACCAAATAGGAAGTTGGTTAACTTGTTGCAGGGTTAAATCTACATAGGTAATGTCATTTGCCTTGGCAACCGCTTGACCGAAATAACCTTCAGGGCCATCATGAGCGTGAGGGCCGCTGATTTGTACTGTGTAACGACCTTCCCGAACGGCTTGATTGATCGCTCACGATCGTAATTTTAGCGGCAGTGTCCCATGCTCTGGGTAGTGCAGTTATCTTATTGATTAACAGGGCTACTCTGCCTATCCTAGTTCTGGCACTTTTGATAGATGGCCTCAGCGTGGTGGGAGGCTACTATTTTTGGACTCTAACCATCTCGAAGATCGGACAGTGGCTAAAACCGAATCACGTAACTTATAAAGATTTGCTGATTCCTATTGGCTATGCCTATTCTCCCCAATCGCTGAATTTCTTAACGGTGATTCCTTTGTTAGGACGACCGATCGAACTGGTGTTATCCGTATGGAGTTTGCTAGCTGTAATTGTTGCCGTTCTTGACACTCCCCGATGCTTTAGCACGGGGATTCTTTCATCGTAGGGAGCGCAACCGCTTTACCCTCAGAAAGCATCTTGACCGTGTGTCCCACGGCTGCAAGCCCTCTAACGAGAACTACTTGAGCGGCAGCAACATCTCTATCTGTTGTATAGCCGCAATCTTGACATGAGTGGATACGCTCAGATAATTCCTTCTTGCCTGTCTCAACAAGACAGTTAGGACATATTTGGCTTGTTTTTTTGCTATTTACCTTTAGAAAAAATACACCACGCTTACGGCAACACTGCTCTAACACTTGAAAGAATTGTCCCCAGCCAGCGTCTAGGCAGTGTTTCCCTAAGAATCCACGGGCTAAACCTTTGAGGTTTAAATCTTCCACAAATATCATCCCCGCCCAATCACAGAGATTGTGTGCTAGTAGCCAGTAGTAATTTTTTCGGGTGTTAGCAATCCTCTCATGCAGGTGAGTGACTTTAAAAAGCGCTTTCTTACGGTTGTTTGACCCCTTGACCTTTCTCGATACTCTCTGTTGCAGCAATTTAAGCTGGCGTTCGAGTTTCTTAAAAGGACGCGGATTCGGGAATAACTTACCGTTGGAAACCGCAGCAAAGTGACTAATTCCGACATCAATTCCTATGGCTGAACCATGAGGCATTACATCAGGGACTTTGACATCCCACTGCAACGCCAGCATGGCATACCACCCGCTTGCACGACGAACTATCCGCACCTGCTTCAAGGTTGCATCATCAGGAATTTCACGCGATTGGCGAAACTTGACCCAGCCAATTTTAGGTAATTTGACAGCGCTGTTTTTAATGGGTTCAACTCCCATTTGTGGAAACACAAACGAACGCATAGTCCCCGGTTTCTTGAAACGAGGAAATCCATGATTCTGTTCCCACATACTGACAAATGCTTGCTCAAGGCGTTTCAAGGTTTGCTGTAAGACATGAACCTGCACTGCACCTAGCGCAGGTATCTTAGCTCTGGCTTCAGTTAGTCCTTTACATTGACTGGCGTAAGTTGGTCTACCCTTGTCCGCTGGAATGATGTATTCAAAGTGGAGAGAGCAGGCGTTTATCTGACAGCTACGAGACTTAAACCAGTCTTTGCGTTCTGCCAAAGCATAGTTATATACTTGGCGGCATTGTTCTAGCCAATCTTCAAAAATGACAACTTGTGCGGACGTAGGTTTAAGTTTGAACTCGTAGGTTAGCGTAAACACTTTATCACCTCCTTTTCTGATTCTACACAACTTTGAACTATTGACTAAGCGATTTATCAAGATAGGCAATCAAATAAAAGTCGCCCTAGAAGGGCGAGGCTTGTATCCCAAATTTTCGGTCAAGGTTTAGATATTACCACTCGATCGGCGTGGTTGATTTGTTTGGTAGGTTGGCCTTTAATTCAGGTAGCAATTGGTTTTGTGCAAGTTTTTGAACAGTATTTAGTTAAGTTGGCCGCTTAAGATCGCACCAGTCTAACACTCGATTCCACGCCCACCAACGATCGTGATCTCCCGCTTGCTGCTGGCACGAAGAGCTGCTGATGTAGCCGACATGACCGCCGTAACGAGTCAAAATCAAATCGATGTAAGGGTTATCAGCAGAGGCGGCTTGCAAGTCGGGTATAATCTTCGGGTCAAACATGGGGTCGTCTGCGGCGTATAAAATCAGCGTCGGTTTGTTCAGATGAGGCAATATCTGCAAAGCGCTGCTAGCCTCGTAATAAGCTTCCACGGATGGGAAGCCCAATCTATCGATTACCAATTCGCGATCGAAACCCCAAATGCCGTTGGCCCGATCGATCGCAGCCGGATCTATTGTGCCGGGATGGGCATCGTGGATACGCCATGCTAGTTTTTTGAGTTCCCGTGCGATCGCTTTCTCCAAATACTTGCCCCAGCGATGCTTTACTAAATAAGAAAGGGAACGATTGGAATCCAAACTCGGACAAATTACTGCCGCCCCACCAATGTCCGTGGAGTTCAAACCTATATCCCCATCTTGCGCTGTCAGATCCTGTGCTGCTTTGCCCGCCCATAGCGCCAGCTGTCCCCCCAGAGAGAACCCCGCAAACCAGAATGGTGCCGGACATCCCATTATCTTAGCCGATTCCGCAATGCGGACAAAATCTTCTCCCTCGTACAAACCATCAGAAGTCAGTGTCGGAGATAACTCTGCTGTTTTGCCGTGGGCACGCCAATCAAATAGCACCACTGCATAACCGCGAGCAAATGCCTTCCGCCCCAGCAGTCTTAGAAACCATTGATTATCCAGTTAGAGTCGATAGAGGCATTGCTACCTCTACCTCTCCTTCAGAACCGTGCATGAGACTTTCACCTCACACGGCTCCTTGATAATTCCATCCTTGTTATGGATACGATTCAAAACGGATGCTCGTCATAGTTCTTATTTAGCGAACCATCCGAAGCCGTCTTTGTGTCGTGACAGTGTTTGTGCAGAAGTTGACGATTATCCTGGGTATATTTTCCACCCAAGGATTTTGGTATTTTATGGTCAACTTCTACAATGTCCGTACTCGTGAAGTACAGACCACAGTGAGTACAAATACCCTTTTGCTTCTTAATAAGTGTTGACACCCTTGTAGGCGTGCCGGGGTATTCTCCTCTACGCTTACTCCAGTAAATCCAGTCACCGTTGTAAGGACTAACTTCCCCTTTTACTTTGACGTGCCTAACAATAGGTGTCGCTGCATGGTTCATTAGTTCTATTCCATTCTCGGTACTGAAGCACCAATTTCGGTCGCCTACCGTTCTCCAGTATTTGTCCTTATTGATGCTACCTTTTCCCCTCGTTCTTGCCCATGCCCTTAATTTGTCGTAAGTCAGGTTATCTACCTTTGAGAAGGTTCCCTTACTAACGACTGTTGAGTAATAGTTTGACCATCCCCTAATGATTGGATTCAGCCTGCTAATCAAAGCAGCTTGCGGGGCGGTTTTATGGGTGTCTATTACTTCGGCTATCTTGTCTAGATGGGCTTTTAATTTTGGCTTTGAGGGGGTGATTAGTGTTGAAAAACCTAGCGGAGTTCCATTGGTATTGTTCGCACATCTGTAGTTACCTACCGCGTGCTGTTGTACGTGGAATCCTAGAAACTCAAACCCAATATTTCCCTCGTATTTATTAAAGGTGTGGGTTAATTTTGTCTTACTTGGTTTCAATTCCAGTCCTATGTCACTTAACCAGTCGGCTATTATCTTTTGACAGGCAAGGATTACGTTGATGTCTTCATGTATTATCACAAAGTCATCAGCGTACCGAATTAAACTTAGGGCTTTGCGATTTTTCGCTTTCTTCCCTTTTAGCGTTTCAGCGTACTGCTTAACCCGTTCCTCCATACCATGTAAGGCAATATTCGCAAGTAGAGGTGATATTACCCCGCCTTGTGGTGTACCCTCATTGGTAGGAGAATAATTACCGTTTTCCAACACCCCCGCCTTAAGCCAACACCGAAGTTGTCTTCTTAAGGTGGGGTATGTTTTTACCTTGTCTAAGAGTGCTTTGTGGTCTATACGGTCAAAACATTTGGCAATATCAGCATCCAGCACATATTTGGCCTTGTACCTGATATTATTGAATATTGCCTCTATCGCATCGTGACAAGAACGTCCTGGTCTGAAACCGTATGAGTTTGGCTCAAATTTTGCTTCCCATTCCGGTTCTAACGTTAATTTAACTAACGTTTGCAAAGCACGGTCGTCTATTGTGGGTATTCCTAATGGTCGCTTTTCCTCTGTTCCGGGTTTAGGAATCATTACCCTACGAGTAGGTTTTGCCTTTCCGGTTAATTTCAAACTACTAACTAAGGTTGTACGTTGCTTTGGGGTCAACGATTTAACGCCATCCACACCAGCCGTATTTTTCCCTTGGTTATCCTGCGTTACCCGACGTACCGCTACACACTTTGCAGACCAAGACCTAATCAAGGTCTTTTGAAGTTTGCGAACTGCTTTAAC
>CASBRD010000447.1 GCA_949128025.1 Oscillatoriales cyanobacterium PMM_0008 | reverse complement strand
TTCTAGTCCCTAATAGGTTTTGGGGGGATCGCAGGCAGATTGCATCACGTGCCTCTTTGGTAACTGTACTCCTTTGGGGTGCGTAAATTTTCGGCATTAGTTTAAACTCCATACAGATTCAGAGGAGTGAACAGATGGATTTGCGTCGAGATGCCTTGGAGATTCTTAAACAAACCAGTCGGACTTTCTATATCCCCATAAGTCTTTTGCCACTGGAACTGCAAGCAGCGGTGGCGTCGGCATATCTGTGTATGCGTGCGATCGATGAAATTGAAGACGATCCAGATTTGGATAACCCTACTAAGGCAAAGTTGTTGCGGAATATTAGCCTGACTTTACAGGCAGGGGTTGATGGCTTCAAGGTAGATGACTTTTCGCTAGGATTGCATACCCACTATCCCCTACCGGAAGTGTCGATTCGGATTGGGGAATGGGCTGTACTGGCACCTGCAAGCATTGCGCCTCGCATTTGGGATGCGACGGCGGCAATGGCCGATCGCATGGCTTACTGGGCAATTAACAACTGGGCAATTCGTACAGAGGCAGATCTCGATCGTTACACTTTTGGGGTGGCGGGTGCTGTGGGATTGTTACTGTCTGACTTATGGGCTTGGTACGATGGGACGCAGACGAACCGAACCCAGGCGATCGGCTTTGGGCGGGGTTTACAAGCTGTCAACATTTTGCGTAACCACAATGAGGATCTTTTGCGTGGGGTGGATTTCTATCCAGATGGCTGGACAGCAAACGATATGCAGTTGTATGCGCGTCGCAATCTCAAACTTGCCGACGCCTACACGCGATCGCTTCCTGTCGGCCCAGCTTTGGGCTTTTGCCAAATTCCGCTCACCTTAGCCCATGCTACTCTCGACGTGATGGCTCATGGCGAGAAAAAACTCAGCCGCAGTGCTGTTATGGCGCTGATTTCCCAGGTAACAGGCTCTAAATAGTTTTGAGTTTGTAGGGGCGGGTTTTTTTGTGAGATCTGGTTTCCCACAGGTATATCTGATAAACCCGCCCGTACTAAGTTTTGAGTTAAAAATTTCTTAATTCAAAACTCAAAACTTATCCAGAAATATCCAGTTTGCCGATCGCTGACAAAGGACTAACTTATGATGAAAACTTTGTTGCTGAACCCGCCGTCCTTTGAAGGATTTGATGGAGGAGCTAGTTCTCGCTGGCCCGCAACTCGCGAAATAGAATCCTACTGGTATCCCGTCTGGCTAGGTTATCCCGCTGCAATGATTCCCGAAAGTCGGGTACTCGATGCGCCACCTCACGGAGTTTCGCCAGCAGAAACAGTCCAGATTTGCCACCGATTATGATTTTGTAGTTCTATTCACCAGCACGCCGGGATTCCAGAGTGATGTGCGATTGGCAGAGATGATGAAGGCAGCAAAACCGTCATTGAAAATCGCCTTTGTTGGGCCTCACGTCACTACCAAACCGGAAGAAAGCTTGATGGCGTCGAAAGCGATCGACTTTGTTACCCACAAAGAGTTTGATTACACGGTCACAGAATTCGCTTCAGGATCGCCCCTCGAAGAGATCGAGGGTGTCAGTTTCCGCAAAGACGGCAAAATTGTCCATACCAAACAACGCTTGCCGATCGAAAATCTGGATGCGCTGGGTGACGCCTATCTACAAGCGCGACATAGACGTGACCCGCTACAACGTGCCCTTCCTTCTCCATCCTTACATCTCGTTTTACACCACGCGGGGCTGTCCTGCTAAGTGTACATTTTGTTTGTGGCCGCAAACTTTCGACGGTCATACGTGGCGGCAGCGATCGGTCGATGATGTAGCTAAGGAAGTAAAACAGGCGCTGGAACTATTCCCAGATGTCAAAGAAATCTTCTTTGACGATGATACTTTCACGATCGGTAAACAGCGCGTACTAGCCCTCTGCGAAAAATTCAAACCTCTCAACTTTACTTGGTCTTGTACTTCGCGAGTTCATGTCGATCTGGAAACCTTAACAGCAATGCGGGCAGCTGGTTGTCGCCTATTTATTGTCGGGTTTGAATCGGGTAATCCTCAGATCCTCAAGAACATCAAGAAAGGAGCAACAGTTGAACAAGCTCGCGAGTTCATGAAAAACTGCAAAAAAGTTGGCATCGTCGTTCACGGCGACTTCATTCTTGGTTTGCCTGGAGAAACACCAGACACCATTCAGGAAACACTTCAATTTGCCAAAGAACTCGACTGCGACACCATCCAAGTTTCCATCGCCCATGCTTTCCCCGGCACTGAACTTTACAACTATGTCGAAACCAACAATTTCTTGCGTTCTGATGTTGAGATGACCGATGAAACTGGTCATCAGCTACCTCACATTGAGTATCCAGGTTTGTCGCGGGCTAAGATGATGGAAGCGGTCGAATACTTCTACGACCAGTACTACTTCCGTCCGCGCATTGTTGCCCGCATTGTTAAAAAAGCGATTTTCGATGCCAAAGAACGCCGTCGCCTCTACCAAGAAGCACGCGAGTATCTCAGTTTACGTAATAAGCGCAAGCAATTTGTCGCCAGTCAGCGGGGTTGATATTTTAAATCGATCGGAGATGAGAAACCGGGTTTCTTTGGTTGTCAAGGTCGATATTTCGTTGCTTCAAACCAAAGGAACCGGGTTTCTGGCATTACTAAATCCCTGTTCTAGTCACCGCTGAATCGCAACAACATACCAAATATTTCATGATGGCTAATCGACCGGACATAATCTGACTAATGACTAATGACATTATTGTGAGAAAAAGTGGTTTGATAGGCTACCGATCGAATGGTGGAAAGGGGAATTTCATAGAAATACTGGCGACGGAATTGTTCTTCTCGCACGGCGGCTAAAAATTGCTCGATGTCGCGGGTGATTTCTGCATCCAAATTCGGCGGTTCTAATTCTGGATGTTTGGTAATTTGATAGTATCCGTCTCCGTTTTTCACCTGAAAACCCAATTTAGTTAATGTTTGTAATCCCAGTTGCAAGCAAGCATCGCCAATACCCACTTTTTGTTGTAGTTGAGCTTGTGTAGCTGTTTTACCAGTACGGCTAAGATATTTAGCAATTCCTACTAACTGTTGCCAAATCTGACTGGGTGGGACTGGTTGTGGGAGTGGATAGGCGATCGCTAATTTCTGTTTTGTCTGCAAAGCTCGCCGAAACCACAATTGCAAATCATCCCAGTTGGTTGGACATTCTCTAATTATTAGGGGTTGGGAACTGGGGATTGGGGACTCAGAGAGTTTTGAATTTTGTAGGGGCCAAGCATTTGCGGCGATAATTTGTTGGTCAGATGCAAAGTCTTTCTCCGCAAATGCTTCGCCCTTACTGAGTTTTGAGTTAAAAAGCTCCTCTGCTCCATTTCGC
>CASBRD010000446.1 GCA_949128025.1 Oscillatoriales cyanobacterium PMM_0008 | reverse complement strand
CTCCCCCACTCCCCCACTCTCCCGCTCTCCCGCTCCTCTACTAGACATCAGCCTATGGCAATTGTTGAGTTTATGTTTGTGCTGGCGCTTGCTGGAATGGCAGGCTTATTAATCATTAGGGCAATTAATGGTGAGCGGAAGCAGCAGCAGTTGCAGAATGCTTTCTATCAGTTACTTAAAGAGCAAAATGGCTTGATTTCTCCAATTCAAATGGCGGCAGGTGCTAGAGTTGACCCACAACTAGCTAAACAGTACCTGGAAGCGCAGGTAAAGACTTTTGAGGCACTTCCAGAAGTGGATGCTGACGGGGATACCTTCTACCGATTTCCCAAACTTTAGGTGAGGGGTCTGCGCTCTTTGCGCCAGCCAATGCTTAAGTGAATAATTTACTGATGGCGTTTTTGGGGACGCCTTTGATACCATGCACTTGTATCAGGGACAACGGGGAGGTCAATATGGAACTTAAAGAAGCTCAGAAAAGATGCCTGAAGAGATTGGTTTCGGCCATTGGGGAGCTAGAGTGTGAGATCTCAACGGCTGAAGTTGAGCCAATATCTGAACTGATTATCCAAACGATGACAGGCCCTTGGCGCTATTTTCATACTCCTGAACACATTTTTGATGTTGGTGGCACAGAAGACCCCATAGAGGTTCTGGCGGCTTTGTTTCACGATCTGGTGTACATACAGGTCGATCAGGGTGTAAGTTTTAACATTAGTACTTACATTACTCCCTTTGTCAAAGACGTTCGCGGACAGCTAGTGATTCGGGATTCCGCTCAATTGTCCAAGGATCGGATGTTTGAGATTGTAATGGCTGTATTCGGGTTTGTTCCCGGTCAGACGCTCTCTCCATTCGCGGGGCAAAATGAATTTTTGAGTGCGGTGATTGGTGCCAAATCTCTAGATCGTTTTATTTCTGCTAGTGCAATTGCTGAGATAGCGGCTTGTATCGAAGCTACAATTCCTTTTCGTCCAAAGTTGGAATCTGGTTTCAGCGCTATGGATATGCTATATCAGCGTTTGATTAATGCTAATAATCAGTTCAATTTGGGGTGGACAGAGGCAAAAACCTGTGCGGCGGTCAAGCGTGCTGTGAAATTAGCAAATCGGGATGTTGAGAATTTTGCCTATCCAAATGCTGCTGATTTTTTGGACAATACATGGAATCTTTTACCCGAAACTAATCACGAACTACTTAATGCCAATTCCTACACGGTTCAGGGATATCGCAAGTCGCTGCAAAAGATGGAAGGTTTTATGAACTTTCTCAAACCGGAGGTGGTTTTCCAGCAGTTTATGAGTGAGCCGGATGACGAAAGTTATCGCGAGTTGGTTGAAAGAACTAGAAGGAATATTGAGGTGGCGAAGCTTTATCTGGGAAGTAAGCTGACTACGATCGCTATCCTTGAGGCGCTTTCCTATCGGATGGGACGAGATATTCCGATCTCTACTATGATGGGAGAATTACCAGATATAAAAGTAAAGTCAGCCTCTCTGGAGAATTTTATCCCAGATGTAATTGAAGGTCATCAACCTAAAAATTCTCTGGAAAAAGATGTGTTAGAGTTGTTATCAAAGGGACGAAATAAAGACTCTCCTTACGATCTGAAAAATTCTCCTTTAACTACGTTTCTGATTAAATCTATCGGGTTTGAATCGGGTGGATACCTGCTACAGCGAGCTAAGGAGTTTTTTAAAGCGAATATTGAAAAAGTAAATATTGAAGAGGCAGAAGCGTTTCTGAAAGAATGCGACGACCATGTGATCAAAACGGTGACAGAAGCGGTGGGGCAACTTTTTGAAAGTCGCATGATTGCCTTGCGGGGAAATAGTTAAAGTTAGCGACAGTCTGAAAATGCAGTTGTGACCGATGAATCGCTTGTTTTAAAAGTTGGAGATATCGGCGAACAAGGACTCCTGAAACGATTGCAGGGGTTCTGTCCGCCAGATATTGTGGGTGATGATGGGGCGGCGATCGCAACTCAGCCGGGACAATTTTTAGTCGTCACGACTGATGTGTTGGTGGATGGGGTGCATTTTAGCGATCGCACCACCTCTCCTCAAGACGCCGGATGGCGTGCTGTTGCTGCAAATTTATCCGATTTGGCGGCGATGGGTGCAACACCATTGGGAATTACAGTTGGTTTGGCAATTACTGGCGATACACCTGTAAGTTGGGTTGAGGAACTTTATGAGGGGATGATTGAATGCCTGCAAAGGTACGATACTGTTATTGTGGGCGGAGATGTGGTCCGATCGCCCATCATCACCATTTCAATTACTGCTTTTGGCGATGTTTCTCCTAATCGCATTATCCGCCGTTCCAATGCTAAGTCTGGAGATGCGATCGTTGTTACAGGTTTTCACGGTGCATCGCGAGCGGGTTTAGAATTATTATTACATCCCGAACTACGAGAAAATCTCAGGGATGCAGACAGAAAAGCATTAATTCAGGCGCATCAACGTCCTAAACCCAGGTTAGATGTTTTACCAATTCTTTGGAATATTTTAGATTTTCAATCCCCAGTCCCCAGTCCCCAGTCCCCAGTCCCAATTGCCGGAATGGATAGCAGCGATGGTTTAGCAGATGCAGTTGTGCAGATTTGCACAGCTAGTGGTGTGGGGGGAAGAATTGAGCGTCAGCAAATTACCATCCCACCCGCTTTCCATAATTGGATATCGCCAGAAAAAGCAATGGAATGGATGTTGTATGGTGGAGAAGATTTTGAATTAGTATTGTGTCTTCCCTTAGCAGATGCGGAAATATTGGTGAAAAGATTGGGAGAGGGTGCTGCTATTGTGGGTAGAATTACCAACGATGATGATGTGCGGTTAGTTGATATTGCGGGTAAATATCCAGATGAAATTATTACTTTAGATCGGGGATTTCAACATTTTTGATATCGATCGCGATTACCCGGTCGTGTCAGTTTCTGTTTCTATTTGTAAAGCTGCTGTATTCAATTCCATCTCTAGCTGTTCGATCGTGGGTAAATTACCTTGCAGTTGTTCTGGAAGTGCTTGTCTCAGATGATATGTTGAAATACCAATGGGTTTGTTGATATCCCGAAGAGCATACTCCACAATAGTTTTGTCTTGCGTTTTGCACAAGATGATGCCAATAGTAGGTCGATCGTCCTCTTCTCGCAGCAAGTCATCTACTGCTGAAACATAGAAATTCATTTTGCCTGAAAATTCTGGCTCGAATTCCACTACTTTTAGATCGATTACTACAAAACAGTGAAGCCGAAAGTGATAGAATAATAAGTCAAGGCGATATTGTTTACCGCTTACTTCGATGGGATACTGACTACCAACAAAAGCAAACCCTACTCCCAACTCCAACAAAAAATCTCGGATGTGAGCTACTAAAGCATTTTCCAGATCCCGTTCCTGTGCTTCTTTACCTAAACTGAGAAAATCGAAATTGTAAGGGTCTTTCAATATCTGTTGCGCTAGCTCTGATTGAGGCTGAGGAAGGGTATGATTAAAGTTAGTTGTTGCTTTTCCTTGACGATGATACAAACTACTATCAATCTGATGGGTTAATATGCTTCGACTCCAACCATACTCAATAGTTTGCTGAATGTACCACAGCCGTTCTGTTGGGTCTTTAACTTTGTCTAGCAGCGTACAATTGTGGAACCAGGGAATTTGTGCAGCAGCTTGCTGCACAAATTGCTCATCAGGATATGCCTCTGCAAATGCCCGCATATAATTGAGGTTGCGGGGAGAAAATCCTTTCATTTCTGGTCAGGCTTTTTGCAAGTCTTTTGCCAATTTGTTAATCACTTTTGCTCCCCATCCCTGTTGCTGCTGGCGGGTCAGAATCTCGCCGCCAATCTGCCAGTAAAGTAAGACGAGTTCGCGGTTTACTGCAAGAGATGCTCGTATTTGAGCGTTACGGATACGCTCTTTTAGATCTCGCAGAAATTTGTCATAGTCTGGTAGCGATAGGTTACTTTCCATAAGTGGATAGGATATTGTATTAGTTAGGAAAGGTAGTGCGCTCGTGGGGGGAATTACAACAATTCCAAAAATCGTTCTAAATCTAGACGAGCTTGCTTCAAAATGTGAGCTAGAGTGGAGCGTTTGACTGAGCGATGAGCGGGAACTGTCAATTTTAATACTTCATCTGGCATTTGTTTTTCCAGTCTGATGTGACTTCCTCTCTAGCGGACAAATATCCATCCATCTCTTTCTAAAGCGGCGATGATCTGAGTATAGGGAAGATTGGGGACTTTGCTCACAATGCCAATTCCTTTATAATCGCGCCTTTTTCCAGAATTAATTCATTTTCTGTTGGTTCGAGGTAAAGCTCGATCGCTTCTTGGATATTTTCTAATGCTTCTTCAATTGTTTCTCCTTCAGATATACAGCCTGCAAGAGAGGGAACATAGACGGTGTATCCCCCTTCTTCACTGGGTTCTAATATGACTTTTATTTTCATAGTTGTGTTTTTTGACCTACTTTTCTATTTTGCAGGGTTTGAGCGCGATCGCTAACAGCGAAATCCAAGCATATTCCCATGAGGTCAGCAGCTGTGGCTTTTGGCCCGGTGGAGGGTCGGTGGTAGAGCCTATTTTTTACACTTACGCCTACCCGGAACCGCCAGGATTCCGTGACTACCCCGTTCAGCCAAAAGAGGCTTTTTATAGCTTGGATATGGGAGAGTTCATCCTACCTTATGAAGCGGTACGGCAAGCTGACGATCCGGATGCAGCGCTTCTGGCTTTCTTTCAAACTACCTACGAGGCGGCTGCAAATTCAGGAAATTGGGATCGATCGGCCCTGGAAAGCATTCTTTAAATATCAAAAGGTTTACCGTTAGCGGTGAAAGTTATTTGGTCAATATTGTAAACAGATTGACTCAGCAGCGTTTGTCGAATCGCTTCAAACAAAGCATATTGATTGGCACCGCTCAAACTTTCAAAAACTTCGGCTCCGCGAGGATCTTTGATGATAAAATTAATTCGAGCCTCGTGGGTAGATGGGTTGATTGTGACGTTATACCCTGCGATGCCAACATTCTGACCTCTATAAGCTTGGAGAATTTTACCGACGGCATCAGTTACTGGGCGATTTGCGGCTACGGCAACTTCTTGCGGTGCTAGTCGCTGCAATTGCACGTCGGGTAGATAAACTATTGCAGGTACTTGAGATCGATCGGCCCGCGAGTTTCCGGACTGGGCTGTAGGTTGGGCGTTAGCTGATACGGACAGGCTAAAAGCGATCGCTAAAGCCATAAAAACTTTTGTGCTAACTTTGGCAAGCGAAAAAGAAGTTCCCGTCGGATATGCGATCGCCGTAAAATTATCTTTCATATTATACACCGCCAGCTTTCTAACGCTCTATAACTCGATCGTACCCCTGTTTACCAGGCGTCGCCTACCGCCACAGAAAGGCTATATTTTTCAGTGCAGACATAGATATAGTTTTATATGCTTTGTTTTATCTCTTCTGATGGGTTAAAAAAGCAATAGTAATCAGTCTTTGGATAGAAGATTAGGTATAACTTACTATTTCTCTAGCAGTGCGAATAGCTTGCTGAGGATTGTCCGCAATAAAAACGTTATCTTTCGATAAATTACTAAAAAAAGCTTTACTTTCTTCGGTATTATTTAACAAAATAACTTTTTTGTCACTTTTGAGGGCAAGGGCAACTTCCGAAGCAGTACCCGCACCCATCCCACAAGCAATAACTAAATCGCTAGAAAGCACATTAATATTATTACGAGCATTCCCCATATCAGTTACGATCGCAATATCCACCCCTTCCGAGACATTGCCAATATCATTACCAGGCAAAATGCCAACAGTTAAACCATTAGCCGCTTTTGCCCCCTTACTCGCGGCATCCATCACACCGACATTTCTGCCGCCAGTCAGCAACACCCATCCCTCTTCGGCGATAAGTTTGCCCAAATCATAAGCGTATGCCAAATCCAACGGTGTGGCATTGACACCCGGCCCCATCACACCAATAATAGTTTTTCTCATAGCGACGATCGGTTTTTTATCAATTCATAATTATAGCAAACTTCAATGATAGACATAGGTGCTAGTTACTACAACTCAACGCGATCGTAATTTTCCATTTTCCCACATTCCCGGCTTATCGATCTTCCAAAGCACGGAGATGCGCTTCCAATTCAGCAATACGCGCTTCAGCAAGCTTAGCACGTTGTTCTGCTTCTATTCTTGCCTGTTCTGACTCCTCATAAGTTAGAAGTGTCTTACCTGTCACAGGGTCATATAAACGCAGTTCACCAGATGGCAATAGCCGCAATTCTAATCCCAACACTTCACTGAATATTGAGGTAATATCATCAGGTAAAACTGTTGTCGAACAAGGGAAGTAATTCGCTTCTACTAAGTGTAAACCTTGAAGTCGGGGATTAAGATAATCACCAGTTGGGTCATATTGGAAATATTCGCGCACTCCTAGAAAGCTGTATATTCCTTTCTTAGCGCCTTGGTCTTGACTGCGGGTACTTTTTGAGGTAATCTCTAGGACAAAATCAGGCGTTTTATCTCCTTCTTCCCAGGTTTTGTAAGAACGGCGATCGCGTTTTTCTACTCCAAAAGCTACAAACACATCAGGTGATATAACTGAGTATGGGTTGCCTTCTTCGTAGTAAATAAACAGATTCCCAGAAACATAAACATCAGCACGTTCTCGAAAATACATCCTCAGCACTTCAACACCATATAGCAGATAATTGCGTGCTTGATCGCTTTCAGCCATCGGCTTACCATCCTCATCGGGGTATTCAATTTGGATTGGGGGTTGGCTATATGAGATTGTCATTTGTCATTAGTCCTCAGTCATTAGTCATTGGTTATTCGTAGTTTGTTATTTGTTATTTCTTTGTCGAAAGTTTCTGCTCGGACTTTACCAAAGACCGATGATCGATGACCGCATCAAAACAAAATTCCCGCAATCATTCCAGCCAGTAAAATAAAGCCAATCCAGACATTTTGGCGAAAGATTTGACCGTAGGCTGGTTTTGGTAAATCTTCTTGTCGCAATCGGGAATAATGCCAAATCCATGCTATAATTGCTATCCCCAGCGATAGCCAAAAGTTCCCATGCAATTGCATGACGACACCGAGACTCGCTAACAAAGCAGCTGTACCGACAAAGAAAATACCAACAGCTTCAGCGGCGTAACGTCCAAAGAATATAGCGCTGGAATTAATGCCAATCTTCAGGTCGTCTTCCTTGTCGCTCATGGCATAAACGGTATCAAATCCTAGCGTCCAGAGTACGGTAGCACCCCAGAGAAGCCAGGTGGCCGGTTCTAAATGCCCGATCGCACCACTCCAGCTAATCAGCACCCCAAAACCCCAAGCAATCGAAAGCACCAACTGCGGTACGGGAAACACCCGCTTGGCTGTAGGATAAAATACAATAACGGGAACAGCCGCCACGCAAAGCCAAAAGCTTAAAGGATTGAGATACAGCGCTAAAACACCAGCGCAAAGCATAGCCACAAATGCTACGACAATGCCCGTGCGTACAGTCAAAGCGCGAGAAGCGAGAGGACGGGATTTTGTCCGTTCCACTTGCGGATCGATATCCCGATCCCACAAATCATTGACCACGCAACCACCAGCACTGGTAGCTAAAGTACCCAGCACAATCACGCCTACAAGCGGGGGAGAAGGCGTGCCGTGGGATGCCAAAAACACAGCCCAAAGAGCCGGAATCATCAAAATCAAGCGTCCTGCGGGTTTATCCCACCTCAGAAGCCGAATAATGGTTAGCCAGGTTGGTTCGGGTTGGAGTTCTTGCTGGATCGACATGGCATCAACTAAATATTTGCATTACTTTTCTTCCCAATAGGATATCTTTATTCGTGGAGGGGATGGGGTTATAACCCTAAATTTAAGTCTATGATGGTGAATTCAGAAAGCCGAATGGATATTTCTGGTGGTGCTTTGGAGAAAGACCGCATTCTCGCTGCTATTGATATTGGTACAAATTCTATTCACATGGTAGTGGTGCGGATTATACCTGCTCTACCAGCTTTTACGATCGTTGACAGAGAGAAAGACACGGTAAGATTGGGCGATCGCGATCCGGAAACTGGTAACCTCAAACCAGAGATAATGCAAAAAGCGATCGCAACTCTGCGTCGCTGTCAAGAAGTCGCCAAAAGCTTAAACGCCGAACAAATTATTGCCGTCGCCACCAGTGCGGTGCGGGAAGCCCCCAATGGGCGAGACTTCTTGAAACAAATCGAAGCTGAAATCGGGTTGCGCGTCGATTTAATCTCCGGACAAGAAGAAGCCCGACGCATTTATTTGGGCGTACTGTCGGGAATGGAATTCCACAACCAGCCCCATGCCATTATAGATATTGGCGGCGGTTCCACCGAATTAATTTTGGGAGATAGTCACGAACCGCGAAGTCTCAGCAGCACTAAAATAGGCGCAGTTCGACTCACCGCCGAATTTGTCAGTACCGACCCGATTAGCAACGCCGAATTCCTATCTCTGCAAGCTTACGTGCGCGGAATGCTAGAGCGATCGGTCGAAGAGTTGCGCGAACATCTCAAACCGGGTGAGTCACCCCGCTTAGTTGGCACCGCTGGCACAATTGAAACTATAGCAACGATCGTCGCCCGCGAAAAGCTGGGCATAGTTCCAACTCCCCTGAACGGCTATCAGTTTAGCCTGAAAGATTTGCGCGAGCTAGTTCTACGTCTGAGAAAGATGAATTATGCAGAACGCGCCGCCATTCCGGGGATGTCGGATCGGCGATCGGAAATTATCGTTGCTGGGGCCATAATTTTACAAGAAGCGATGACGCTGCTAGGTTTAGATGCGATCGCAATTTGCGAGCGAAGTCTTCGCGAAGGCGTCATAGTTGACTGGATGCTCACTCACGGTTTAATAGAAGATCGACTCCGCTATCAAAGTTCAGTCCGCCAGCGTAGCGTCATTAAAAGCGCCCAGAAATATCAAGTCAAACTCGAACACTCTCAGAGAGTTGCCGAATTTGCCCTCACTTTATTTGACCAAACCCAAGGCATCCTGCACAACTGGGGTTCCCAAGAACGGGAACTCCTCTGGGCTACTGCAATTTTACACAACTGCGGACACCATGTGAGCCATTCAGCCCACCACAAACACTCTTACTATTTGATTCGCAATAGCGAGTTACTCGGCTACACAGAAACTGAGATAGATATCATTGCCAATTTAGCTCGCTACCACCGCAAAAGTGTGCCGAAGAAAAAGCACGATAACTATCGCAACCTACCCACGAAAGAACATCGGCAAATGGTGAGCCAGTTGAGTGCATTGTTGCGATTGGCAGTTGCACTAGATCGGCGACAAATTGGTGCAATTAAGCGAGTGCAGTGCGAATATCGCCCAGATATTCGCGAAATTTGTTTCCGACTTTTTCCCTCACAGCCAGACGATGACTGCGCCTTAGAACTTTGGAGTTTAGATTATAAGAGAAGCTCCTTTGAAGCCGAGTTTGGCGTCAAGTTAGCGGTTAAATTGGAGTCTGCTGCTATTGCTATTGGTTAAGAAAATCGGTATCCCGCAGAAACTCAAGAACTGCTGCGTTGACTGCATCTGGAGAACCCGATGACGCATCGTGATTGCAGTTAGGGATAATTTGTAACTTGCTTCCAGAAATGCGATCGCGCAATTTTTCCCCATCGCTATACGGAAACCAGCTATCTTCCCTACCCCATAAAATCAGCGTCGGACACTTAATGCTATCCAGATTATTTTGAATTTTACTAATCAGATTCGGTTTATTTTCTTGCAAATACTTAATTTCCCGTGCCGCTATTTGTAAGTCTTCCGCTACCTTCGTAATAGTACCCGGAAGTTCAATAAACGGATAACTTATCCAGTATGAATCTAACTCAGTTAGCTTTGATGGATCGAATAACACAGAACGCCGTTCGATCGCCATAATTTCCCGTACAAGCGGTGCCAACAAATAACTCATTCTACCATAGTCAATTGTTTCCAGCAACTCCAGCGGCATTTGAGACAGCAGCAACATTCCCCAATGGGGCAAATGTTTAGGGAAAATAGACACATTTATTACTACCAACCGTCCCACTAATTTGGGATAAGCCTCAACAACTGCAAGGCTAGCAAGTGCGCCCAGCGATTCAGCCACAACAACAGCCGGTTCATCGCATAAAGCCCTAATTATTCGCTCTAATTCAATAATTTGATGCTCTGGTTTTTCTCGACCCACAGGGTTTTCTGAAAAGCCGTAACCTTTCGCATCAAAACAAATCACCCGAAAGTATCGCGATAGCGGTTCTACACTGTAACGCCAATTGTAGCTCCAACTGCCAACACCGTGAACTAAAAATAGCGGTTTTCCTGTTCCCTTTTCGCCATAGGCAATAGAAACCGCTTGCCCGTTGGCATCAGTAATTTTTAAGGTCTGCCGACCTTTAGGAAATGTTGCTTTCCACCAATCTTGCATAACTTTTATTATACAATAATTTTATCTATTAAGATCCTATCCGAAAAGTTTTTGGGATTACTGAATTTTAGCTCTAGGCATAGCTTGACTGTCGTGTTACGTTTCCTCTGACTGCACAGTTTCTTCGGAATTGCCAAATCCCAATATGGATGATTTTTATCAAAAACAGCCAACCTATATTAACATTTCTTAATATTTACCCCTAAATAAAAATTAAATTAAATAAAACTATCCTATTTTACCTACCTTTCCTCCTTTTATTGAAATATAAATTATTTAATATTAATTTAATAGCAGCAAACCGTAAAAAATGATACAATAGTTTATATAATTCGTGATAATCTATCTACAGCCCACCCATATGATTTAAAAAACCTTCTCAGTATTATGTGTTTCAGCACTAAAACTCTGTATAATGAGTTACGGAATCAAAGGTTTTATCAGAAAGTTGGGTTTAAAACCCCGTGCTTCTAGCACGGCTTTATATTTAGTGGCAGATGCAATGCCGCTAAATATGTTAAGATAGGGGAATAGAACTAATTAGTACCGATGG
>CASBRD010000445.1 GCA_949128025.1 Oscillatoriales cyanobacterium PMM_0008 | reverse complement strand
TATCCTTGCTATGCGTTGTTCCCAGATGGCTCGATCCAAACGGATCTGAACACCAAACCAAGCTAGGGGGCATTAAATCCCGGTTCCCCTCATTGCCTTTTGTTTAGCTGCTGGGGATTCTATCTAGTCGAAGCCGAACGCGCCCGCGTCTTGGGCAAATACGGCGATGCCAGAGAATATTACGACACAGCCATCGCATTAGCCCACGAAAACGAATATCTCAACGAAGAAGCCCTCGCCAACGAACTCGCAGGCAAATTCTACTTATCCAGAAACCAAAAACAGTTTGCCCGCCACTACCTGCAAAACGCTCGCTACCTCTACCAACAATGGGGTGCCGTCGCCAAAGTCAAACATTTAGAAACCAAATATCCAGAATTCTTAACCGCCGCCTCAGCAACTTCTTGGCCAACCAAAACCACCATTTCCACTATCATCACCACAGGTGGAACAACCTCCAGTCAATTAGATTTAGCCAGCGTCCTCAAAGCCTCCCAAGCCATATCCGGCGAAATCCGCCTGGACAAACTCCTCTCAAAATCGATCGAAATTTCGATCGAAAATGCTGGCGCACAAAAAGGCTTTCTCATTCTCCCCACCCAAAAACAAACAGAAAACGAAACAAGTAACTGGGTAATCGAAGCATCCGCAACAATAGATTCCGACGAAGTAATCACCCTCCAATCCATTCCCATAGACTTTGTAGACCCCACCACCCAAATACCCCTTCTGAGTACCGCCATAGTCAACTACGTCGCCCGTTGCCAAGAAACAGTAGTTCTCGACAACGCCGTCAGCGAAAGCCAAAATCCATTAGCAAAAGTCCAATATCGCAACGACTCCTACATTCTCGTCGCCCAACCAAAATCCATCCTCTGTCTTCCCCTCCTCAATCAAGGCAAACTCAACGGCATTTTATATCTAGAAAACAACCTCACCACCGGAGCCTTCACCACCGACAGATTGGAAATCTTAAACCTATTATCTTCCCAAGCAGCCATCTCCATTCAAAACGCCAAACTCTACGAAGAAACCACCGCCCTCAATGAAGAATTGAAGAAACTCGACAAACTCAAAGACGACTTTTTAGCCAACACCTCCCACGAACTCCGCACCCCCCTCAACGGCATCATCGGCATCGCCGAATCCCTCATCGACGGCGCAGCGGGAACCATGTCCCAACCGCAAATTGCCAACCTTTCGATGGTGGTTTCCAGCGGCAGAAGACTGGAGCGTTTAGTCAACTACATCCTCGACTTCGCCCAACTCAAAGGCCAAGAAATCGAAATCCAAACAAAGCCCGTAGACTTCCGCCAAATCACCGAAATCGTCCTCGCACTTTCCCAACCCCTTCTAGCTGGCAAATCCCTTCAACTCAAAAACGAAATCAAAGCAGATTTACCTCCGGTACAAGGCGACGAGAACCGCTTGCAACAAATCATACACAACTTGGTCGGCAACGCCATCAAGTTTACCAAATCCGGCTCCGTCACTATATCGGCAAATGCGGTCAACAACATGATGGAAGTAACAGTTACCGACACGGGAATTGGCATTCCATCTGAAAAATTCGACAAGATCTTTAAATCCTTCGAGCAAGTCGATGCCTCCATCTCCCGCGAATACGGCGGCACAGGTTTGGGCTTAAGCATCACCAAACAATTAGTAGAATTGCACGGCGGTACTATCCGCGTCGAATCCGAATTGGGCAAAGGTTCCCAATTCATCTTTACCCTCCCCATCAGCACACAAACAATAGATTTGAAACCGGATACAATCCAAACCCTCAGTAAAGTTCGCGAAGAAGCAGCATCCCCTCTACTTGTACCTTTAGAAACACTTCCTTCTCAAAGCGAATTCAATATTTTAGTTGTGGACGACGAACCCGTCAATTTGCAAGTCGTCGCCAACTACTTATCCCTGCATAAATACGGCATCATGCAAGCCAGTAGCGGGTCAGAAGCATTAGCCTTAATCGAGAATTGCCGCCCGGATTTGATTATTTTGGATATCATGATGCCCAAAATATCCGGTTACGAAGTCTGCCAAATAGTTCGCCAGAAATACAGCCCCAACGAATTACCCATTGTTATGTTGAGCGCCAAAAATCAAGTTTCCGACCTCGTACAAGGTTTGACCGTTGGCGCTAACGATTATATCACCAAACCCATCTCCAAAAACGAACTCATGGCTCGCATTCAAACACAAATCAAATTGTGCAATTTGGAAGCATTGCGACAAAGCGAAGCGCGAGAAAGAGAGAAAGCTCGGCTGTTGGCAGAAGCGATGCAAACACTGCAACGCACTCAAGCCCAAATGATTCAAACTGAAAAAATGTCCAGCTTAGGTCAGTTAGTTGCTGGCGTCGCCCACGAAATCAATAATCCTACCAATTTTATCTACGGCAATATCACTTATGCCAAGCAATACAGTCAACAATTGCTCCATGTTTTGACTATTTATCAGCAACACTATCCCAATCCACCGGCAGAAATTGTAGAAGCGCTTTTAGATAACGAAATCGAATTTTTAAGCGAGGACTTGGATCGAATTTTGTCATCAATGGAAAACGGCGCACAACGCATTCGCACAATTGTCTTGGCACTGCGAAACTTCTCCCGTCTGGATGAATCCGAGATCAAACCTGTGGATATTCACGAAGGTCTGGAAAGTACGTTGATGCTCTTACAAGCGCGTCTCAAACCAGAGGGAGGACGTTGGGAAATCCACGTGATTAAAGAATATGGCAAACTACCCAAAGTGACTTGTCGCGCTTCTCAAATCAACCAGGTGTTTATGAATATTTTCGGCAATTCCATTGATGCTTTGGAAGGGTATAGTAAATATCAAGTAGCTAATCCAAAAGAATCCCAGCCACTACCCACCATTCGCATTCGCACGGAAGTTACTACCTCCAACTCTATAATTATCCGAATTGCCGATAATGGCCCCGGCATGATACCGGAGGTACTTGACAAAATATTCGATCCCTTCTTCACGACAAAGCCAGTAGGTTCTGGTAGCGGTTTGGGGTTGTATATTTCCCACTCAATTGTCGTCGAGTCTCACGGCGGACAGCTAAATTGTACTTCCACACCGAGACAGGGAGCGGAGTTTGCGATCGAAATTCCCCTCCAACCCCCTCGATAGTTATAGCTAGCCC
>CASBRD010000444.1 GCA_949128025.1 Oscillatoriales cyanobacterium PMM_0008 | reverse complement strand
TCCTTATTTCCGATTGTTTGAATAATCGTCATCGGTCATCGGTCATTAGTCAGTTGTCGCGATCGTTCGTGGTTATGGTTTATAGCAACAAGCAATAAACAAACGAACAATAAACTTCTGACCGATCGCTCATTACCAATGACTAATGACTAATGACCAATGACTAATGACAAACAAGCTATTAAATATCTAAGAAGTCCGGCGGCAATTCGCGAAAGGTGCGATCGCATCTTCAATTTGGGATGTCAAGATAAACTCAGTCACTTTCGCGTTGATTTAACCAAGCTGGATAAATGCGCTGATTATGTTATTCAAGTCATGCACGAAGAGTATCCCAACCTACTAGAAATTCCCTTTCATAGTAGATGGCGACATTTTGAGGTTGGGAATGTATCTCGGATCGCAGAACTCGATCGCACTTTGGCAGGACTTACACCATTAGAAAAAGCTAAAGTTAAATTTGATTTGGCAATTATCAGCGTTTTGCTAGATGCTGGTGCGGGTGCAAATTGGCAATACTACGAACGGGAAACAGAACAAGTGTTTCGCCGTTCGGAAGGGTTGGCGGTAGCGAGTTTTCGGATGTTTTGTCAAGGCACCTTTTCCAGTCACCCTGTACCTTGGCAAGCTGATGCTAAAGGACTTCAAGAGTTGACGCCAAAAGAACTAATGCCAGGATTTCAGGTGAGTGCAGATAATCCGTTGGTAGGTGTGGAAGGCAGGTTAGAATTATTACAGCGTTTGGGACAAGTGCTAACTCAACATCCAAAAGTTTTTGGCACTGAGAATCCCCGGCCTGGAAATATGGTAAATTATCTGCTGGATAACGACAATAACCAGCTGGCAGCGAGTACGGTGTTGAGTGCAGTTTTGGAGGGATTGGGGGAAATTTGGCCGGGAAGATTGGCGATCGCGGATGTTAACTTAGGCGATGTCTGGATACATCCTTCTTTAGAGGGAGATAATCAGAGCGGACGCTATGTACCGTTTCACAAACTTTCCCAGTGGTTAACTTATTCTCTTTTAGAACCACTCCAAGAACTTGGTTTAGAAATTACGGGATTAAACGAGCTTACCGGACTTTCAGAATATCGCAATGGCGGTTTGTGTCTGGATATTGGACTGCTGGAGGCGAAATATCCAGACATTTTGCGCGATCGTTATCCAGTTGGATCTGAGATAATTGTAGAATGGCGAGCGTTAACCGTCAGTTTGTTGGATAGGATTGCCGCCGCCATCAGACAAAAGTTGAATTTGAGTAGTGCTGAATTACCGCTAGTCAAGGTTTTACAAGGAGGAACCTGGAGTGCTGGACGCCGAATTGCATCATTATTGAGAGAAGGCGGCGTACCCCCAATTCAAATAGAAAGTGATGGAACCGTGTTTTGAAAATTAGTAGATAGTCGAGTTAAATTTGCAGATGTCCGAAAAACCCAAGCTAATGGTGGTTGATGACGAGCCTGAAAACCTGGATTTGCTATACAGGACGTTTCGGCGTCAATTTCAAATATTTAAAGCAGATAGTCCGTTCGGCGCTTTAGAAATGCTCGATCGCGAAGGCGAAATGGCCGTGATTATTTCCGATCAGCTGATGCCGCAAATGAATGGTATTGATTTTTTAAGCAGCACAATAGAGCGCTTTCCAGATACAATTCGCATTCTTCTAAGTGGCCTTGGTGAAGAAATGGATGGCCTCGCAGATAAGAAAAAGAAGGCTAAAATTTTCAAATTAATCACTAAGCCTTGTAATATAGATGAACTGAAGGCTGTAGTCCAAGAAGCTGCTGAAATATACCAAGCTGCCAAGCTCAAAAATGATATGTCGTGAAAATGCTTGCAGCAATAATCATTGTTTTAATGATTAGATAAATAGGTTATAGCTCGAAAAGCTAAAGCCAAAGTTATTTATTTGCCACTAACAAATGACAGCTAAAGTTACTGTAATCGACCATCCCTTGATCCTGCATAAGTTGACGCTGATGCGCCAAACGACGACCAGCACAGCGAAATTTCGCAACCTGCTCAAAGAGATCGGGATGTTGTTAGCCTACGAGGTGACGCGGGATTTGCCGCTGAAATATGAAGATATTGAAACGCCGATCGCACCAATGTTGGCCCCCATGCTGGCAGCTGAAAAAAAGATGGTAATTGTCTCGATTATGCGAGCAGGACAGGGGATTTTGGACGGAATTTTGGAACTAATGCCCTCAGCAAGGGTGGGACATATCGGTTTGTACCGCGATCCCACAACTCATGTCGCAATTGAATATTATTTCAAATTTCCTGACGATATCGAACAACGAGATGTTTTGATTGTCGATCCGATGTTGGCAACTGGCAATTCAGCAGTTGCTGCTGTTGACCGAATTAAGGAAGTAAATCCGGTGTCAATTAAGTTTTTGTGTTTGTTAGCAGCACCGGAGGGAATTGCCCATTTTCAAGAACAACATCCCGATGTTCCTATCTACACTGCTGCAATTGATGATTATTTAGACGAACACGGTTATATTGTGCCGGGACTTGGGGATGCAGGCGATCGTCTCTACGGCACCAAGTAGGGCTAAGAACCGATCCGAAAAGTTAGTTTCTTGTTTTTTTACCGCAGATGACGCCATGACTGGAACTCACCCACGTACCCCAACTCTTAGTTATCGAACGCAATCGATAGATACTTCTATCGAAGCTGAGCAAGTACAGTTTGGGCTATGGCGTCAGTTGCCTCTGTGGAAAAAAGCCGAGATAGTCAGCGGTTGGACTAAAGGTTGTTGGGAAATGTGCCTTTTGGCGATACAGCATCGCTATCCAGATGCTGATGCTGCTTTTATTAGGCGGGAATTCATGGTCCGATCGCTGGGACTAGACTTTCAATCCATAGCCAGTATTTTATCTGTTAGTCAGCTTTCAATGGAGCAACCAATAATGCTAACTGACCCCATTTCTTTAGCCCTTGTTGTCGCTGACATTTTAAACGAACTGGAAATTCCTTACCTTGTAGGCGGGTCGGTAGCTAGTTCCCTTGTGGGCGAACCGCGCAGCACCCAAGACATTGACTTAGTAGCAGACTTGCATATTGAAAAAGTTGATAGATTAATCCAAGCGCTACAGCCAAGATTTTATGTGTCAGAAAATGCTGTACTAGAAGCAATTCGCTATAAAGGCTCCTTTAACCTGATTGACAACGAATCTCTTGGCAAAATTGACATTTTTATCCTGAAAGACGAACCATTTAATCAAACCGAATTCCAGCGACGGCAAACTAGAGTCGTGCGGCGGAACCCCGACCGAGAAATAGTTCTGCCCACACCAGAAGACATCATTTTGCAGAAACTAATTTGGTATCGGATGGGATTCGGATCTCAAAAGCAATGGCGCGACATTTTAGGTGTGATTAAGCTGCAAGGCGAACAACTAGATAAAGGTTATCTCAATGGGTGGGCGCAAACCCTGGGACTGACAGAATTACTGGTACAAAGTCTGCAAGAAGCTGGATTATAAAAAGTGCTGATTAGTTCCTTTGCGTAAAAAAATAAGTTGACAATGCGATCGCTACAATTGGGGATAAGAGCAACAAGATACGTGAAGTTTCATGACGGATGGAATGATGCTGCCTCAAGCACTTCGTCAGTAAATTCAAGGCTTGTTTCAATTTCGGTGAGGTATCTACGCGCCCGCGATAATGGGTGATCGGGGAATTGATTATCGTAGTTTTCATCCTCAGATTGATTACGCATTAGTGGATCTTTGCGCGTGCGATCGTATGGATCTTCAAACCACCCTTTATAGGGATCGTCTGGATCGATTTCTTTCATAACTTGGGTATAAACGAGAGTATCTCTTATCCCTGTCATGCCGTATTCTGGGGAATCTAGTTTGATCGCATAACTAAAATTTGCAAAGGGAAAAGTTAAGGAACCTATATATCTCATGCCAGTAGGTTTCATGGAGAATTTGAACAGAGTCTTGATTGCTGACACACCTTTTACAGACAAAACATCGACAGAGACTAATCCGCCACCTACTTGTACTACATTTTGCCGATAAAAATCTCGCAGTTCTGTTATAGCAGTAAGATTGACGGGAATATCGGGTGTAATGGGGAAGAAGTGCAGCGATAAGCGATCGGCTGTATCATTTCTCCATAAAATGCGCTCATCTAATTGTTCAATAGGCTCCCATTTTGAGGTATCAAAGCTAACTGATTTGATGTCAGGCATGACTGTTTTTTTGCTGGCGAGTTTGAAATAACGACAACTATATTGGCGTTTAGCACCTATTCATTATTAGGAACAGATGCCTTATATTAGTAAAGAGGGTTTCACGGCTTTGGAAGTGGGAACTATGAGATTCAGGATTTTAGCGATCGCTACGTTAATCACCACTATTGGATTGGCAGCAAGTCCGAGTTTATCTCAAATTGACCTCAATGCACAACTCAACACACAACTCAAGCAAGCAGTCTGCGCCCAACAGTGGAGACAAGCCATTCAAATTTTAGATCGCATGAGGGCTAGAGTGCCACAAATGGAAAGCGAACTGGTAAGCTATCGCAGACAAATACAGGCTTTAGCTAACACTCGCGCTAGAATACAGAATTGGCCTCCCAATTATTGTACTGGTGCCACTACTAGCGCTTCCGTCCCTGCGACTCAACCCACTCCTACCGCCACACCCGCCGCCACACCCACAACATCAGCGATCGCAGGGACGGTAGCTGTCGATCGAATTGATGCGGTATTTCGAGGCAGAAGAGTTCGCGGCACAGTTGTAAATAATACCAACAACGCCGTTACACAAATAAAAGTTACATACAGTATTGTACGTACAACTAACGCTGATGGAGACACGATACCAGAGCAGGTTCTAGAAACTGGATTGGCTGCAATTCCTGGTACTATTCAACCAAGAGGACAAGTTGCTTTTGAAAGTCTCGTAAATTTACCAATTAGAGGTAGCGCTAAGGTGGTTTCAGTCGAGTGGAAAAATACTCTTGACGGTTCTGATGGTGCAAATCCTCCGCGAAGACGCCCACAGTAAGTAGGTGAGTGTAAATTTAGCTAGTTCAGTTTTGTAGGTTGGGTTGAAGCACGAAACTAGGGCAAATGCGTTGGGTTTCGCTCGCGCACGGGCCCAACCTACAAAAAAAACAATGGTAGGTTGGGTTAGACGCGGTAATTAACTTAATAATGCTCACAGATACGTCTTTGACCGCGTCGTAACCCAACATTCACTATTAAATATGTGTTCACGACTCATTTGAAAACGCTATAT
>CASBRD010000443.1 GCA_949128025.1 Oscillatoriales cyanobacterium PMM_0008 | reverse complement strand
GCCCATCGGTACTAATTAGTTCTATTCCCCTATCTTAACATATTTAGCGGCATTGCATCTGCCACTAAATATAAAGCCGTGCTAGAAGCACGGGGTTTTAAACCCAACTTTCTGATAATCTGGATCGGCTAGATGTACTCCCTATGACGGCCAGCGGACTAGAGCCCCCAGAGTATCTGTTCAGCGATCGAGGCGAACAATTGCAGAAACTCAATTGCCATATAGTTTACACCATTCCGCTCGATTCGATCTCCCTATTTTTACAACCTATAGGTTAAGAAACTCAATTTAATAGCTAAATAAAAATTTAAACTAGAAATCCCTCGCTAACTCTAGTTACTCTAGCGGGGGAGAAAATAATATGTAGCACTCTCAAAAGGAAATCGATCGAACCTAAATACTAGAGCCACCCGCTGCTTCGGCACCCATTTCTAACACGGCACCGCGTAAGAAATCGATTTGCTCTTGAAAACTCATTCCTTCGATATTCGCCAACAAATCTTTTCCGGCTTGGGGAAGTTGATATTCACTAGGCACGGGAATAATAGTACCGTTCTCCATGCCTTGGGCTAAATAGTACCAAAAAGCGAGTTTAGTTTCGGGGCTCAAAGAGCCATATTCACGGCTAATTTGAGTATTCGCTCTTGAAGCGATATCTCGCTGAACTTGCAGCTGTTCTTGATGAGGAAGTGGCTTAACTTGATTGAACAATCCTTGAGCGATTTCAGAACCTGAAGCGCCCGGAGCGGCTGGGGTTATTGACTTACCTAGTTTGGTATAAACGAACCACAGTAGACCGAGTTGGTCGTCTACGCTCAAGCTTTTTAAGGCTGTTTTACCTCGATCGTAAGCACTCACATTCGTAACTGTCATAGTAATCCCGTCGTTTTGTTAACTTACAGTTACATAGTGAAACAAACAGTCACGTAATTACCCCTGCAAGAAGGTAGAAACTTGGCAGGGGATCGAGAGTAACCAAACCCTACTCAAGGTAGATGTACTTAGTCTCAATTCCAGAAACGCGCTTTTGCCTCACATTGGGATTGGAAATTAGCGATCGAGCCCGTCGCCCCCTTTAAAAGGGGATGATCCCAAATCCGCAACGATTACCCCCTTTATGTCTCTAGGCTGTAGAGACGTTTCATGAAACGTCTCTACAATGTTTATGCCAAAAATTAAAGGGGGTAGTTAAACGCCCTTTTTAACGAACCGCCAAGACGCCTTAGCGTGTTCATACCGTCAGGCTTTAGCCATGCGCGATAGCGCTATAGAACGCCAAGAAGAAGAGGAAGAGAATCAGGGGGTAATCGTTGCGGATTCCGTATGACGGGCAAGTGGGGATCTCAATTCATCTCATGTGTCTAAAAGCGCTGACTGAATTTGACTTTTGTCAAGAGCCCGACCAATAAACACCAATCTTGTTTGACGCAGTTCGGAAGGTTGCCAAGGACGATCGTAGAAGTATTCTATGCGATCGCCCACTCCTTGCAGCACTAACCGCATCGATTTATTCGCAACTGCAACAAAACCTTTAATCCGATAAATCTCCAACTTTTCTACTAAATCTTCCAGCTTAGCTACCAAAGCTTGCGGCTCAAACGTTGTATCTAAAATCAAATGAATCGAGTTAATTTCTTCATCATGGTCGTGGTCTTCTTCCTCATCGTGATGACTGGGACGATTGTCTAAATTATCCTCCACAGAAGCATTGAATCCCAAAAGCAATTCTGGATTAATATTTCCTTGTTCGCAAGGGACAATTTTCACCGATTGAGGTAACTGTTGTCTGAGCCAGTTTTGCACCTGAGTTTGAGTTTGGGGATCTACTCGATCGACTTTAGTCAACAGCACCAAGTCAGCACAAGCGAGTTGGTCTTCAAAAAGTTCTTCTATAGGCGTTTCGTGATCTAGATTGGGATCGGCTTGTCGCTGGGCATTTAAAGCATTGAGATCGCTTGCTAGCGTACCCGCCGACACAGCTTCGCAGTCCACCACCGTCACCACACCATCCACTGTGGCACCCGTGCGAATTTCCGGCCAGCGAAATGCTTGAATTAATGGTTTGGGTAAAGCCAATCCCGATGTTTCGATCAGTATGCAATCTAGTTTATCTCGACGTTGCAAAATTTGTTGCATAGTTGGGAGAAATTCTTCTTGGACGGTGCAACAAAGACAACCATTGGTGAGTTCCACAATATTGCTAGTAGGGTAGGCGTCTCGCCTGCCATCGTCATTATCCTCATCGCAAACTTGGCAGTCACGCAGCAATTCTCCGTCTATTCCTAACTCACCAAACTCGTTTACTAGAACGGCTATTCTGCGACCTTGATTGTTTTGTAGCATCTGACGAATCAAAGTGGTTTTGCCGCTGCCGAGGAAGCCAGTGATTACAGTTACAGGAATTTTGCCAGCCATAAAACGCTCCAGAATTTACAAAATAAAATTTAAGCTTGATTGATTGGTGGAATTTTTGCCAATATGCCTTTTTTCAGCGGTTCTGGTCGCTCCGACCAAGGCAGCGAACCATCAGGTTTGGCATAGTATTGAGCGGCACACTCCAATATGGCAGCTGCGCTATCTTGAACTGGTAAATCGCCAAATAGGTAGGTGTATTTGCCAGGAGCGGCAAAAGAGACGGTACAGGAATGACTGCACGCGCTCATGCACTGAACTTCTTGAATGGGAAAGTTATCTTTTAAATCCCAGTTTTGGTGGAGTTCGCTTAGGTGTTCTAACAGTTTTTGACCGCCGCTTTTTCCTTCGGGTTTTCCCTGTTTCCAGACAGTGGCACAGGTTTTACAAACAAACAAAATGTGTTGCATCTTTACGGAAATTTCTCTGCTGTACGTTGTCGCAATCCCAGTCCTAATAGTAAGCCAATTCCGATTATGCCCGTAAAATAAGCTAGGGCTATTAATCGCCCTGGCAGGGGAGGCGCTATGCCTTCTACGGCGATCTCTTTCTTCACTCGTACTCGTAAAGGTATAAATTCACTTGCTGTATCATTTTTGGGATCGAATTCTACCTCTATTTGGTGGGATGCGCCATCGAAAAATTGATGACGCCATTCAAATTCTCCCTTGGCATCTGTCGTTCCAGTATAGGCAAACGCTACCCAATTATCTTCTAGCTGAATTGTCTTGATTTTCAAGGCTAAATTGCTAGCTGGTTTCTTTGTTTTAGTGTCAATTGCTAGAACTTTAAAGTTAGCAAGTTGACCTACTGTGGCGTTGTTATCTCCGGTTAATTCGAGTTTTATTCCTGAAGAAGTGGTAATGGCTGCGTTTTCTCTTTGTCGCGAATCTTCATGAGAATGATGTTCGTGAGCTTGAGATTCTGCGAGTTCAGCGCTGATGTTAACGAATAGTAGGGTTGCGATCGCAATTACAGTTGCCCCACTCAGCAATAATCGCACTCGTTCCGGCGCTATTTCTCCTGGCTGGATTTTTTGTTTCCCTCCGATTATCCAGCCACCCCCCAATCCTACCAGCAACAGAATCGTGACTAAAATGCTAAAATTGCGCCATTTTACCGGATTTTCAGGCACAAATAAGGTCAGAGTTTGCTGAATCGGCTTAAATTGATTGGTAACGATTGGGGTGACATTTACCAGTAGCTGATATTTGCCCCGAATAGGCAAAATTTGTTCGACTTGCACTTTGCCACTAGGAGCAATAGTTTCAATATCCAGTAACTTTGTTCCTTCCACTATGGGGAAATCGCTACTAAACCAGGGATTTTTAGGCGGCGTGAGAATAGTGAGGTGAATTTTGGCAGCTTTTAGGGGTTTACCAGCTGCATTGAGCGCTTGTAGCGTTAGACGCACTGGCAATTGAGGTGTTGTTGCTTCTGCTTCAAAGGGTAACAACTGCCCTATGGGTGGTTCCGTTGTCAATTTTACTGTTGGTTGGGGGGATTGTGCTATCCCGCTCAACCGCAAGCAAGCTAGCGCTATCAATGCAAGAGCAGCTATCAAAATATTTTTGTTAGTTGTCATTTGTTCTTTGTCAGTTCTTAGTTGTCATTTGTCGAAATTCCTGGTTTTTCGCAATCATTATGCTAATGTTCTTTATGAACATTTTTGTAGGGACACGGCATCATAAATATGTCGGTCATACAAAAGATTTAAATATGCCGTGTCCAAAGCAGCATATTTGAAACGAAAGAACATTTAGCATCTGAATTTATCGGGACAAATGGGAAAGTCCCTGCTAACCAATGACTAATGACTAATGACAACTAACTGTCAAAGTGTGGTGACGCAGAGAATGCAAATTGTTATGCGCTGGCGGATAGGTGGAGAAATAGACCGTCCAGAGGATAGCAGAGGAGAGCGATAAGTAGAGTGTCGCTTGTACAGGGCGCGATAAAGTCAAACTTATCGCTTTTTTTCGGACAAAAATAGAATGAGCAGTCATCCGTACCTCGCAGATGTTTTCAGGGTTGATGTTCAAGTCGGCAGGCATTCTGACTTAGATACCAAAAGGGATGGTTTCATAACAGTTGCGGGACAGCGACGGACTTTCACCGTTCTTTCCCCGTTACCTCTGGTGGCTGTTACCCACCAGAACCGACTGGATTTCGGTATTGTATCGCACTACTTGTGCTTTCCGAAAGGGGAAAGTACTTTCAGGTAGTGTGGGCGATCGCGCGATCGCGCCCTTTTGCTTTTGCTTGATAGAGCGCTTCGTCTGCGGCTGCAATCAGTTTACCAGGAGAGGCTTGATGCTCAGGAACGGTGCTGGCGACTCCGAAACTGAGCGTAATATACTTGCTTACGCCAGACTTGGGATGGTCAATTTGCAAAGCTGCTATTTTGGAGCGGATCTCCTGGGCTACGCAAACCGCCCCATTAGCATCGGTGTTGGGCAGAATCACGGCAAATTCTTCGCCGCCGTAACGGGCTACCAGATCGGCTGGGCGTCTGATGGCTTGAGCTAGTGCATCGGCAACTTTCTGCAAACAGACGTCGCCTGCTATATGACCGTAGGAGTCGTTGTAAGCTTTAAAAAAGTCTACGTCGCACATAATCAGGGAAAGCGACTCTTGATCCCGTGCCAGCCGCCGCCACTCAGAGTTGAGGTATTCGTCAAACCGACGACGATTTGCTACCTGGGTTAAGCCATCTAAAGAAGCTAATTGCAGCAACTGTTGATTCACTGCTACCAGCTGTTGGTATAGTTCCGCTTGTTGAAGTGCGATCGTCACTTGCGTTGCCAGTTGCTTGAGCAGGTCTATCTCCCACTCCTGCCACTGTCTAGACCTCGAACATTGATGAGCCGACAGCAGCCCCCAAAGATGAAATGGGGGAGTAGATGAGGGAGGGAAGGAAAAATCGCTCTCCCGCTCTTTTTCTCTGTCGCTCTCCTGCACAAAAGCTCCCCTGCTCTCTTTTATAATGGGAACCACCAAGTTGGCTCTGATCTGAAACTGAGATAGTAAGCTGATGTGACACCGATCCAAAGAAGCGGTGTAGATATCCTCAATAGCCTGGATGCGACCTTCTCCGTAACGGTGGACATAACTTTCTCCAAAGCAGGGGTCTGTAATTGTTGTTTGCAGAATGGAAGTCCAGCCAGGGCCAACAGATTCTACCGCCACAACCCCACTCCAATCGGGGTTAAAACGATAAATCATCACTCGATCGGCCTTGAGAAATTGTCGCACTTCTGCAACGGTGGTATTGAGAATTGTGTCTATGTCCAACGACTGACGAATTCGCAGGGAAATTGCTGCCACGAGCCGCTCCCGCGCCATTTGGTGTCGCAGCGACTCTTCCGTCTGCTTGCGATCGCTGATGTCGCGCAGAATAATCGTCCAGACGCTTCCATCTCCCACATCCATCTGGGAAATAGAAGCTTCAGCTGGAAACTCGGTGCGATCTTTGCGCCGCAACCAAATTTCCCGACGCCCTCCCATTTTTGGCCTAACATCAGTGGATTGCAACAAGGTAAAGATGTGCTGGCGATGCGCTGTGGTGAAGCCAGAAGGCAAAAGCAGGTCAATTGGCTGGTATAAAACCTCAGCGGCAGTGTAACCAAAGATTTTTTCTGCACCTTGGTTGAAAAGTTGAACCCGCATTTGTTCGTCTACCGAGATAATGGCATCCTCGGCAATATTGAGAATTCCTGCCAGACGCGCTTGCGATAACCGCAATGCCGCCTCAGTTTGCTGGTGTTCCTGAATTTCCCGTTCTAATTGCTTGTTGGCTTGCGAAAGTTCTGTTGTCCGTTCGTCAACTACTTGCTGCAAAGCTTCTATGGAGGCATTGAGTTCGATCGGATCTAGCGCTTCCAGCATACTGGTTTGAGTGATTATACATATTTATTTGGGCAACTGTAAGAGCCCCATACTCTGAGTTTTTAAGGTTCAGCTTGACTGATGACCAGCATTTGCGGCTTTGCCACCTGGTATCATATTATGAGATATTCTCTGTATGCTATCAAAAATTAGTGCAAGTCCTCAGAAAAATCAGATCGGATCGTTTGCAGCGTTATCGGGTATTTAGTGGGACACTTTCCTAAGTTGATGCGTCTTATATGGAACTATCAAGAATAATTCAGCTTCAGCATAACTGTAAATGCCAAACATGAAGACACTCACCCATTTGTTCAGGACACCTAGAACTATAATCTTGAGCTTATTGCTAGTAGCGGGGATCTTAATAGCCGGTTCAGTGCCGGTGTTTGGCGGTGGGGCTCCACGGCTGAGTCAAGAACGCTATCTGGAAGTAGTGGAGGTTAACGGCAACGTAAGTTATGGTTACGAATCTCTCAAAGCTTTGCAGGCACGCTCTGCAAAAGTGGGCGATCGCCTGCGCCGATCGGGAGAAGGCATCACCACTGGTAATGGCTCTAGCGCTAAACTGGCGGTAGATAATGGCATTGGCAACCTTGACGTTTCAGAAAACACCAATGTCCGAGTGAAAAATCTCAGCAGAGGTCGCAATGGTTCCAGTACCACGGATCTGGCAATGAATAGGGGACGGGTACGAGCCAAAGTTCGCAGCTTTAGCAACCCTCAATCGCGCTTTTCCGTTCAAACACCAGGTGGCGTTGCCGGAGTGCGCGGTACAGAGTTTGTGGTTGAAGTTCTGCCCAACGGCGAAACACGGGTTATTACTGTGGATGGGATAGTCGCAGTCAGCGCTGCCGATCGAACCGAAGCGGTCAGTGAGGGCTATGCTTCTGTTATTGTACCCGGAAACCCTCCTACACCTCCTAGTTTGATATCTGGAAATGTAAGAGTCAGCTTACAACTTTTGCCTGCACCCGATACTGGTAAAGTTCGGGTAAGTGGGGTTGTCAATCCAATTAATTCGGTTTTTCTCAACGATCTGCCTGTAGATGTTAGTCCTACGGGTTTGTTCGACACTGTTGTTCCACTTCCAACCAATGGTCTTCTGAGGTTAATGGTTCGCAATCCCTTGGGCGAAGAGCAAGTTTATGAATTGGTCGCTCCTTAGAAGGAGAATTGCAGATTTCAGATTTAAAATTGGGGTTTTTTATTTCCAATTTTAAATCTGAAATTTCAAATTTCCGATTGGAAATTTATTATAAATTCCCTGTTATTTATGGTACATAAAAGCTGGATTCAGCATTTGCGGCGTTATTTTTCCAATAGTTCTCCTTGGCTTACGGGTGGAGTGGCGGCGCTTTTATCTGTAGGAATTTTGCATCTAGGCGGCTGGAAACGTCTGGAACAAACGGGCTATAATAACCTGTTTCAAATTCGCGAAATCGGTATTTTGCCTCATCGAAACTGGGATGAGAGAATTGCGGTGATTGCGATAGACGAAGCAAGTTTGGAGAAATACGGCCAATTTCCCTGGCAGCGCACTCGCTACGCGCAACTATTGCAGGCGCTGGAAAAATCTCCGCCTGCTGCGATCGGTTTTGATGTAAAGTTTATCGATCCAAGTTCATTTGATGCCCAATTTGCTTCATCGATCGCAGCTAACGGTAAAGTGGTGCTAGCTAGGGCTTGGGATAATCAAGGCAACCTCCTCGAACCCGTAGCAGAATTAGGAGACGCTGCCGCTAATCAAGGTCAAATATACCACCAAGTTGACGCAGATGGCGTTACCCGCGAGGCCGCAATTTGGGTAAACGGGCCTGAAGATTCTATCCCTGGTCTTGGCCTTGCTCTGATTGAGGTGTACAACCTCAACAATCCAAACAAACCAGTATCTTTTCCAGGGCCAGTTAAAGAAGAGGAATTACAAAAAGTTTGGCTCAATTGGCCGGGAACGGTGAAATCTTTACCAAATGTTCCGCAGCTAAAATCACCACCGACTTATTCGTTTGTTGATGTCGTAGAAGGTCGGTTTGAACCTAAAGATTTTGCAGGTAAGTTTGTTTTAGTTGGCTTTACTGCCACAGGTTTAGCAGATCCGTTGCGGACGCCCTACAATATAGAACCGCCCACGTCAGGAGTCTATTTCCATGCTGCTGTAATTGATAATTTGCTCAATCACCGGCTGCTGCAACAACTCCCAAAGACGATGGAAATTGGGCTGTTACTTTTGCTTGGCTCAACAACCAGTTGGCTGCTGTTCCATCGAGATTTGAAGGGAAGAATTGCGATCGCTTTTTTGTTGCCGATAACTTGGTTGGGAATTGCGGTAGTGGGGTTCAGTTTTTATCAATGGTGGATTCCCATTGCCGCACCGATTGGCACAATTCTATTAGCTGGAATCGGCGTACAACTGGGAGAACAGTACGAAAGGCAACAACTGATGAACCTGTTTGAAAAGCACGTTGCCCCAGAAACGGCTAACTTGATTTGGCAGCGCAAAGACGAGATTATCGACGAGGGTGAACTGCAAGCCCAAGAACTGACAGCAACTGTTTTGTTCATGGATATTAGAAGTTTCACCACCATATCAGAAAAACTTTCTCCCCGCGAGTTGCTTATTTGGCTAAACCAGTATTTGGATGCGATGACTGACTGCATTATGGATCGTGGCGGTGTCGTGGATAAATACATTGGGGATGCGATTATGGCCGTTTTTGGCGTACCATTTCCTCACACCGAACCAGAAGAAATTCGACAGGATGCGATGAATGCGATCGCAGCCAGTCTCGCCATGCACGAACGCCTCAAACAGCTAAACAAGCGTCTGAAAGCAGAAGATAAGCCGGTAATTCAATTCGGGATTGGCATTCACACGGGGCCATTGATCGCCGGTAGTGTAGGCGGTTCTAGACGGCTCAATTATTCTGTGATTGGAGATACTGTTAATGTAGCGGCCCGATTGGAGGCGATGAATAAAGAGTTAACTACTGACAAACCTTATAAAATACTCCTCACAGGTGAAACTTTTGATTATGTGAGCGATCGCTATCTTGCTCAACAAGTCACAACCATCCAACTCCGGGGACGCCAGCAGGAGACGATAATTTACACTATTTTAGGGGAAAAATGAGTCTCGCGGTTCTTTGATATACTCAGATCGGTCACAGACCGAGCTTTTTTTATCCCTGTAGGGGCGAACGCGAGTGCGTGCCGGAGGCATTAGCATTCCGTCCAAGATCTTTGGTTTCAACCAACAAATTATTCACGGAATGCTTCGCCCATTTATGCCCGTGCGAAGTATAGCGCGTTCGTAGGGACGGGTTTTGCCATTATTCTTGTTTGATCAGCTGCTGTGGATCTAATTTTACCAGGACTTACGCACCCATTTTTTGCGTAGGGGCGGGTTTAGCCGATAAATTAAGCATTTCACAGATATCCCTAATACAAAACCCGCCCCTACAATGCTTGATTTTTCGTGATTTTGCGT
>CASBRD010000442.1 GCA_949128025.1 Oscillatoriales cyanobacterium PMM_0008 | reverse complement strand
CCCTCCCCGCAACAAGGAGGGGAGTATTTCTCCCCCCTCTCCGAGGTCGGAGAGGGGGGCTAGGGGGGTGAGGTTCCGGTAGCCGAAAGATTTTCATGATGACTGCTTAATTATAATAAAGCCATATTTTTCAGCTACGGCTTTACCTTTTTCACTCTTAATAAATTGAATAAATTCTTTGGCTTCTGGCACATTCTGGCACCCTTTGATTACGGCGACAGTATATACAATCTGAGAATGTGTATTTTCGGGTGCGATCGCAACAACTTTAACTCGATCGGATAACTTAGCCTCTGTTAGATAGGTAATGCCTGCATCTACTTTTTTTGTTTCTACAGCTTTCAGGATTTGACGAATATCATCTCCGGCAAAGATACCTTTATTTTTAACTCGATCGTACATTCCTAAAGAAGTTAGAGTTTCTTTGGTTTGTATACCGGCTAATAACTTTTCGTTGCCTAAAGCTACTCTCTTAATTTTTTCGTTAATCAGGTCTTTAAAATTAGAAATTTGCAGGTTGGAATCTTGAGTAACAATTAAGACAATCTAGTTTGTTAGCGGCAGATTTTGACGAGTTTCCGGAATTAGTAAACCCAGTGATTGTAAATCATCCATTCTTGTATTGCTAACAGAGAAAAAAATATCAACTGGTACTCCTTTTTTGATTTGTTCTTTGAGAAAGATACTAGGCCCAAAGTTGTAGTTTATCGTAATATTAGGTTTTTCTTGTTGGTAAAGCTTACCAACTTCTAACAAAACTTCCTGATAGGTAGTACCTGAAGAAACTAATAAAATGACTGGCTTTGCGGTTTGTGGTTTACAACTGAATAACCACAAACAGAAAATTCCTGTAAAGATCGTCGAAACGACAAAATTTTTACTTTTCATAAAATCGCTCTTAAGGCTGACGCCAATTTCTGAATATGCGCTGGTTCGTGAATTGCCATGACAGAGATCCGAATCCGACTTGTAGGCACGGTAGGAGGACGAATAGCGGGGGCAAAAATACCTGCTGTTTTCAACTGAAGCCCAACGGTTAACGCTGCCTTGGCATTGTCTATATGAAAGCAGAGAATAGGCGACTCAGAAGGCAGTAGTTTTAGGTGAGGCAGTTCTTGGGCAATCAGCTGCTTTAAATAATCTACATTGCGCCACAATTGGACGCGACGTTGGGGTTCTTGTTTGACGATATTAATTGCCTCCAATGCGGCTGCTGTATCGGCTGGGGTTAAAGCGGTGGTGTAAATCCAACTCTGGGCGCGGTTACGCAGGAAGTCAATTAAGGCAGATGAACCGGCGACATATCCACCTAAACTACCTAAAGCTTTGCTGAGGGTGCCAATTTGAATCAGGGGGTATCCAGTACAGTTAAAATGTTCGACACAACCAGCACCGTTTGCGCCAAAAACTCCGGTGGCGTGCGCTTCATCAACTAATACCATGCTGCTGAATTTTTCAGCTAAATTTAATAACTCTGGTAATGGACACAAGTCGCCATCCATGCTAAAAACGCTATCAGTAATAATTAGGCAACGGCGATATTTTTCCCGATGTTTATTTAACTGATTTTGCAAGTCCTCAATATCGCAGTGCGTGTAATCGATGATTGTTGCACCGCTGAGAATTGCTCCGTTTTTGAGGCTAGAGTGATTGTACCGATCGCACAGAATTAAATCCCGTTTTCCTACGAGAGATGCGATCGCTCCCAAGTTCGCCAGATAACCGGAACTGAATACTAAGGCGTCTTCAGTTTGTTTAAGGGATGCGATCGCTTCCTCCAATTGCCGATGCAGTTCCCGATGTCCGCTTAGCAAACGGGAACCCGTGCTACCAGTGCCGAATTTCTTCACAGCAGCTGTTGCTGCCCCGATCGAACGTGGATCTCCCGCCAAACCTAGATAATCATTACTGGCAAAATTGATAACCGATCGCCCCTCTAACTGTACGATCGCACCAGGCATACTTTGGATACTTTGTACAGAGCGATACCAATCAGCCCGATGAATCGTAGCGAGGGATTTAGAGAGCCAAGCGTAAGGATCGGTTGCCATCAGAAATGCGATCGCTCCTATTCTGGGGGAGTCTCGGTATGTTTTATTTCAGCACTCTTGCCCTTAACTGGCGGCAGTTGCTCGACTAAGCCCATTTCAAAGGCGATGTCCGGCAATTCACCAACGATATACTTTCCAGGCTCAAACACCCGCCCTGGAGTAAAACAGTATTGCTTTAGCTGAACGACCTCGCCGGGGGCAAACACCCCTCTGAACATTTTTCGCTCAAGTCCCATGACTGACTCTCCCACGACAATCTCAATATTACTCAATTGTGGCAGTTGTGCTGACATACAGGGTGCGATCGGGCCTTGAGAGCATCCTTCCGTATTAAAGTTGCCAAAACTGCCAAATTAGGCACAGAAATTATATCTGTAGTTAGTTGATAATCAAAACGCCATTTACTATCATTCCTACCTTGGAACGTTATTATCCAAACCGGAACATAAAAATCCCCAAGAACTCAAAGCTGATCGCTTCCCTGCAAGACTTTTCCAAAGCGGCCAGTATTGCGGTGTTCCTGATTGGCTGTGTCGTCATTCTGGGGTGGATGTTCGACATTACCATGCTCAAGAGCGTTTTGCCGAGACTCGTGACCATGAAAGCCAACACAGCCATTGGCTTTATGCTCAGCGGTGCTTCCCTGTGGTTGTTGCACAAGCAGCAAGTAAAAAGCGTTACCAGGCTCTGCCAAGGAACGAGGGCAAAAGGCAAAAGAAACAATTCTCTTTTTACCTTTGTCTTTTACCTTTTGCCTTATTTTGTCATACTCATCGGTCTGCTGACAGTAATTCAGTATGGCTTTGACTTCAACGTAGGCATCGATCAATTCTTTTTCAAAGAAGACGCAAACGCAGTTAACACCTACGCTCCAGGACGAATGGCTCCAAGTACTGCCGTTAGCTTCATCCTGCTTGGCTTTGCCGCGCTACTGTTGACTAAAAGGGTGTACTATCCGGCTCAAAGCTTTAGCCTGATTGCATTTTTGGTGGCTTTTCTAGGTCTGTTGGGCTACCTCTACGATATCACCTCTTTTTACGGCATTGGCTCCTACACCGGAATGGCCTTGCATACGAGCGTAGCTTTTATCCTGCTGTCTTTTAGTATTTTGTTTGCCTGTCCGGATCGGGGGTTGATTGCGATCGCCACAAGCGAGCTGGCAGGCGGGATTATGATCCGGCGTCTGTCTGCGGCTGTAATTGGAATCCCGCCGATTTTGTGCTGGTTAATTTTGCTGGGCAAACGATCGCACTTATACGAAAGCGATGTTGGGATGGCGCTTTTTTGCGTGTTGAATATTGTTTTTTTAGCCACTGTAATTTGGTGGAATGCCAGAACTTTGGGAGCGGTAGATTATCAAGCTTTACATGACTTGCTGACAGGTTTGCCTAACCGGATACTATTTAATGAGCGGCTGTTAATTTCGTTGGCAAATGCTCGTTCAAACAGAGAAAAATTGGCTGTCATGTTTTTGGACTTAGACCGCTTCAAGAAAATCAACGATACCCTGGGGCACGAAGTTGGCGATCGTTTATTAAAAGCTGTTGCTCTGCGACTCACTGACTGTATCCGAGATACGGACATCCTCGCTCGTTGGGGAGGAGATGAATTTACCCTGTTACTGCCCAAAATTAGCAGTGCAGAGTGTAGTGCTGAGACTGCACAAAGAATTTTAGATGCTTTGAAACCACCTTTTCTTCTAGGTAATGACTACCTTCATATCACCAGCAGCATTGGTATTGCGCTTTATCCAGACGACGGTGAAGATGCAGAAACACTGATTAAGAATGCGGATGCGGCGTTATACAGCGCTAAAGCCAAGGGGCGGAATAATTATCAGTTTTATACTCGTAATATCAACGCAGAAGCCTCTGAATTGCTATTTTTGGAAAATAGATTGCACCATGCCTGGGAGCGGGGAGAATTTCTCGTCTATTACCAACCTAAAGTAAATATCAATACGGGCAAAATCACCGGCATGGAAGCTCTGGTGCGTTGGCAGTCTCCTGAATTGGGTTTCGTTTCTCCGGTAAAATTTATTCCGATAGCTGAAGAAAACGGACTGATCGTACCAATTGGTGAGTGGGTGCTACGCACTGCTTGCAGACAAAATAAAGCTTGGCTCGATGCTGGATTACCACCAATGCGAATAGCAGTTAATATTTCGGCTCGACAGCTTCAGCAACCTGATTTAGTCGAAATGGTGGCGCAGGTTTTGGCGGAAACAAAGCTGGAATCTGGGTTTTTGGAGTTGGAAATTACCGAAACTACTGCTATGCAGAATGTGGACTTTACCAGGGAAATTTTGAAAAAGTTAAATACAATGGGAGTCCGCATAGCTATAGATGATTTTGGTACGGGATATTCTTCGCTAAATTATTTGAAAAAATTCCCTATACAGACTATCAAAATAGACCGTTCTTTTGTCCGCGATATGACAGTTGACCTTTATGATGTGGCGATCGCGAAAGCGGTGATAGCGCTAGGACAAAGCCTGAATATGAGCGTGGTGGCAGAAGGCGTGGAAACTTTAGAGCAACTAGAATGTTTGCGCCAACTCGGATGCGAAGAGATGCAGGGTTACCTTTTCAGCGAGCCTTTACCAGATAAGGATGCGATCGCACTCCTCAGAAAATTTCAATTGCATACAGTCAAAATTAATTGATTTCTCGGCCCACTACAGCGCTTTTCAGGTGAGTGAGGTAGATGGAAACCCGGTTTCTCAAAGAAACCGGGTTTCTGGGGTATACTTCATTCGACTGCAAAGCCGCTTTATGTTTCTTTCTAACTTGTTGAAGCCTTATCTTGCAGATAACCTAACAGCCAATTAGCTGCCGTTGCCCGCCGAGTCTGCCTTGGCCCAAATTCACCCACTTTATAACCTTTAAAACCCAACTTTTCCTTCAACAATTGTTTATTTTCAGCAGGAATAGAACGAGTTAGCTTCACCGTTGGCGGACGACTTTCGATAAAATCGGGCGGTTCTGGATACTCATCCCGCCATTCATCTGCAACGCCTGTGGTATCCCATTTTTCAGTTGCCTCATCGTAGCGATAACCCAAGCAGTGCCACACCAGTTGGTTCACTGTGGCATCATCAATGGTTTCGTTGAGAATAGCCCAAATCGTGTCGGTATTGAGCGGTGGTAGGTTGGACATG
>CASBRD010000441.1 GCA_949128025.1 Oscillatoriales cyanobacterium PMM_0008 | reverse complement strand
GGGGGTGAGGGGGTGGGGTAAGCTATCCGATTAATTGACGCTCAAAATTGACCACTTAACGGTTTGACTGCCACTGTTGTCAAAGTATATGTATTGTTGGTCATTGTTGATGAACGATACGGTTTCGCCAGGATTGAGTTCAACTGTCTGTTCCTTGCCGTTAGCAACAGCTCGATCGTCTTTTACCGCCACCAGTGCTGCTGGCGTTATGCCTTGGAAACGCATATATGGTTCTCGCCCCGTATTCGCCGGATTGCCATTGGCATCTACCATGTTAGCGATCGGGGCGTTGTTGTCGCTCCACCCGTAGTTCCACGTTCCCTCAGCTTGAATTTTTAATGTTATCTTTTTGTCCGATTCGTTAATCAAGCTGGGAAGGTTTTCTTCTTCAGTTGCGAAAACAATAAGTTCGCCGCTAGGTAGGGGAAAGGTTTTATTGTCAGGGCCAGAGACAATAGATTCTTCTTTAGTTGAGGCAGAACCGTTACCGTTCTTGATGCTGGCAATAGACCACTTAATGGTGAGACTGCCACTATTGTCGCTGTAGACACCTGGTTGATCGTTGTGGATGAATGATACAGTCTTGTGTGGTGGGAGTTCCATCTCCTGTTCCTTACCGCTGTCCACAGGTTTGCCATCAATTACCGCCACCAGTGCCGCTGGCGTTACGTCTGGGAAACGCATATATGGGTTACGTCCAGTCTGCGCCGTATTGCCATCGCCATCCACTTGATTGGCGAATGCCTCTTTACCTCCGTAACTCCATTTTCCCTCAGCTTTAATTTTTAATTTTATCGTTTTGTCAGATTGGTTGGTCAAGCTGGGAAGGTTTTGTTCCTCTTTTGCGAAAACGGTAAGTTCACCGCTGGGTAGCTTTATGCTGGATTGGGTCATGGTTTTTTTAGTTGCTCGTTTACAGGAGTTACTTTACCATAGACGCCCTCAGTAACTTGTAATTTATTTAACTTTTTTTATAAAAGCTATGATTTTTATGATTTAAAATACTAATAACTCCAGAGGAAGAAAAAAAAACGTAACTGCACCCACAAAAATGCCAAAAACTGCGATCGCTCTAATAATGGCGCTCCCGGTTTTCGCTTCTATAACTTTGGAAGCATCTGGGAAAACCCTACTTAGCCGGTGAGATTTTTACTACTCCAGCCACTGCCAGCAGCTGATACTAAAACCGAATCCTTCTACGGCAAGAGCAGCGACATAGCCAGTAACCGGGGTAAAATCTTGAAGCAACCAATTAGCAGCTGACTCGGTATCGCCTTTAATACTAAGTAGCTTAGCTGGTTCTCCTGGAGATAAGGAAACATCAAATCCATCCAGGGGTAAACTTAATCCATCTCCAATTGCTTTCACATACGCTTCTTTGCGAGTCCAGCAATTATAAAATGCTGCTTGTTTTTGACTGCGATCGAGGTCGCGCAATACAGCATATTCTTGGGAGGAAAAGAAACGTTTGGCAATTTGTTCGGCATCGTCAATCGGACGGATTTGTTCGATGTCGATACCGAGATTGCGTCCGTGCGTAACCGCATATAGAGCAAATCCATGAGAGTCAGATAAATTAAACCGCAACGTATTTCCACCGCAGGTTTCCGCCAGTGCAGGTTTGCCGCGAGAACCATAATTAAATTCCAACTCATTTGGCGCTTTATTCAAATAGCGACTCAAGATCGTTCTGAGAATTCCACGACGAGCTATGAAACGGTTTCTATGCTGCTCAAAGTAAAATCTCTCGGCCCTCTTTAGCTCATCCTCAGAGAGGATTTGTGCTAGCTGCTGAACCCGTAGACTAGGTAAGTCAATACAAGCACACCAAATATGGATATCATTACTCGACAATGTAAAATTTGCTGGTGGAGTATCCCACATAGAACCAAAAACCGTCATCAGTAGCTATCCTTTAAGATCGGAGAAACAAAAGAGAAATTATGCCAGATTTTTCGGACGATTCAATTACAGATACTGAAGAAAAAGTCAATCTTCCTCAAGAAGAGGATGTCTTCATTTTTCCTGCATCTTTTGCCCAGCAGCGATTGTGGTTCATCGATCGGTTGGTTCCGGGCAATACCTTTTATAACGTGCCGACAGCAATTCGCCTGACAGGTTCGCTCAATATAACTGCCTTAGAACAGACGTTCAAGGAAATTGTACGCCGCCACGAAGCCTTGCGTACTAGATTTGCGATCGCACAGGGGCAACCCGTGCAGGTAATTGCTCCCACTTTAGACATATCTCTACCTATATTAGACTTGCGGCAGTTGACAAAAGATGAACGGGAGGCAGAAGCAAAGCGCATCGTCACCGGAGAATGCGATCGACCTTTCGATCTGTCCTGTGGGCCATTGCTGCGAGTGATGGTACTTAAGCTGGAAGAGACAGAACATATTTTATTGCTGAATATGCACCATATTATCTGCGATGATTGGTCTATAGGAGTGTTAATTCGAGAACTGGGGACAATCTACACAGCTTTTGCACAAAAACAGCCTTCTCCTCTGCCAGAATTACCTCTCCAATACGCGGACTTTTCCCACTGGCAACGCGAATGGTTACCAGGGCAAATATTGGAAACCCAATTAACTTACTGGCGGCAGCAATTAAACGGCATTTCCACGCTAAATCTGCTTACCGACAAATCGAAACCTGCTATCCAAAGCTATCAAGGAACGACAGAATTTTTAGAGTTACCGAAAAAGTTAAGCGATGCTTTAGAAACTCTTTCCCAGCAAGAAAGTGTCACCTTATTCATGACCCTACTAGCAGCATTTCAGACATTGCTTTACCGCTACACCAATCAGGAAGATATAGCGGTTGGTTCGCCAATTGCCAACCGAAATATGAGCCAAATTGAAGGATTAATTGGTTTTTTTGTCAATAGTTTGGTACTACGCACCAACTTATCTGGAAACCCAACTTTTCGAGAACTGATCGGCAGAGTAAGAGAAGTAACGTTAGGCGCATACAGCCACCAGGATTTGCCTTTTGAAAAGCTAGTTGAGGAATTGCATCCCGAAAGAAATTTAAATCGACATCCGCTATTCCAAGTGGTGTTTGGTTTCGAGAATGCGCCAATGTCGGCGCTAGAATTACCTGGTTTAGTGCCTAGCTTTATGAATATTGACTTTAAAACAACGCGCTTCGATCTGGAGTTGCACTTGTGGAAGTGTTCGGAGGATTTCCGAAGCCTATGGGGAGGAAAGTGGGAGTATTCTGAGGGGATTAGAGGCGTAGTAGTTTACAACAATGAGCTATTTGATAAAGCCACTATTAGCCGGATGTTTGGACATTTTATAACCCTGTTAGAAGGTATTGTTGTCAATCCGGAACAACGAATTGCAAATTTACCACTTTTGAACGAAGTAGATCTGCATCAGGTGTTAATTCAATGGAACGATACCCAGGCAGATTATCCTCACGATAAATGTATACATCAGTTATTTGAAGAACAGGTAAAGCAAAATATAGATAATATAGCTGTTGTCTTTGAAGAAAAGCAAATTACATACCTGGAGTTGAATATTCGCAGCAATCAATTAGCGCATTACTTACAAAAATTGGGAGTTGCTGCGGAAGTTTTAGTTGGCATTTGCGTCGAGCCTTCTGTCGAAATGATTGTGGGGTTGCTGGGTATCTTGAAAGCAGGAGGAGCTTATGTGCCATTAGACCCTAGCTATCCGTGCGATCGCATAAATTTCATGCTTGAAAATGCACAAGTTAAAGTGTTGCTAACCCAAGAGAAATTAGCAGATCATTTTGACAACTTTTCGCACTCCTTAGTTAACTTGGATAAAGACTGGGAAATTATCGATCGAGAAACCAAAGAAACGCCTAACTGCGCTGTCACAAGCGACAACTTAGCATATGTAATCTACACCTCTGGCTCTACAGGAAAACCCAAGGGAGTTGCTGTAACTCACAAAGCTGTAAATCGGTTAGTGTGGAACACAAATTATATAAAATTAGCACCTTATGATAAAATTGCCCAAGTTTCCAACACTTCCTTCGATGCAGCGACATTCGAGATTTGGGGAGCATTGCTTAACGGCGCTCAACTCGTTGGAATTCGCAGAGATGTCACGCTCTCGCCTCACGATTTGGCATTACAACTCCGCCAAAAAGGCATCAGCGTCCTATTTTTGACCACCGCCTTATTCCAACAGATCGCCAGAGATGTTCCGCAAGCTTTCGTTTCGTTACGATACTTGCTATTCGGAGGCGAGGCTGTCGATCCCAGGTGGGTTAAAAAAGTTATCAAAAATGGTTCGCCAAAGCAATTAATTCATGTTTATGGCCCTACGGAAAATACAACATTTTCTTCTTATTACTGCGTGCAAGACGTACCAGAATCAGCCACATCTATACCCATTGGTCGCCCCATTACGAACACGCAGATTTATCTCCTAGATTCCCATTTACAGCCTGTACCTATCGGCGCGACAGGCGAGTTGTACATCGGCGGCGATGGATTGGCGCGAGAATATCTCAATTGCTCTGATTTAACTGCCGATCGCTTCATTTCGTTACCAGAAACCCGGTTTTTTGGAAAAACCGGGTTTCTCCAAGGAGTCCGTCTTTATAAAACAGGTGATTTAGCTCGCTATTTACCAGACGGCAATATTGAGTTTTTAGGTCGCCTCGACGAACAAGTGAAAATTCGCGGCTTTCGGATCGAATTGGGAGAGATTGAAGCGGTGCTAAATCAACATCCAGCAGTGAGAGATGCGGTGGCGATCGTTAGGGAAGACATCCCTGGTGATAAGCATTTGGTGGCTTATATTGTTCCTGAAAACAAACTAATTAATCCAAAATCCAAAATCCTCTCTTGCGAAGGTGGGCATCGTGACGGGAACCGCCAAGACGCCCACTTCGCGCAAAATCCAAAATCGAGTGATTTGCGCCAATTCCTGAGAGAAAAGTTACCAGAATACATGATGCCTTCAGCGTATGTGGTGCTGGAGTCCCTACCGCTGACACCCAATGGTAAAGTCGATCGCCGTGCCTTACCTGCGATAGATACGCTGAGTATTGAGATCGAAGAAAATTATGTCGCACCTCGGACTTCCGTCGAAGAGGTGCTAGTAGAAATTTGGAGTAAGATTTTGGGAAAGCAGCAGGTAGGTGTCCACGACAACTTCTTTGAATTGGGCGGTCATTCTCTACTAGCGACTCAGCTAACTTCCCGCATACGCGACGCTTTCCAAATAGAGTTGCCTGTACGCAACTTGTTTGAGGCACCTACTGTGGCTAGTATGGCGAGGTATATTGAAACAATGTCTTGGGCAGCGAAAGGTCTGGATAGCACTACAACGACAATAAATACGCGAGAAGAGGTGGAATTCTAAATTATGGTTCAAACACTGCAAGCTAAAAACGTCACCCTGCATGACTTAAGAGCAAGATTTGGAGTCCAGCTAGTTGAGGACGATCAATTTTTTCGGGAGTGGCAGGATAATTTGCCAGAAATCACCGATTTAGAAAAGCAGCGACTCGATCGAGTTAAGGCAAGTTATTCCAATTTACTTAAGTACCCTCCCATGCTCGAAAATACGGTCAAAATGGTAGTGCTATCTCCCCTGTTAGATTTAGCAGGTTTTTATCTATCTCCATTTCACATAACTTCAGAAAAATCTGTGGAGATTTCAGCAGAGGATGAAGGAGTAATGTACAAAGGACAGATTGATGTACTGGCTTTATTTGAACAACTTTGGGTAACGGTCATTGAGTCCAAGCAGGCGGCTTTCTCTCTAGAAGTAGGAAGAGCGCAGCTACTAGCTTATATGTTGGCAAATCCCGATTCAGATAAATTTACCTTTGGGCTGCTAACAAATGGCGGTAGTTTCATGTTTATCAAATTGGTAAAACAAGAGACTCCGCAGTACGCCATGTCTAAAATGTTCTATATTTTTAATCCTGGGAATGATTTGTATGGTGTACTGAGTGTATTAAAGCGCCTGGGTCAGTTGACGACTAGCAAATAACAGCTATCACTTTGATTAATGTTCAGATAAGAGGTGTGGTTTTGAATATAGTTGAGTTTTTGTCTTATCTTAGAAGTCTAGATATTAATGTATTTCTTGAGAGCGTTAGCGGGGCAGATACGGAGGAGCTTCGCCTTCGCTGCAACGCCCCTGAAGGAACTCTGACACCAGAACTGCGTGCAGAAATATCTCAGCGCAAAGCAGAAATTATTTCCTTTTTAAGGACAGCTAATTCTACTAAGAACACTACTTGTATACCCCTTGTATCTATCTCGCGGGATGGAAATATACCTCTCTCTTTTGCACAACAGCGGCTGTGGTTTATTGACCAATTAGTACCCAACAATTCTTTCTATAACGTTCCGGCAGCATTGCGTTTGTTAGGTTCGCTCAACTTAGCGGCACTGGAACAAACTTTTAACAAAATTGTTGAACGTCACGAAGCTTTGCGTACCGCTTTTGTAACGCTGGAAGGGCAACCAGTTCAGGCAATTAATGTCGCCTTAAAAGTATCCTTACCAGTAATAGATTTGCGGCAATTGCCACAAGCAGAACGAGAAAAGGAAGCGCGACGGCTAACTACCCAGGAGGCTCAACGCCCTTTCAATTTATCAAGTAACCCATTGCTGCGAGTAACACTATTGCGGTTGGATGAAGCAGAACATATTCTATTGTTGAATATGCACCACATTATTTCTGATGGTTGGTCAATCGGAGTGCTAATTAGAGAAATAGGCGCACTTTACACAGCTTTCGCCAGCGAGAAGCCTTCACCTCTGCCACAATTACCCATCCAATATGCTGACTTTGCACACTGGCAGCGCGAGTGGTTGCAAGGGGAAGTGTTAGAAACACAACTTGCTTACTGGCGGCAACAATTAGACGGCATTTCTATGCTAAATTTGCCTGCCGATAGGCCGATGCCAGCAGTTCAAACTTATCGAGGTGCAACGCAAATTGTCCAACTCCCGAAAACTTTAAGTCAAGCGTTAGAATCTCTTTCCCAACAGGAAGAGGTAACTTTGTTCATGACTCTGCTGGCAGCATTCCAGATTTTACTCTACCGCTATACGCAGCAAGAAGATATTGCTGTAGGTTCGCCTATCGCTAATCGCAATCGCAGTGAAATTGAAGGATTAATCGGCTTTTTTGTCAATAGTTTGGTGTTGCGTACCGACTTATCGGGGAATCCAAGTTTTAGGGAAGTTTTGAGTCGAGTAAAAGAGGTAGCTTTGGGAGCCTATGCTCACCAAGATTTGCCCTTTGAGAAGTTGGTCGAGGAACTGCATCCTGAGCGGAACTTAAATCAAAATCCCTTGTTTCAAGTTGTGTTTGCGCTACAAAATGCGCCAATGTCGGCGCTAGAATTACCTGGGTTAATGCTAAGTCCGCTGGAATTTAATAGTGAGACAACGCGGTTTGATTTGGAGTTTCACTTGTGGGACCGATCGCACAAAGAAGGATCTCCTCTAACGCCCAACAATAACCTATGGGTAAATAGCTCGGAAGGAATAAGCGGTTTTGTAATTTACAGCACAGATTTATTTGATGAAGCGACGATCAATCGGATGCTGGGACATTTCCAAAACCTGCTAGAAGCTATTGTTGCGAATCCAGAACAACGAATCGCCGACTTACCGCTATTAAGCGAATCTGAGCTACATCAATTATTAGTGGAATGGAACAATACCCAGGCAGATTATCCTCAAGATAGATGTATTCATCAGTTGTTTGAAGCTCAAGTAGAGCAGAACCCTGATGCCTTAGCGCTGGTATTTGGAGATAAAACGCTCACTTATCGAGAACTAAATATACGCAGCAACAAACTTGCACATTATCTACAAAAACTGGGTGTTGGTGCAGAAGTTTTAGTAGGGCTTTGTGTAGAGCGAGCCTCGCTAACGCTCGATATGGTAATCGCTATGTTGGGCATCCTCAAAGCGGGTGGAGCTTATTTACCTTTAGACCCAAGCTATCCTCCTGAACGTTTGAATTTGATGATTGAAGATGCTCAGGTGCCAGTATTATTGACTCATGAGCGGTGGATTGAGCGTCTAGGAAAGCAAAATTCATCGATAATCTGCCTGGATAAAGATTGGGAAAGTATTACTCAAGAAAGTGAAAATAATCCTCGGAGTAAGGTAACAGCAAATAACCTGGCTTATGTCATATATACTTCAGGCTCAACTGGAAAGCCTAAAGGAGTCCAAATTGAACATCGCAGCTTGTTAAATCTCGTTTTTTGGCATCAAAAAGCCTTTGCAGTTTCACCACGCGATCGCGCAACGCAGATAGCCGGAGTTGCCTTTGATGCTTGCGTGTGGGAAATATGGCCTTATCTAAGTGCTGGAGCTAGCATTCATTTGGCAGATGATGAAATTAGGCGATCGCCCTCTCAACTGCGAGATTGGCTAGTATCAAAAGCGATAACAATTACTTTTTTACCAACACCTTTAGCAGAGAAAGTTTTATCATTAGATTGGCCGAATAACGCAGCTTTGCGAATATTACTCACAGGTGGAGACAAACTACATCAGTATCCTTCGCTTTCCCATTCTTTTCAGGTAGTCAATAATTACGGGCCGACAGAGAATAGTGTTGTTACAACTTCTGGTGTAGTTCCTGTCACTAAGCAAGCCGATGTAGCACCTGCGATCGGTCGTCCCATTGCCAACACCCAAGTTTATGTGCTGGATGAAAATTTACAACCTTTACCCATTGGAATTCCAGGCGAATTGTACATTGCTGGTGATGGACTAGCGCGGGGTTATCTAAACCATCCTGAATTAACAGAAACCCGGTTTCTGCCAGGGACACGCCTTTATAAAACAGGCGATTTAGTTCGTTATCGAGAAGATGGCAACATCGAATTTTTAGGTCGCACCGACGATCAGGTAAAAATTCGCGGCTACCGCATCGAATTGGGAGAAATTGAAGTTATTCTGAATCAGCATCCAGCAGTACTGCAAACGACCGTCATAAATCGTGAAGATACAGGCGAGAATCGTCTAGTAGCTTATGTAGCGCTGAATGCGGAATACAACAGCGAAAAAGAACAGACGCAATTGCCGAATGAGCAGGTATTGCAGTGGCAAATGCTATACGACGAAACTTATAATCAACCTGCTGGCGATTCAGATCCGACATTTAATATTGTCGGTTGGAATAGCAGTTACACCAATCAACCGATTCCAGCAGAACAGATGTGCGAATGGGTGAATAACCAAGTCGCCCAAATTACGGCTTTGCAACCCAGTCGAGTGCTAGAAATTGGTTGCGGAACAGGTTTATTACTTTTCCGAATTGCGCCTCAATGTACTAAATATTGGGGAACGGACTTTTCCCCTGCTTCACTCAACTACATTCAGCATCAGTTGGCAAATCTAGAATTACCTCAAGTAACCCTGCTTCAAAAAATGGGTACTGATTTTGAAGGAATAGAAGCAGAAGCTTTTGATGCTGTAATTCTCAACTCTGTCGTGCAATATTTCCCCAATATTGACTATCTTGTGCGGGTGATAGAAGGTGCGGTGCAGGCAGCTGCATCCGGTGGATTTATCTTCATAGGAGATGTGCGTAGTCTGCCACTTTTGCCAGCTTTCCATGCGTCGGTTCAACTGTATCAAGCAGAACCTTCCACTACCCGCGAGCAGTTGCAGCAACGGGTACAAATGCAAATGTACCAAGAAACAGAGTTAGTCATCGATCCGGCTTTCTTCCGTGCATTAAAGCAGCAGTTTCCACAGATTAGCAACGTGCAAATTCAACTAATGCGCGGTCGCTACCATAATGAATTAACTCAGTTTCGCTATAATGCAATTCTTTATATTGGCGCTGAAATAGAT
>CASBRD010000440.1 GCA_949128025.1 Oscillatoriales cyanobacterium PMM_0008 | reverse complement strand
AATTATCATAATTAGAGCAAGCCAGGGGAAGTCAAAAGTCATTGGTCAAAAGTCATTGGTCAAAAGTCATTGGTCAAAAGTCATTGGTCAAAAGTCATTGGTCATTAGTCATTAGTCATTGGTCATTGCTCCCCCACTCTCCCACTCCCCTTTTTGACTTTTGAATGAGTGACTTTTGACTTTTCTAGCCCCTAGCCCCTAGCCCGCTTGGGGGTAAACTCCAATCAGGTCTGAGGTTTTGGGCTTTACGTAAATAGGGATGGTAAATAGTGACGTGGGGGTATGGAAGGTTAACGTGGATGAGGAAGCGAATGCAGCGTTCTAAGTCTCCTTGAACGTGCATCTGCTGGACATCCAATAGGGCGACATTTTCCCAACCGGGACGTTTGCGTGCGATCGCAGCTGGAAAAATCGCATCCAGATCGCGGGTAGCAGAGAAAATGGCACTAATGATATCGTTGGGGTTTAAATGATTGTGCTTTTCTAGTTCATCTAGCAGTTCCGTCACAGCTTCTCCAATCGACTCAACCGAATTTTCCGAGACAGTAGTTGCCCCACGAATTGCCCTAACTCGCCACTCCACGCAGAAATCCTCCTTATTTTCAAAACAAATATTAATAACTTAGATAAATTCAAAAGCCGCTTCCATCAGGGCACAAGCGCTGTAGGAAAGTCAGTAGCGCTTCGACTTATAAGGTAAAGGGAAAGGGAGTAGAAGAAAATGAATTGGGAGTATCAGAAAATTCTTTTTGTTTCCCTTTCCCTCTTTCCCTTTCCCTCTTTAAGGTCTGTAGAGCCACAGAGGCAGACCGCTAGTAGACAGATCAAATTCTAACCAATCAATGCCCGATGATAGTCCAGATGCCATCTTGCTGTTTCCCGACAGCAGGCGACTCAAGACGGGTTTGCGTTCTTCAAACTTGTAGCAGCGGGCTTTATCGGGGTCGAGTCCTGCCAGTTCAGCTGCCCAGCGGCGGGCGTCTTCCTCAGTACCCAAGCGATCGACTATGCCCAATTGTAAGGCTTGTTCTCCGGTAAAAATGCGCCCATCTGCAAAACTCTTCACAGTTTCTACCGTCAGGTTTCGCGCCTCCGCCACCGTTTGCACAAACTGTTGATAGCTAATATCGATCAACTCTTGCAAAATATTTTCTTCTGGTTCCGTCAGTTCTCGGTCAAAGGCCAAAATGTCTTTGTAGGGGCCGGATTTGATGGTTTTGAAAGAAACGCCAACTTTGTCTAGCAGGCGTTCCAGGTTATTGCCGCGCAGAATAACTCCGATGCTGCCGGTAATCGTGCCTGGATTGGCGATGATGTGCTGGGCTCCCATACCAATGTATACGCCCCCAGACGCTGAAATATTCCCAAAACTGGCGACAATTTTGACTTTTTCTTGCAGACGCTTCAGAGCGCTGTATATTTCTTGGGAGTCCCCCACCGTGCCGCCGGGACTATCGATTCGCAGCAGTAAGACGGGAAAACGTTTTTCCTCAACGGTTTTCAGGGCTTCGAGAACCCATTTTCGGGTAGCACCAGCGATCGCGCCGGTAACTTCAATGTGGGCAATTTGTTTGCGAAACTTAGGCTTAAAAGGCCAAATCATCGGATTTTAGATTTTAGATTTTAGATTTTAGATTGAGGAAAATCCTGTTAAAACAGAGTTTTAGTTCACTCTCACCATCTTGCCATCTCCTCAAGCTTGATGGGCAAATATTTTGACCTATGTCAACAGCTTAACAGAAATACATAATTCAATACAATTAAGATAGCTAACCCAGCCTAGAGCATCAAGGGAGCCATTTAATGCGGTTGATACAAATACCATTTAACGTGACAAGGAATTTAGAACTAATATTTTCGCGTCCGGCGGGGGCTAAACTTGAGTCCCTGAAAGGGATTGAAACAAAAGTAGCTGAATCGAGACTACCTTTTGCTTCCCTACTTCTAATCGCGCCCTTTTTCCTGTGGGGTACGGCAATGGTGGCGATGAAAGGCATCATCCCGCAGACAACGCCGCTGTTTATGGCTGGGGTACGCCTCGTGCCAGCCGGTGTTTTGGTACTGCTGTTCGCCATGCTAACAGGAAGACCCCAACCCCGCACTTGGTCGGCTTGGTTGTGGATAAGTTTGTTTGCCCTCGTCGATGGGGCGCTGTTTCAAGGCTTTTTAGCAGAGGGATTGGTTCGCACCAGTGCTGGTTTGGGTTCGGTAATGATCGACTCCCAACCTCTGGCTGTAGCGCTGCTGTCCATGTGGCTATTTCAGGAGCGGATTGGATTGTGGGGGTGGTTGGGACTTGGGATAGGCGTCCTGGGTATCAGTTTGATTGGGTTACCCGATGGATGGATAATGAATCTGCTGCCAGGTAGCGCGATCGCACCATCGATCGACATCCAGCAATTGTTTCAGAATGGAGAATGGCTGATGCTGCTGGCCGCCCTCTCAATGGCAGTAGGAACAATCCTCATTCGGATCGTATGCCGCTATGCCGACCCTGTGAGCGCCACCGGCTGGCACATGATTTTGGGCGGTTTGCCCCTGTTTGCCCTCTCAGCCGCCACAGAAACCCAGCAGTGGCAACGTCTGGATTTCTCCAGCTGGATAGCATTAAGCTACTCAACTATACTTGGCAGTGCTTTAGCCTACGGTCTATTCTTTTACTTTGCCAAAAGCGGCAGCTTAACCAGCCTCAGTTCCCTCACCTTTCTAACCCCAGTATTTGCTCTCCTATTCGGCAACCTCTTCCTCTCCGAAATGCTAGAGCCATATCAGTGGATGGGAGTCTGCCTAACTCTAATCAGTATCTACCTAGTCAATCAGCGAGATACACTGGCAAAGTTACTGCAACCGAAGATATCTGAGAGTGAAACACCTGCATCGGTAAAGCTATTAGAGCCTGACAAAGTAGAATTGGCGGAGCTTCCCATCAAAATACCTGAATCTGAATCAGAAATTTGGGGTTAAATTAGCGGCAGGGGCTGCTAATTTTTACTATATTTGCATCGACTTTCTGGGATCTCAGGCACCAGGGCTGAGTTTCTGAGCAAATCGCAGTTTAGGATTAAACTAGCTCAAAGTCATCTACCCAGTGGGTCATACTGGTCGCCCTTCTACCCCTGAGTTAGTTTATGATGCCCTCACGCTCCGCTTTACTTCTGCTCTCTTGTATGACTTGCCTGGGCTTTGCCCGCAATGCAGTTGGAGCTACAGTTAATACCTACAGCACGGATAAGCCTACGCTATTGCGAGACTTGCCGATCGCGCTAGTTGTTCCGATCGGAACTACCAGGTTGCTTGCAAGTTCAACACTCGCAGCACTCGTCGCTCAGCGTAGCTCTCCAACCCCTACTCAAAAACCCACCCCCACTGACACAATTCCAGACTTTAGCTTTGGCAAACAAAAACCTACCACCAAGCCAACTCCAGTTCCTAAAAGTTCTAAGTCCTACTGGGCGTTGTGGTGGATAGGTACGGGAACAGTCCTGATTGTTATTGCTGGGGGACTGCTCTACTTGCTCAGACATTCTGATGAACAGACAGAACCTATAGCACAACAGCAGCCCCCAGAGCCAGAATCATTTGAAACTGGCTCTAGCGAACACTCCAATCTTGACGCCTCAAACTCTCAACCCAACTCCTTTGAGCTGCAACCTGAAAAAAACGGCCACAGCAATGGCGCTTCATCGGTTCTGGAAAATAAACATCCAGACGAATCAATCTCACAGTCGCAGGTAGAACCTAACAGCTACAACAGTGGCATTTCTTGGAGTTCGGAAAACAAACATTCCGAAGAATCAACCGCAGTGCCCCAGGCAGATGTTAGTAGCTATAACAGTGGGGTTTCGCCAATTGCTGACAATAAAAATTTAGAACAATCAACGGCTGTGCCGCAGACAGAGGCGTTGGAAGTTCGAGAACCTACTCGCCTGCCGAAAATTAATATTGTTGATGAATTAATCAAAGATTTACAAAATCCCGATCCGACTAAGCGGCGCAAGGCTATTTGGGAGCTAGCACAACGGGGAGACTCTAGAGCGATGCAGCCTCTACTGGAGTTGTTGATGGATGCAGACTCCAAACAACGCAGCTTAATTTTAGAGGCTCTCTCGCAAATTGGCACCCGGACGCTCAAACCCATGAATCGTGCTTTAGCAATCTCCTTGCAAGATGAAAATGCAGAAGTGCGGAAGAACGCCATTCGGGACTTGACGCGGATTTACGATATGATGGCTCAAGTCAGCCAACTGCTGCGCCATGCAGTTGACGATCCTGATGCAGAGGTGCAAGAAACTGCCCGCTGGGCTTTAACCCAGTTGAGTCGCATCCGGGGGCTGTCAGGTGTGGACAATAGGCCGAATTTTCCTAATTCAGGAAATAAACCTGAATAATATATCGGAAAATTAGATTGAAGAGATTTTTAACCGCAGATGAACGCAGATCAATAAGGATGATAGCACAATGTTAAAATGCGATCGCACTTCTTTAATTCACCCGCCTCTTGACAAATGGTAACTGGATTATTTAACAAAAAATCAGTAGACAGCTTAATCCAAGAAGCATCGGTTGACAGCGATGAAGGATTGGCCCGATCGCTCAGTTTGGCAAATCTCCTAGCATTAGGTATTGGGGGAATTATTGGTGCTGGTATTTTTGTACTAACGGGACAGGCAGCAGCTAATTTTGCAGGGCCTGCGATCGCTTTATCATTTATACTAGCGGCTATTAGCTGCGCTATGAGCGGACTTTGTTATGCAGAATTTGCCTCTATGATTCCCATAGCTGGCAGCGCCTACACTTATGCTTATGCTACTTTGGGAGAACTGATAGCCTGGATTATCGGCTGGGATTTAATTTTAGAGTATATTTTTTGCGGTGCTACTGTTGCCGTTGGTTGGTCGGGATATTTCGTCAGCTTGTGCAAAGATTTAGGGATAATAATTCCACCCGAATTGGCAAATCCACCGCTAAATCTGCCAGCCATGTTCATACTTGCTTTGATGACGGCATTACAAGTTGTAGGTTTGCGCCAATCAACAGCAGTTAATAATTTTATCGTCCTTGTCAAAACGGCGGTAATTTTAATATTTGTATTTGCGGGAATAGCTTACATCAATCAACAAAATTGGTTGCCATTCATTCCCGAAAATACAGGAGAGTTTGGCAGTTTTGGTTGGAGTGGCGTTTGGCGGGGTGCGGGGGTAGTTTTCTTCACCTACATCGGTTTTGATGCAGTTTCTTGTGCAGCGCAAGAAGCACGCAATCCCCAGCGAGATATGCCAATTGCGATTCTCGGTTCCTTGCTAATTGCCACTGTACTTTATATCGCCGTTGCGCTGGTGCTGACGGGAATTGTGCCTTATCAACAATTGAATGTTCCCGATCCAATTGCTGTAGGAGTAAATGCGGTAGGAGAAGGATTGCGCTGGCTGAAACCGATAGTTAAAATAGGCGCGATCGCAGGTATGAGTTCGGTAATTGTTGTATTTCTTTTGGGACAATCTAGAGTTTTTTACGCAATGGCAAACGATGGATTGCTTCCCCCACAATTTGCAGCAATTCATCCCAAATTCCGCACACCTCATATTGCCATCATCGTGTCGGGAATTGTTGCTATGTTGTTGGCAGGATTGTTACCAATCGGCTTGTTAGGTGAATTAGTCTCGATCGGCACTTTACTGGCATTTTTGATTGTTTGCATTGCTGTGCCTATTTTGCGTCGCAGCAGACCGGATTTGCCAAGACCTTTTAGGACTCCGCTGGTTCCCTTAGTGCCAATTTTAGGTGCATTAATATCTGCCTTGCAAATGCTGTCACTACCCCGCGATACTTGGTTGCGATTGATTTTGTGGTTGGCAGTTGGTTTGCTGATCTACTTTACTTACGGTCGCAAACATAGTAAACTTCTGCAAAAATGAATCCAGAAACCCGGTTTTTCCAAAAAACCTGGTTTCTATATTCTCAGATAACTTGTGTTCGTATTTATGGGTAAAAGGATGAGTTGTTGATTTTGTAAATCTAATTCAATCCCCAACGCTTCTAGCGGAATTACCCCCAACAATGGATCTGATCCTTCTGGTAATTCTACACACTCAAAAGTTCCCTCTCTTCCGCGTAAAGAAATTTTGGCATCTTGAAATATTCGTGCTTTTCCTAATCCAGTCGCCGTGACAATATTAACTTCTTTTAGTAGCGATAATCCTAGCTGGGAAATTACATTTGCAGGCAAACACAAAGTAGTAGCTCCCGTATCAACTAGCACATCTTTCAGTGTAAGCGATCGCACTTCTTCATCTAAAATTACACCCCGTTCTGCCAAGACTTGATCGCCACGATTCGTAACCACCAGAGTTGTAGTAATTTTTCCCATTGGAGCAGCGGTAGTTGATTGCATAATCATACACCTTCCAGTATTATTTTTATTATATGAATTTCTGTCAATTACCACCACCATTACAACCGGGCGATTTACTGCGAGTAATTGCTCCCAGCGGTGCTATAAAAGAATTTGAGGCATTTGAAAAAGGCGTGCAAATTTGTCGCGATCGCGGCTATCGTGTAGAAGTCAGCACCAGCATTAGCGATCGATCGGGCTATCTCGCCGGAACAGATGAAAATCGCCGTCGCCAACTTGAAGAAGCATGGATTGACCCGGAATGCAAGGCCATTCTTTGTGCCAGAGGCGGTTACGGTAGTACCAGATTGTTGGAAAATTGGATATGGCCAGCTTCAGAAGACGAAAGTGAAATTCCCCAATCCAAAATCCAAAATCCAAAATCCAAAATCCAAAAGTGGTTAATTGGATTTTCCGATGTAACTGCTTTGCTATGGAGTCTTGGCAAAACGGGTATTGCAGGCGTACACGGCCCGTTGCTGACAACTTTAGCAGCTGAACCGGATTGGTCAATTCAACGATTGTTTGACTTGGTGGAAGGACGATCGCTAGAACCATTGAAAGGGATAGGTTGGGGCGGTGGTAGAGTCAGCGGTATCCTGCTACCCGCAAATTTTACCGTAGCGACTCATTTGCTCAACACGCACATTCAACCAGACCTGGATGGCGTTATTCTGGCATTGGAGGATGTGACGGAATTTCCTTATCGGATCGATCGGGCCTTAACCCAGTGGCGAATGTGCGGTGTATTCCAGCACGTGAGAGGAATTGCGCTGGGAAGATTTAGTCGTTGCGATGCACCAGCACCCAGTTTCAGTGTAGAGGAAGTCTTGCGCGATCGCCTCGGCGACCTTGGCATCCCCATAGTATCAGACCTCCCCTTCGGTCACGACGGCCCCAACGCCGCCTTACCAGTGGGAATCCTAGCCGAATTGGATAGCGATCGAGGTATCCTTACTTTTACGCAATCTACTGGAGTTTAGACTAAGAAAAATGGCTGCACCCCCAGTAAACTTCTCTACTAAATAGAAATCAGCGTAAAGAATGGAAACTGGCTTTGACCAGACGGTTGTACGAACAAGGTTACGAACGGGAAGATGTCATCAATTTGTTCCAGTTTATAGATTGGGTAATGAGCCTCCCACAAGAGTTAGAGCAAGAGTTTTGGCAGGAAGTCATTCATTTAGAAGAGGAAAGCCGTATGCCATACATTACGAGTGTT
>CASBRD010000439.1 GCA_949128025.1 Oscillatoriales cyanobacterium PMM_0008 | reverse complement strand
GGAAAGGGGGTTGGGGGACAATCGGATACTGAGCCTGTCGCAAGGTTAGTTCAAACCTACTACATTCTGGAGCCGATCGCCGCCCGATCGCCCTTTATCAACGGGCAGGCTGTCCCGTTCCATTAGCTTGAGCCGCTTCCACAGCATCAATTAAGCCAAACACCTGGCTAAAGACTTTATCAACTTTGTAGCCAGAATCGATCGACTCTAGGGGGTCTTTGCGAAGTCGGTGGCGCAAACACAGCGTAATCACCCGGCGGATATCGTCTACCAGTACCAGAGTTCGACCTTCAAAAGCAGCTAGGGCTTTGGCGGCGCGGTTGGTCACAATGTCACCCCGCAAACCGTCTACATCCAGTTCAGCACAAACCTCAGAAATTTTCACCCGCAGATCGTAGTCACTTGTCACGGAAGGAAGTAGTTCTTGGGCGTTAACTAGCTTTTTCTGGAGTGCTTCTTGCGTTTCTTGATATTTTTCGAGAAATTCCGGCGGATTGCGATCGAATTCAGATCTTTGTTCTACGATTCGCACTCGTAAAGCTGGTTCTTTTACCGTGCGGATTTCAGCGTGCATCCCAAAGCGATCGAGTAATTGAGGACGCAATTCCCCTTCTTCCGGGTTACCGGAACCAACCAGAACGAAACGGGCTGGGTGACGAATGGAAATACCTTCCCGTTCTACAGTATTCCAACCAGAGGCAGCGGAGTCTAGCAGCACATCTACCAGGTGGTCATCCAGCAAGTTGACTTCATCAACGTAGAGGATACCGCGATTGGCTTTCGCCAGCAATCCCGGTTCAAACGCTTTGACACCCTCAGATAGTGCTTTCTCAATGTCGATCGTGCCACAAACCCGGTCTTCTGTCGCACCCAAGGGTAGATCCACCATCGTAACTTTTTTCTTGGCTGTGGGAATTTCCTCACCGCGATCGATCCGATCGCGCACAGTATCGCTCATGATATCAGGGTCACTGGGATCGCTGTTGAAGGGGTCATTAGCAACAACTTCGATTTCTGGAAGAAGATCGGCCAATGCGCGGATCGTGGTAGATTTGCCCGTACCGCGATCGCCCATAATCATCACACCGCCAATCTTCGGATCGATTACATTCAATAGCAGTGCCAGTTTCATTTCCTCCTGGCCAACAATAGCCGTAAAGGGAAAAACGACACGGCGGGTCGCCGATTTAACGATAGTTGGCTCAAGAACAGTCGGACTCATATCAATTTTCAAGTTTGTAAGCAGTAATTTCGTATTTTAGTTGACTCAGGCTACCGGCACTCCCCCACTCTCCCACTCCCTACTGAGTAGTCTCCTCTTCGATCTCACTTTCGGAATCTTCTCGATTTACTACGATTGTGGCATCCAACAACTGAGAGGGCAGAGGATTATCTTGGTTTGCTAGTAGGGTTTTCATCAAGTTATCTGTGTCTTTGGCAGGCATATTTACTGGATCGATATCTATAGCTACTTTACTGAGAACAGAGCGATCGATCTCTTTGAGATCCTTCAGCACAGCTGCTGCTGACTGATACCTGTCGCTGAAGTGATAACACACCATCCGATCCAAAATCTCAGCCAATTCCTCACTAACACTCGCTAGAGGACGCCAAATGACGCATCCCGTATCGCGATCTTGGGGTAACTGCTGCGGCGAAATCCCGGTAAGCGCCTGAATTCCAATCATCCCCACTGCATAGATATCGCTGGCTGGACGGGGGTGACCGGCCAACTGTTCCGGCGGTGCATAGCCCCGCGTCCCGATCGCTACTGTCGGGCTTTCCGTATCCTCGTTTGCTTCGGTGTGCATCTGCTTGACTGCACCAAAGTCAATCAAAACTAACTGGCTATCTTGTTTTCGTCTAATTATATTGCTGGGTTTGATATCCCGGTGAATCACATGGTTTTGGTGGATAAAAGCCAAGATCTCCAAAATCCCTTTGAGCAGATCGACTACCACATACTCACTCAGTCGCTTATCCACAGGTAGCTCATCACTTAAAGAGTCTCCCTCTATATATTCTTCAACTAAGTAGAATTCCTCTTTTTCTGCTAGATAAGCCAGCAGTAGTGGAATCTGGCTGTGCTGCCCCAACACTTCCAAAATTTTGGCTTCCGTCTCGAATAATCGTCTAGCAACTTGCAAAAATTTGGGATCTCGCCGTGCTGGCATCAAACGCTTGACTACACAAGTAGGATCGCCGGGACGCTTGATATCTTGTGCTAGATAGGTTTGACCAAATCCTCCTTTAGCCAAGATTTTGCTGATTTTGTAGCGTCCGTCCAATAGCGATGAAAACGAGAAGGGCTCTGGCTCTGGTTGTTGGGAAACGGGATCTGGTTGTCGGGAAACGGGAACTGTGGCTGATGAGGATAGAAGCCAAGTGGCTGATGAAACCGAGGGATTCTGCTTGAGCATGGTTGTCAAAAGTACGATCGTCTCCTCCTGTTCTGCTGAGAGATTTGTGATTTTCTGCTGCTGCTTGTACATTTTGTAGGAGGTGTAAACTACCACAGTTCCGCCACTGGTTATCAACGCTATGACTGGTGGTACTACTGGCACCCATCCAGAGTAAATCAACAAACCATAACAGGCACCAACCAGAACTCCGATCGCACCTACCCCTGAAAGCCCCAGCCACAGAGGATGCCGCAGCCGATCGGCCCCAAACCCACCTACTAAGGCCCAGCCCCAAATCCACAGAATTTCACCCCACCAAGGCCAATACCAGATGAGAGGGCGTCCATCCAGCACGGCGCTGAGGATTTGACTCGCTACTTGGGCATGGACTACTACTCCAGGCATTTTCGCGTCTTGCGGTCTAACGGCGCTGTAGGGTGTATAGAAGGCGTCATCAATGCTGGGTGCTTGTACTCCGATGAGGACAATGCGATCGCGTATCCATTCCGGACGCACGCGATCGTTTAAAACTTGGGTGAGGGTGACTTCTTGGGCAACGTCTTGGGCCGAACGGTAATTGAGCAGAATTTGATAACCCCCTATATCTGCCCCTTGGTAGCCACCTGCATCGCCGTTCAGGCGGGGAAATACCACTTGCGATTTTAGATTTGGGATTTGGGATTTGGGATTTGGGATTGAAGATTGGGGATGCTCACCCTCTCTCATTCTTCTGAGCCCCATGTATCCGCTAGACTTAACTTTGTAGGATTCAATCCCTTCCTTTGCGAGATATCGGCTTGCCAGTTGGAAGCTAAATGAGAAGCGTGCTTTGCAATTCCCTTTCCCCGGTGTCACAAATAATAGCGCCCGTCGAATCACTCCATCCGAGTCAACTGCGAGGTCGCTAAAGCCGACACGGTTCTGTGGAACTGATGACGGTGGCGCAACGCCGGAATGGTTGATATCGCTGGTTTTGCAAACCGTAATTATGCGATCGCTTTTACCGAGCTGAGTAACTAACCTCTGATGTCCCGGCTGTACCGCCAAGTCCCGATAAATATCCAAACCGATCACACGCGGGTTATATTTCTGAAGCTTTTCTAATAGATTAGCCATTGTGGCATCTGATAACGGCCACTTTCCCACGCGCTGGATATCTTCTTCTGTGACGGTGACCACTAAAATACGAGGATCGGGTTTTTCTGTGGGGCGCGATCGCAACATTTGGTCATAAGCCCCCAATTCCAGCGGTTCCAGTTTGCCAAACTGTCTCAACCCCAGCAGCAAAACACTCACCCCTATACTCGCTACAAGCACGGGTGTGAGTGCAATTGGCGCTGCAATGTAACGGCGACGCCAATTAGACAACCGATCGCGGAATTGACTGGAGAACTTAGCCAGCACGGCAACTTTGTGGAGAATTTAATTAACTTAATCTATTATGTCGATTTGGCAACTTGAGAATACCCTCAAAACTAAATAGCTCAAGTTGCTAGTTACAAATATTGTCGGTTCGATCCCCCCTAGCCCCCCTTTTTAAGGGGGGAACCGGATTCAAAGTCCCCCTTTTTAAGGGGGATTTAGGGGGATCGAAACCCATAATCATATAACTGACCATTTGCGTTAAGTAGCTGAATAATCCTAGCGTATTGTCGCCGGAAGTTGTTCGGGAGTTACCTTTTCGGGAACCGACGGTAGTGCTTGTCGATCGCGAACAGTACCGTTGGGCATCATAGTTCCATTAAAAATAGCATTTGTAAAATCTGCTCCTCCCGACTCCTTAGCTTTGGCCCGAAACAGGTTCGCATCTGTAAGGTTAGCATAAGTTAAATCCGCTCCGCTGATATTAGCACCAGTCAGCATAGCTTGCGTCAAGTCGGCACCCCTGAGATTGGCATCGCTGAGGTTGGCACCTACCAGTAGAGTATTCTTTAAGCTAGCATCGCTGAGATCGGCCCCGCTGAGGTTAGCCCCGCTGAGGTCAACACTGTTCAAATTGGCACCACTTAAGTCGCATCCCTGACATTCTTTGGTTGTCAGTAACCGTTCAACCGGGCTGACACTCTGCGCTAACAGCGGTGATGCTAACCACAGAGTAGTCAAAAAAGATACTGTAGCCAGGATAGTTGTTTTCATACATCGAAATTGTTATTAAGCTGAATATAGCAGTCAAAATCCGGGTGAACAAGTGAACTATACTACCATCGGTCACAAACCAACATTTTAGTGTTTTTCCGTTCGTTGTTCATTGCCCAAAATGAGTAACAAAGGTTCTGGCACAAGGGTTTGATGTTCTTTGCCATTTCAATTTTTGTAACAACGAACATACCTGGCCTAAGACAAGGTTAAATTATTTCTAGCTGAGAACTCCATCTCATCCCAATCCCCCAGGAAAAATTTCTTATGAAAACCCAGTTAAAAATTAATACTCCTAAATGCGATCGGCTTATCAATATTTTGCTGATCGGAACATTATCTGGCATTACTCTGCCGAGTTGCAGTCAAAGCTATAATGCCACAGGTGGTAGCTCTCCGGGACAGATTTCTGCAAAAAGTGCGGTTATGCCAGCAGCAGAACCAGCACCAATGGCAGCTATGGACAACATGGCGCAGTCACAAGCACAAAATGTTGTAGCTTCTGCCGATGGAACTATGGTAGCATCTGCCCCTGCTCGACGATCGCTTCCCCAATTAATTAAAAAAGCGGAATTAACTCTCGTCGTTGGCTCAATTGACAAGAGTATGCGCGAAGTCTCAACTATTATCAGAAAACAGCAAGGGGATTTACTGGGATTTCAAGATAGCCAGCCTACCGATTCTAGCATCCGTCATACCGCTTCGATGCAAATTCGCGTACCATCGCAGAAGTTGGATGCCACCCTCGATACCTTTGCTAAACTGGGAACGGTGCAAAGTCGTTCTCTTACCGCTGAGGATGTCTCAGATCAACTGGTTGATTACCAAGCGCGTCTGAAGAATCTGCGAAAATCTGAAGAAGCTGTATTGAAAATTCTGGAACGATCTGGTTCAATTAGAGATGTGCTGCAAGTTTCTAAAGAACTTGGCAATATCCGAGAATCGATCGAACGGATTTCTGCTCAATTAAATAACTTGCAGAATCAAGTAGCTTATTCCACAATTACCCTAAATTTGGAAGCAGCGGTTTCTGCCACACCTGCATCGGGAACTCCCGTAGGTTTACGAGTTCAAGAAACTTGGGGACAAGCAACCCATTCTGTGAGCGAACTTACTTTCAGCTTGCTGAGTTTAAGTATTTGGTTATTTGCCTTTATCCCTTATCTACTCTTGATAGGTGCGGCGGGATATGGCTTTTACAGAATTAGAAAAAATAAGACTGATATGGCAGCACAAAAACCTAATTTACCGCCATCTAGCTAATCGGATCTAGAACCTTACCTAGTAGGGCAAGTTGTCAGTTGTCAGTGGTCAGTTGTCAGTTGTCAGTGGTCAGTGGTAAAAATCAAGATTTGGAGAGCAATCATTGGCAATTTTTAGTGGTGAGTTATTTCCGCCATCCTGCACTAGGGTGCGTTACACTGCGTTAACGCACCCTACAAAAACTGTTTGTAGTTTATAGTTCATTGCAATAGTCCGGCTCTTTCGTACAAAGTATGCTACAATATTGCACAATTAGTGAGTGCCTGCCCTCAGATCTGGTAGCATAAGTGGCCTAAAAATTCGTGTTTTCAACATCTGCGTTTATCTGCGTTCATCCCTCTTCATCTGCGGTAAAAATTTAACCAACTATAACAACAGACAATTTCAGGATATCGCTCATGGTAAAAAAATCCTAGATTTCGGACTTTGGCAAGATGTCTAATGAACCATAGAATTCTCTAAGAGTGAAAAAATTCAATCTTTGAGAGCGCAAAGTATATGTTGACGCCAATCTAAAATATAAAATCCAATGGAACTGCTGCACCAACCAGGAGATGCGATCGCTCAACGATATCAAATTGTAGATATATTGGGACAAGGTGGAATTGGGATAACCTACGAAGCGATTGACTTGCAGAGCAGTCAGCGGGTGGCACTCAAAGAGTTATCGTTGCGCCGCATGACTGACTGGAAAGTGCTAGAATTGTTCGATCGAGAAGCTAAGACTTTATCTGGGCTGAACTATCCCTGTATCCCTCGATATTTAGATTATTTCCAAGTCGATACGCCTCACGATAGACGATTTTACCTTGTTCAGGAATTGGCAGAAGGACGATCGCTCTCATCCCTAGTCGAAAGCGGTTGGCACACAAACGAAACTGAAGTCCGGCGTCTGGCTGAGCAAATTCTGGAAATTCTCATTTACCTACAAGAGTTTACCCCACCAGTCATCCATCGGGATATCAAACCCCAAAATATCATCCGTAGGGAAGATGGACAAGTTTTCCTAGTCGATTTCGGTGCTGTGCAAAACACGATAACGCAGGGTAGCACCGTCATCGGCACATACGGCTATATGGCACCGGAACAGTTTCGGGGACAAGCTTACCCAGCAACGGATTTATACGGATTGGGAACAACGCTACTATTTTTGCTGACGCACCAATTCCCAGCCGATTTACCCCAGTATCGTCTTAAAATAGACTTTCGATCCTTGGTGGAAATTTCACCTGAGTTTGGCGATTGGTTGGAAACAATGCTCGAACCAATACCAGAAGATCGATTTTCCTCAGCAAAACACGCCTTAGCAAACCTGCGCGGCGAACATACCAGTACCATCCAAAAGCGGCGTCAGCCAGCTGGGAGTCGCATCGGGTTGAAAAACACTCTTGGACGACTTGTGGTGGAAATCCCGCCTGCTGGGTGGCGATTCCAGAACGTTTCGTGGTTGGGGTTTGCGTTAATTTGGAGCGGGTTCTTATTTTTTTGGACTGCTGGAGCGATCGCAGTTGGGGCCTATGTGTTTTTCCCTCTGCTTTCCATCCCTTTCTGGATTGTCGGACTGGGTATGTTGGGAGGTATCCTGTTTAGTGTAGCGGGTCAGACAAGGTTGGAGATCGATCGGGTAAAGTATTTCCGGTTGCAGTGGAAGTTATTCTGGTTCAGCTATGAAGTTAAGGGAAAGACAGCAGATATCGATCGTATTGAACTTAGCAGTAATTACGAAGTAAACGACAAACCAGTTATGGCTTGTACCCTGGTAGAAGGCTTGCGTAGCCATCGTTTCGGCGCTTGGCTAGCGCCGTCGGAAAAAGAGTGGTTAGTTAACGAAATCTCTACTTTTCTGCGAAAGCCGCTACCTTAACAGTTGAACATATCCAATCATCTCATCCAAAATCGACATGAATCGCCAGCACATTCAACCAGGGCCAGGTCAAGAATCAGTCTGGGATTACCCGCGTCCGCCGCGTCTAGAAGACTCAGCAAAGCACATCCAGATCATCTTTAACGGCATCGCAATTGTCGATACCCATCAAGCCAAGCGGGTCTTAGAGACAAGCCATCCACCCAATTACTACATACCTCCTGCCGACATCAAGATGGAATACTTGCTCAGGCAAAATCGCACCAGCTTTTGCGAATGGAAAGGTCAAGCCGGTTACTACACTATTATCGTGGGTGACAAACAAGCGCCGAATGCGGCCTGGTTCTATCCCGACCCCACCCCCGCCTTTGCGTCAATCAAAGACTACGTGGCTTTTTATCCCGGTTTGATGGATACTTGCTATGTTGATAGTGAAAGGGTGCAACCTCAGCCCGGAGATTTCTACGGTGGCTGGATCACCAGCGACATTGTAGGGCCATTTAAAGGCGGGCTAGGAACGTGGGGCTGGTAGATAAGGGCTGAAGGGAAAATTTTACAACAGGGAAGCGACTAAATATCCGTATACTATCGGATACAAATCCTGACAAACAGCGTCTATAACAGAAGAATGTTTTATCAATAAATAACATCCTGGAGGGAGCCATGAACGATCGCTCCAATTTTCTGTACCCCCGTAGTCGCTACTACGGCCAAGTTAAACCAGAAAATTTGGTTTTTAACGCCAATTTGCAAGAATTTGCCCAGCGGGTGAATTTTATCTGCTCTTTAGAAACAGGTGGAAAGCTCTCTCCAGAAGAAGCTTATAAACAAGTTAAGAAACTCTGGAAACAGCTTAAACGCACTAAAAAGCAACTTGGCATCGGTGAACAGCCCTTCAATCCTGAAGACGAAACCCCCTTGGAATAGGAGCAGAGGAGCAGAGGAGCAGAGGGGCAGAGGGGCAGAGGGGCAGAGGAGCAGAGGAGCAGAGGAGCAGAGGGGGAAAAAAGAAGTTTTGATACTTTAATTTCCTTAAGCTCTATGCTGCATTCCCTAATTCAATCTAAAATCTAAAATCTAAAATCCAAAATCTCTTGTCCGTTTTTCAATCATGGCGAATCAATCTCCTATCCCAGTTGTGGTCAACGGTGCTGCTGGCAAAATGGGCCGCGAAGCGATCAAAGCGATTGCAGCGGCACCTGATATGATGCTGCTGGGTGCGATCGACCGCAATCCAGAATTTTTCAATCAAGATGCTGGGGAAGTGGCTGGATGCGGCCCGCTGGAAGTTCCGATTACCAATCAGTTTGAACCGATATTGGCGATGGCGGCTCAGGAAAAAGTGCTGGGCGTGATGGTGGATTTTACCCACCCCAAAACGGTTTATAATTCTGTCAGATCTGCGATCGCTTACGGTGTCCGCCCCGTCGTCGGCACCACTGGCCTGAGCCCCAAACAAATTGAAGAATTGGCTGAATTTGCCGACAAAGCCAGCACTGGTTGCCTAGTTATACCCAATTTCTCGATCGGCATGGTTTTGCTTCAGCAAGCTGCTATCCAAGCGTCCAAATACTTCGATTACGTGGAAATCATCGAACTCCACCACAATCAAAAAGCAGACGCCCCCAGCGGTACAGCTATTAAAACCGCTCAAATGCTCGCAGAAATGGGCAAAACCTACAATGCACCCTCTGTTACGGAAGAGGAAAAATTACCGGGCGCTAGAGGCAGTGTCGCAGATGAGGGTATTCGCATTCACAGCGTGCGCTTACCGGGGTTGATTGCCCACCAGGAAGTAATCTTTGGTGCTACTGGTCAAGTTTACACTCTCAGACATGACACGAGCGATCGCACTTGCTATATGCCAGGAGTGCTGCTGGCAATCCGCAAGGTCACCGAGCTGAAATCGTTAGTATATGGTTTAGAAAGGATATTGTAGGTGACTGGGGAGTGGGAGAGTGGGAGAGTGGGAGAGAATGACTAATGACCAATGACCAATGACTAATGACTAATGACCAATGACTAATGACCAATGACTTTTCTAGCCCCAGTCCCCAATCCCCTCACTCTACTAATTTTGTCACCCACTCTATAAATTCCTGAAAACGATTTTGTTGAGAGGGCCTTTCATCCAGCGTCGCTAGAGTATAACCCAAAAAAATAGCACTACCTACGATCGCGATAAGAGAGATAGGTTTGACAATGCGGAAATCCCGACGCATACGAGCCAAAGGGCGACTTTGGCGACGTAGCATCTGCCCATCAGCCCGCTGTTTTTTATTCGGTTGGGGGTCTCGGACATAATGACCGCTTTCAGTAACTACAAAGCGTTCCTGGCAATACGGACACATATATAGTCCATTGCCCATGTTACCCAGCCTCATTCCTTTAGAACGATGACAAATCGGGCAAGTAACAGAATGACCATCAAATGTGTGAGCATTCATCAGAATTTCCTACTTTTCCACGGGGTGTATCTATTTTTCAGCACTGATAACTGACACTGCCTTGACGCTGCTGCGCCAGGATTAGAGTTTTTACAAGTGATGACCCAACGCCATCAAAGCTTGACTTTGAGCCACTCCCATCTCCCTACGTAAATTTATCGTTTGTTTGAAGTGATGACCGAACCTTAGCCACAGATTTACATATTCGCAGATTTTATAGGACTGCTAAACGATGACATTTTCCACACCCCTAGCTTTTCAAGGTTTATTCCTGACACCCAGAGGCTCTTTAGAGTAGCCAACATGAATTGGACTATACAGGCATCATCCTTAGTCTACCCTTCTTGACTCCCAAAACGGCACACTTCTAGTCTTCCTTGCCGATACAATTTAGAAGAGGAGTCAGTCACAAAATTTAAGCTTTCTCTAATACTTTATATAGTCGCCTTTATAATGACCCCCATTCCCCCTGCTGCTGTGCGTCTGAACCAACAGCCATTGCTAGATCCGGGAAAATCTTGCCATGCTTCTACCCCCTCATCCCCTCTAACTCGCCTTCTCAACCGTCTCCAGCCATCACCAGAAACCGTCGTGCTGATCTTGGCGGTATTAATTGGTAGTGGAACTGGCATGGGTGTGGTCACATTTCACTATTTGATTGAACTGATCCGCAGCCTCATGCTGGAGGATTTGATGGGAAAGATCTCAGTCTGGGGTTCTTGGACTTTAGCCTGCGTTCCTACTGTCGGTGGTTTGCTTGTCGGCTTAATGCGCTGGCGCTGGCAAGACTTTGGCCCAAGCATTTCTTCCTTGATTGCAGCTACCGAGGGGTCGCGTCATGCTGTAGTCAGACAGCTCAAACCAGTGACGAAAATGGTGGCAGCTTCGATTTCCCTGGGCACAGGTGCTTCTTTGGGGCCAGAAGGGCCGAGTGTAGAAATCGGAGCGAATTTCGGTATGCTGCTGGGTCAGGTGCTACAGGTTTCGCAAGAGCGACAGCGGCTACTTTTGGGGGCTGGTGCCGCTGCTGGCTTGGCAGCTGGGTTTAATGCCCCCATTGCTGGCGTTTTCTTTGCTCTGGAAGTAGTACTGGGAACTACTTTTGCCACTTCAGCGGTTAGCGTTGTGCTGCTAGCGGCTGTAGTAGCCGCTTTAATTGCACAGATTGGATTAGGGGCTCAACCTGCTTTTAGCCTACCAGTTTATGAAGTTCGCAGCCCGCTGGAATTTCCCCTTTATATGGGATTGGGTTTATTAGCCAGTTTGGTATCTCTGACTTATACGCAAGCCATTCAGGTGACTCAGCGATGCTTTCGCGGGCAGATGCCTGGGTTTGGCTGGTTGGGTAGGATACCTAGATTTATTCATCCAGTTATGGGCGGAGTCTGCATAGGTTTGGTGGCTTTGAAATGGCCTCAAATCTTGGGCATTGGCTACGAAACTGTGGAAGCTATGCTCCAAGATGTAGAGTTTTCTCTACCCTTGTTGCTGATATTGCTGGTCGTCAAGCTGGTGATGACGGCGCTTAGCTTGGGTTCTGGACTGGTGGGCGGCATTTTTGCCCCAGCGATGTTTCTGGGCGCTTCTTTAGGAGCTGCTTACGGGAAAATTTTGGTGGTATTGCTACCGGGAATCAGCGCCAATATTGCCGCACCACCAGCTTATGCAATGGTGGGAATGGCTGCGGTTCTGGCTGGAAGCGTGCGGGCTCCGCTGACATCAATTCTGTTACTGTTTGAACTGACGCGGGATTACCGCATTGTTTTACCCTTGATGGCGGCAGTGGGTCTGAGCGTTTGGCTGGTTGAACGACTTAAGCCAATTGCTACTGGGGGCTTGAATCTCCAGCAGATGGGCGTGAATGTAGAGAAAGACCAGAATCTGGCAATTTTGAAGCAAATGCCGGTGGCTGTGGCTATGGATAAGCCACGCCTGATGTTATCTGGCAATTGCGGTGTCCTAGAAGCTGGTCTTGCTCTCACGGGTGAGAGGTGCCATACGGCTTTAGTTATTGATGCAGAGTCGCAACTGATTGGCCTTGTTACTCTTCAGGATATCAATCGCGCTCTAGCACGAGCCCAAACAGACCCTTTTGCCTGCGATTTAACTGCTCAAACCCTGGAATCTATCTGCACCAAAGAAATCCTCTACGCCTACGCTTCGGAATCTGTTGCTGAGGCTTTAGACCGCATGGGGGCTCGTGGTTTGCATCAGCTACCAGTAGTTGAGCGAGACAATCCCGGGCGAGTTTTAGGCTTACTAGAACAGGAGGGGATTAATTTAGCTTGTCAGGTAGCAGTTACAGGTCAGGCACTCAGCCTTTACCTAACAACTCCATCTAGAACTGAGGAGTTGCCTTTAACTAAGCTCAAGCAACCTGCCTGAAAATTTCAGGTAATAGCACGGGAATTTGTCTTTGCTTGAGAGCAACCAAGCAAGCATTCCCGAACTTTCGCCTGAAGGCGCTGCCTTTAACGGTCGGCGTCTTTAAAATTCAGCCATTAGCTTTGAGTTAACGCTCAGGATTCTTCGTCGTCTAGAATTTCATCTGCATCTAGTTGACGCAGCCGAATATGCTTGCGTCCTAGAGAAATTTCAAACTCATCTCCTGCCTGTAGTCCCATCTGTTTCGTGTAAGCTGAGCCAATCAGTAAGTTGCCGTTAGACTGCACGCTAATGCGATAGCTAGCACTGCGTCCGCCACGCCCATTGCCCGTCTGTTTGCTGTCTAACTGAATACCCTCAGCATCAATGAGGGCGTTCAGGAACTTCATCATGTTGACGCGCTCTACGCCGTTTTTTGTGACGGTGTAGTAGCCGCACTCTTTGGCCTTTTCTTCTTTGCTCAGGTTCTCCAGCTCTTTGACTCTTTTGAGGAGAGTCTCACCAGCTAGGGGTTCGATCTTTTTGGTTTTATTCATTAACTCGATCCAACAATCAATGCTTCAAGTAATTTATAGTATCTTACTTTAGGTGAATTTTGCTATGCTTATGAAGCTTTAGCTTTGTATCAGCTCGCAATATTATGTTACAACTCGCTTGGTCAAGTAGTTCTCTCTCATTGGTCAATGGAACTCTAGCATACCTACATCGAGCTTCCCTCTATCCTGTTGCTCACTAGAATTGACTAAAGAAATAGGTAACTGCTGTATGAGTTACGGCTTGGAATGAAACTAACCACTCGCGGACACTATAGTGTTAAGGCACTGCTAGATTTGAGTCTACAGCCGGAATACGGCCCGACTTCTGTCAGATCGATCGCACGCCGTCAAGATATCCCCGCCCCATATCTGGAAAAACTTCTTATAGAGATGCGTCGCGCCAGTTTAGTTGAGTCAGTTCGCGGTGCTACAGGTGGTTATAAATTGGCACGTTCACCAGCACAAATTTCTCTGGGACAGATCTTAGAAGCGGTTGGCGAAACAATTCAACCTTTGCCTCATCACACCCCTGATGCAAAGCTTGCTGAGGACTGGGTAACGTTTACCGTTTGGCGACACCTGCACCAGAAGCTTAAAGAAGCTTTATACAGTATTTCTCTGGAAGACCTTTATTATGACGCCCGTAGTTGGCAAGCATCTTTGGGGGAAGAAACCAGTTTTGTTGTTTAGGTGTCATCGGTCAGGAGATTTTAGATTTTAGATTTTAGATTTTATTTCAATTTGAAATCGGAAATCTTCCCCTCTTCCCCTCTTCCCCTCTTC